>CBFHXE010000003.1:0-95625 GCA_965659715.1 uncultured Paracoccaceae bacterium | reverse complement strand
GTCAAAATTTATGTTGTAAGCAACGGCGGCTTGCGCCCTTCGCAAAATCCGCTGGTGGAAACCATTATTGTTCCTGACGGGCCGGATGTGGCCGACATGTGGATTGCCGAGCGCGCAGGGCAGGGCGATGTGGTGATCACCGGTGATATCCCACTGGCGGCTAAATGTATCGAAGGCGGCGCCATGGTGCTAAAGCACAACGGCGAAACGCTGACGGCGGCCAATATTGGCAATGTTCTGGCAACCCGCGATTTGATGGCGGATTTAAGGGCTGCGGATCCGTTTCGCCAAGGCGGCGGAAAAAGCTTTACAAAATCTGATCGTTCGCGTTTTCTGAACGCATTAGAAACCACCCTGCGCAAAGCCAAAGCAGGATCCTAATAGATTGAATGACCCCTTAATTTATCGGAGACCGCATGCAGGCCAATAGTGCCAGAACGAACCTTATAGGTGCGCTATGCGCCATCGGTGCGATGTTTTGCTTTTCGCTCAACGATGTGGCGATCAAATTGCTCAGCGACGCCTATCCGCTGCATGAGGTGGTCTTGGTGCGCACTGTGATCGGTATGGCGGTGTTCTTCGCGCTGATCATGCCCTTTAGCGGTGGTCTGCGCTGTTTGCGCACCAAACGCTTAAAGATGCATTTGATGCGCGGCTTCTGCGTGGTCTGTGCCAATACGTTTTTCTTTATGGGACTGGCCGCCATGCCCATCGCCGATGCGGTGGCGATATTTTTCATCAGCCCCTTGGTCATCACGGTATTTTCAGTGATCTTTTTGGGTGAAACTGTCGGCCCAAGACGGTGGAGCGCGGTGGCGCTTGGCCTGATCGGGGTGATGTTTATTGTCCGTCCGGGCACCAGCGCGTTTCAACTGGTGTCCCTGCTGCCGATGCTCGCGGCGGTGTGCTATGCCACGCTGAATGTTCTAACCCGCAGGCTCGGGGTGACGGAAAGCGCCGCTACGTTGACATTTTACATTCAGGTGACGTTCCTATGCGTTTCCGCAGCTGTCGGCTTGGGGTTGGGCGATGGCCGGTTTGACACTGGAAGCGATGTTTCGCTAACGTTTTTACTGCGCGCATGGGAAAGCCCGGCCGTGGCTGACTATTGGCTTTTGATCGTGATCGGGGTTGCAAGTGCTTTTGGCGGTCTGCTGATTTCGCAAGCCTACAAGCAAAATGAGGCTGGCTTTGTGGCCCCGTTTGAATATGTTGCCATGCTGATGGCGGTGTTTTGGGGTGTTGTAATCTTTGCTCAATGGCCTGATGGCTTTACCTGGCTGGGCATTGCGCTGATCCTTGGCTCTGGCTTGTTCACCGTCTGGCGCGATACGGTTACCGGGGCTGCTCCGCGTGCGCGGGCAGCAAAATACCGTCAGTAATGCATTTGATTTAAAAAGGAGCTTTTTCATATGGCAGAGATTTCAGCAGTGGTTTTTGACATTGGCAATGTATTGATCGAATGGGTGCCAGAGCGGTATTTTGATCAGGCTTTAGGAGCTGAGCGCCGTCAGGAATTTTTTAAACAGGTGCCGATAATCGACGCCAATGCCGCAATAGATTGCGGCGCTGATTTTACCGGAACGCTTCAGCAGCTGGCGCTGGACTATCCGCAATGGAAAACCGAGATCAGGCTTTGGCAGGACAACTGGCTTGCCATTGCTGGCCCCGAAATACCCCGATCTGTGCGGCTACTGCGGGCGCTTAAGGCCAAAGGTACCCCGGTTTTGGCGCTCAGTAATTTCGGAGTGCACCCCTTTGAGCAGGCGCAAAACCGCTATGGGTTTCTAAACGAGTTTGACGAGCGCTATATTTCTGGACATTTGCAAATTATCAAACCCGATCCGGCAATTTATGCAGCGTTGGAGGAGGGCAGTGGATATGCGCCGAAAGGCTTGCTATTTGCCGATGATCTGCCGCAGAATATTGCTGCGGCAGCAGCGCGCGGCTGGCAGACCCATCTGTTTAAAGATGCAGATGGCTGGGCCGACTGTCTGGTGTCGCACGGGCTTTTGAGCGCTGCGGAGGCACAATGAAATTTGCATATATTCCCTTTGACGAAGGCGAGAAACACCTTGACTGGATCGGGCTGACCGACGCCTTTGCTGCCGGCCATGCGCGCCCGAAGGCGGAAATTGCCGATACGTTCCTGTACCGGGATCCTGATACGCTTTTATCACGCTCTGCATGGGTTGACAGGCTGGGACTTGTGGTAAAATCAGCCACTGTTTTCCCGCAAAACCCGGGCCGTGGCACCCCTATGGTCAATGGGGCGGTCAGCCTTTTTTCTGACCGCAGCGGCGAGCTTGAGGCCTTGGTTGATTTTCATCTGGTGACCAAATGGAAAACCGCCGGTGACAGCCTTTGGGCAGCCAAGCGGCTGGCCCGCCCCGACAGCCGCAACATCCTAATTATCGGTGCAGGCACCGTGGCCCGGTCTCTGCGCGCAGCCTATGCCGCCGGATTTCCCGACGCGCGGTTTACCGTCTGGAACCGTACCCGCGCCGCGGCCGAAGCTTTGGCTGAGGGCGACGAGCGGATGCAGGTGGCCGATGATTTGCAGCTGGCTGTGGGGCAGGCCGATATTATCACCTCGGCCACCATGTCGACAACGCCTCTTATCTGCGGCGCGTGGCTGCAGGCTGGCCAACATATTGATCTTATTGGCGCTTATCGCCCCGATATGCGCGAAGCGGATGATGATGCTTTGCGCCGGTCGCGTATTTTCGTGGACAGTTATGACACCACTCTTGGGCATATTGGCGAGCTTAAGGCGCCCTTGGAAAGCGGTGTTATTCAACGCTTGGATATTTTGGCTGATTATTACGATGCGGCTCGCTTTGTCCGTCAATCAGAGGATGAAATCACCCTGTTTAAAAACGGCGGCGGTGCGCATCTTGATCTGATGACCGCGCGCTATGTGCTTGACCGCTGGGCGTCTTTCCAATGATCTGGGTGCTGATATGCCTGCTGGTTTTAGGGGTGGCCTTTGCCCCTTATATTGCCGAGCGCAGACGGTTGGTGATGGATGATGATGCCCGCGCGGATGCGCCGGGGGCGTTTATCGACCTCAAACATGGGCGCACCCATTACCGCTATTTTGGCTCGCAATCAGCGCCGCTGGCGGTCTGTGTGCATGGGCTAACAACGCCGTCTTTTGTTTTTGAAGCGCTGGCCGACGGGCTGGTTGCCAAAGGCTATCGGGTGCTGGTCTATGACCATTACGGGCGCGGTTTTTCCGACCGGCCGACTGCGGCGCAGGATCGGGAATTTTTTGTGAGCCATCTGGATGAATTGCTTAACGCGCTGGGCGAAAACGAAAAATTCCTGCTGATCGGCTATTCCATGGGCGGGGCGGTCGTCGCGGCCTATACGGCGGCCTTTGCACAGCGGGTTCGAAACTTGGTGCTGGTGGCACCTGCAGGCATGGGGCATCAGCTTGGACCGCTTGCAAAAATTATACGTATGGTCCCCGGAATTGGGGATTGGCTTTTCATGGCGGGCTATGGGCGCAGCCACCGCAAAGGGACGGAAAAAGAACGCGCTTTGCACTCGGCGGTGCCCTTTGTGGTGGACCGGCAGCAGCGCGAATTGCAATATCGCGGGTTTCTGCCGTCGGTGCTGTCGTCTTTGCGCAATGGTCTGCGGGCGCACTCTAAAGCAGATCATCAAAGCATCCATGCTGCCGGCACCAAGGTGGTTGCCATATGGGGCGCGGCAGATGACGTTATCCCACTTTATTGCAAGGATAAGATGGCAGCTTGGAACCCGGATGCAGAGCAGGTGGTGGTCCCGGATGAGGGCCATAGCCTACCCTATACCCACCCCGATGCCGTACTTGATCAGATCCCGCAAGCGGCGCCTGAATAGCCTAGATCACCGTAAAACGGCAGGGCAGTATCGCGTCGGTATTGCGTCATTATCGCGGCAGTGGATTGGCGCGGCTGAAATCGCCCCTTTGGGCAGCCTATGCAGCGGCGGCAACGGACCGCCCTTCACGCACGGGAAGGTGCACCAAAGCGCTGAATGCGCCGACGCCGATGCCGACCCACCAGACCGCCGTATAGCTGCCGTAGACGTCATACATCCGGCCGCCAAGCCAAACCCCCAGAAAACTGCCCAGCTGATGCGAGAAAAATACAATGCCATAGAGCGTACCCATATAGCGAAGCCCGTATAAATGCGCGATAAGCCCGCTGGTCAGCGGCACGGTGGCCAGCCACAGCGTGCCCATTGAGGCGGAAAACAGCAGCACGCTCAAGGGCGTCATCGGCAAGATGATAAAGACGGCAGCAATCACAGTTCGGCCCAGATAAATCGCCGATAAAAGATATTTCTTGGCAAATCTATTGCCCAGATGGCCCGCCAAAAGGGTTCCCGCAACATTGGCAATGCCGATCACCGACAGCGCAAAAGCGCCCAAGGCAGAGGTTGTGGTAATGCCAAGGCTGCTCAGCGGGCTGCCGGGGGCCAGCGGGCCGCACATTTCGGTAATCATCGCCGGGAAATGGGCGGATATAAACCCCAGCTGATAGCCGCAGCTGAAAAACCCGAAAAAGATCATCGCAAAGCTGGGATCGCGCATAGCGTGGCGCAAAACCTCACCCATCGAGCGCTCTATCTCGTCTTTGCTGGCCAGTGCCGGCGCGCGCATCAACGGCAGGATGAGCAAGCTGCCAAGAATTGCCGCGGCAAATAGCAAAAAGACGGATGGCCAGTTCATCAGCCCCAAAAGCCATTCGGCCAAGGGCGGCCCGATCACCTGACCGCCGCTGCCGGCTGCGGTTGCAATCGCCAAAGACATCGAGCGATGCTCGGGGCGGCTGGCACGGCCGACCACCGCTAAAATAACGCCAAAGCCCGTGCCTGCGACCCCAAAGCCAATCAGCAGAGCGTAAAATTGATGCGCCACTGGCGACACCGCAAAAGAGGAAAGGACCAAGCCTGCTGCATAAAACAACCCGCCGGCAAAGATTGCACGGCGATCGCCAATTTTTTCCGCCAAAGCGCCAAATATGGGCTGGCCGATACCCCATGCAAGGTTCTGGATGGCGATGGCCAGCGAAAATTCAACCCGCAGCCAGCCAAAATCCTCGGCAATGGGAATTTGAAACACTCCAAATGACGCGCGCACCAAAAAGCTGATCAAAATGATCATACAACTGGCGATTAGCACGGGTGTGAACATGGTCGGTGATTTTGACATTGCGTCCTTACTTTCCCGCGGATCTTTCCCCAAAGGCTACAGGGCTTTTTGATGCGCGGTCAATTTTTACGCTGGGGAAGTTTTGAGCAGCGCGCTCTTTTCTTCTGCGGCGTTGGGCTGTATTTGGCAGATATGCGCAGCGTAACAGATAGATACACCGCTCTGGTTGCCGAGCAAAAAATCACGGCCGATGCGGCGCAAGAAGCGCTTTTGCCGGAGCTGGACCAGTTGCAACAGGCGGTGCTTACCCCGGTGCGCCGCGGTCTTTTTCGCAAAGCGGCCCCGGCGCCCAAAGGGCTTTATATCTGGGGCGGTGTCGGGTGCGGCAAATCGTTTTTAATGGATCTGTTTGTCGATACCCTCAGCGATGGCGTGCGCCGTGTGCATTTTCACAGCTTTATGCAAGAGGTCCAAACCGCGCTGCACGAGGCGCGTAAAACAGCCACCAAAGATGCGCTGGCGCAGGTTGCCAAAGATATTGCCACAGGGCTAAAGCTGTTGGCGCTGGATGAAATGCAGATTAAAGATATTGCCGATGCGATGATTGTCGGGCGGTTGTTTGAGCTTCTGTTCGGGCATGGGGTGGCCGTGATCACAACCTCGAACCGGCCGCCCAAGGATCTTTATAAAAACGGGTTGAACCGGCAGTTGTTCATGCCCTTTATCGTGCTGTTCGAGCGCGCGCTGGTGATCCACCCGATGCAGGGCAATACCGATTACCGGCAAAACCGCATGGCAGGAACGCAGGTCTATTTTACCCCGGCCGGCGCTGAAGCAAGACAGGAAATTGATCGCATTTGGCACGATTTGACCGGCGGCGAAGAAGCGCGCTTTCATTTGTTTGTCAAAGGCCGCAAGCTGCCGATCCCGCGCTATTTTAACGGGGTCGGGCGGTTTGCCTTTTATGATCTATGCGGCCAGCCGCTTGGGCCGGCCGATTATCTGGCCATCGCCGAGCATCTGCGGGTTCTGGTGATCGAGGATATTCCGCAGATGGGCCGCAGCAATTTTAATGAGGCCAAGCGGTTTGTCACCCTGATCGACACGCTCTATGAGGCCCGCGTGCGGTTGATCTGTTCGGCTGCCGCTGCGCCGGAAATGCTTTATGTCGAAGGCGAAGGCACGTTTGAATTTGAACGCACCGCCAGCCGCCTGCGCGAAATGCAGTCAGCAGACTGGGCAGGGTAACGGCATAAGGCTTATGGGCTGCTTGGCGGCGTTTTAGTGATGCTCGCGCAGCACAGCACCGGCCAGATACAGTGAGCCGCAGATTAAAATCCGCGCCGCTGGCTCTGTGGCTGTAATCTGGCTGATAGCCTGTTCCAAGTTGTCAGACGCTTGACCCGCAAGGCCTTGCGCGGCGGCAAACGCAGCGGTTTCTTCCGCCTTTAGCGTATTAAGCTCGCCGGGGATGGAAACACCATAAAGCCCCTGCGCAACGCTGGCCAGCGGGCGCATATATCCGGCGACATCTTTGGTATTGAGCATTCCACAGATTAAATAGGTCGGCTGCTTAGGCAGGCTGGCCAGATGCGCGGCAATTGCTTTGCTCGCCGCCGGATTGTGACCGCCATCGAGCCATAGCTCGGCTTGCGGTGCGGTTTCAACCAGCGGGCCGCCGCGCAGCCGCTGCATTCGCGCCGGCCATTGCGCCATGCTTATGGCCTGTTCGCACACCTCATTGGGCTGACCAAGCGCGCGCAGCGCCGCTATAGCGGTGCCGGCATTTTGCAGCTGATGCGCCCCGGGCAGGTTGGGCAGCGGCAAATCCAGAAGACCGCGCTCGTCTTGGTAAATCATCCGGCCATATTCAGCGCTGACATGCCAGTGCTGGCCATGCACGATCAGCGGCGCGCCAAGTGCGTTGGCCTTGGCTTCGATCACCTCAAGCGCGGCATCGGACTGCGGGCCCACCACCAGCGGCACGCCGCGCTTAATGATGCCGGCCTTTTCACCGGCAATTTCCGGCAGGGTTTCGCCCAGAAACTGTTGGTGGTCGATCGAGACCGGCGTGATGATGCTCAGCGCCGGCTTTGCGATCACATTGGTGGCATCCAGACGGCCGCCAAGTCCGACCTCAAGCAGGGTATAATCGGCCGCGCTGCGCGCCATGCCCAGCAGCGCGGCGCAGGTGGTGATTTCAAAATAGGTAATATCCGCGCCATCGTTGGCTTTATAACATTCATCCAGCAGAGCTGTCAGATCAGGCTCAGTGATCAATGTTCCTGCCAGCCGGATACGTTCGTGAAACCGCGCCAGATGCGGCGATGTATAGGCATGCACGCGCTTGTCTGCGGCCTCAAGACCTGCGCGGATCATGGCCAATGTGCTGCCTTTGCCGTTGGTGCCGGCAATATGCACCACGGGCGGTACGGTATTTTGCGGATTGTCCAAAGCGGCCAGCAGCCGCCAGACGCGGTCCAATGTCAGGTCAATCACTTTGGGGTGCAGCGCCATCATCCGCTCAAGGATGATGTCGGATCCAGCCGCTGTCATGGGGCGGACTTCGCCGTCTCTGCCGAGGGCTCGGGCGCGGTGTCTGCAGAAGAAGGCGCGGGCGCATCAGGCTTTGGCAGATCGCCCTTGACCGCCGGGCTTAGACCCAGCAGCATCCGGGTTATGGTGATCAGTTCATCGCGCATCTCCCCGCGCGGGGTCACGCGGTCGAGCATGCCGTGATCGAGCAGGTATTCGGCCCGTTGAAAGCCCTCGGGCAGCTTTTCGCGAATGGTCTGTTCAATCACCCGTGGGCCGGCAAAACAAATCAAGGCGTTGGGTTCGGCAATATGCACATCGCCCAGCATCGCATAAGAGGCTGTAACGCCGCCGGTAGTCGGATGGGTCAGCACGACAATATAGGGCAGGCCGGCTTCTTTGAGCATTTGCACCGCCACCGTGGTGCGCGGCATCTGCATCAAGCTTAAAATGCCTTCTTGCATGCGCGCGCCGCCTGCTGCAGAAAACAGCACCAAAGGCCGCTTTAATTCCACCGCGCGCTCAGCAGCGGCGATAATGGCGTTGCCCACATACATGCCCATAGATCCGCCCATAAAGGAAAAATCCTGCGCGGCGGCCACAATCGGGGTGCGTCCAATGTCGCCCTCGGCCACCAGCATGGCCTCTTTTTCATCGGTTGATTTCTGCGCCGCCTTCATCCGGTCGGGGTATTTCTTTTGATCCTTGAATTGCAGGGGATCGGCGATCGGCTCTGGAACTTCGACCTCGACGAATATCCCGCCATCGAACAGCCCTGTGAACCGCTCGCGCGGGCTGATCGCCATATGATGGCCGCATTGGGTGCACACATTTAGATTTTCGCTCAGCTCGCGATGAAACAGCATGGTGCCGCAGCCGCTACATTTAGACCACAGATTTTCCGGGACTTCACGCCGCGAAAAGATCGAATTAATCCGGGGGCGGACGTAGTTTGTGATCCAGTTCATGCCTTGGTTCCCATATGGCGATGCGCTTTGGACTCAAATAAGACCAGTTTGACAAAATTGCAATCGGCGATCCGCCGAGTTTTGCCAACTGTTTTATGAAAACTGCTGTGCAGCGTTTAGGCAGGTTTGCTTGAAGCCTGCAGCAGAACCTGCCAATAGTTGCGGCCCAGCTCCATCTTTGGCCCATGACCTTTTTGCAGCATAAGCTGGTGCATTTTTGGCAGGTTACGGCAGGGCACATGCATGATCAGGTGATGCTCAAGGTGGTAATTGACCCAATAGGGTGCCAGCAGTAGCCGGGTGAGGGGCCCGGCATAGGTGGTGCGTACGTTTTTGAGCGGATTATCAGAAAACTCAACAGCGCCATGTTCGGCAATATTGCGCACCCGCAGCACAAGTTGATACCAGGTCAGCAATGGCAAAAGCCAAAAACACAGCCACCACCACCATGCGCCCACAGCCCAAAAAACCACGAATACCCCGATATTGGCAATCACCGCCCGCCCTAGCGAGCTGCCGGAAAAGGCCTGCGCCAGCTCTTGCGAGCTGGGTCCATCCTCGACATCGCCGGCCATTTTAAAGGCAAACATGATTTGCTGCGCCCTTTGCTTGAGACCGGTTTGGCCGGTGATATCGCGGATTAGTTTGCGGCGCAGCGATACGCGGGTGGTCGGAAACGGCTTTGACAGCCGCAAATCAGGATCATCCTCGCTTTGGGTGTGGCGGTGATGTTGTAAGTGGTACTGGCGATATTCGGCCAAATCCGCAAGGATCGGCCGACCGCACAGCCAGTCACCGACAAATTGATTGAGCGCACGGCTGCGAAAAAGCGCATTATGCGCCGCCTCATGCATTAAAATGGCGAAGCCCAGTTGCCGCGATCCAATGATCAAGATGGCCACTGCAGCAGTAAGCAGGTTGGGCCAAAGCGAAAAGAGCACCAGCGCCAAGGCTACAACGCCCCAGCAATGCAGCACCAACAGCGCACCCCAAAGATCGGATCTGGCCGCCAAGGGCCGTATCTCATCCGAGCTTAGATAGTGCTTTCCGGGCGTCATCTTTGGCTCCTGTCAGGGTTGGCTGACGTGATGCTAGCCAGACAAATGCCACCAAACAAGGCCTTTTCAAAGAACGTCGCGTAAGCTGCGGGCATTGTCCATGCGGCGGGTCCAAATGCGGTAGACCGCCAGCATGACGATGATATGCAGGATTAGAGCTGCCGACATCATGGATGATTTTAGATCAAACTCGGTCGAAAACAGCGCCATGCCGTTCATATTGCCATCCATACCAAGCAGAAACATCACTGTTAGGTTATTGGCAAAATGAATGCCCAATGCTGCCCCCAAGTTGCCAGTGCGCAGCGTTACCTTGCACAGTAAAATTCCCAATACGGTTGTAACGGCCACCACTAGGTAGGCGTTTTGTCCAAAAGTTGTTGGGTCAAAGTGCAGTAATCCAAAGAATAGTGATGGCAAAGCCACTGCCAGCCAAAAGCCGCCACCACGGGCGTGGATCATTTGCAAAAGATAGCCGCGAAACAGCAGTTCTTCAGCCCCGATTTGCACAAACAAAAGCAGCAGCATTGGCAGCAGCCAAAGCGCCCATTGCGGCAGCTCAAGCAGCATGTGCGACTGGTAAAGTGGGAGGTTGAACAGCAAGGCCGGCACCTGAAAAAGCATCTCAAAGGCAAGGACCAGGATCAAGACCACTTTGGCAGCAACCCAAAAGTGGTGCCAGTTGACCTGGTGTGATGACCCCAAAAGCGCCAGCGGTGTGCGCCGGTGCATAAGCGGCAGCACCACAGCAAGCCCGATCCAAACAGGTATAAAGGTTACAAACAAACCGGCCAAAGCCACAGGGCTATGACCCAGCCCCTGATCAGAGAGAAAAATATGGTCTGCAAGGTCCGGAAAAAATCTAAATCCCAAAAGGCTTAAACCGGAGACAAGCGCCACATAGAGTACACTTACCAGGGCTGTGCCGATAATAATCCGCCAAATTTGAAACCGTTCGCCAATATGCGATGCAAAATCGGCTGGCGCCGTTCTTGGGTGATCATCAAACATGTGAAAAATCCTCAAAATATCTTTAAAAATAATATATAAATTTGTGACACGCGGCAGCACTGAATGCAACACGCATCTGGCGACACGGTCAATTTACAGCCATGCAGCCCGCATTTTCGGTCGCGCGCTGATGTGCGATGATACAGCAGCAGGTCAGATCAGGCTTGTCTCGACGCTAGGGCTTTTGTATGACCATGCAAACCCAACAGGAAAGGTTTCCCAGTGAGCAAGTTCGACAAAGCCAAATTGCCAAGTCGCCATGTAACCGAAGGCCCGGCGCGCGCGCCGCACCGGTCCTATTATTACGCGATGGGCATGACCGAAGAAGAAATTCATCAACCACTGGTCGGCGTTGCGACCTGTTGGAACGAGGCAGCGCCCTGTAACATCGCGCTCAATCGTCAGGCACAATCGGCCAAAATGGGGGTCAAACAGGCGCTGGGCACACCGCGTGAATTTACCACCATCACCGTGACCGACGGCATTGCCATGGGCCATGAAGGCATGCGCAGCTCGCTGGCCAGCCGCGAAGCGATTGCCGATACGGTCGAATTGACCATGCGCGGCCATTGCTATGATGCTCTGGTCGGTCTGGCCGGATGCGACAAATCCCTGCCCGGGATGATGATGGCCATGGTGCGGCTTAATGTGCCGTCTGTGTTTCTTTATGGCGGCTCTATTTTGCCGGGCCGTCTGGACGGCAAAGATGTGACGGTTCAAGATGTGTTCGAGGCCGTGGGCCAGCATCAGGCCGGTAATCTTAGCACCTGTGAGCTGGAAAAGCTTGAAGCGGTGGCCTGCCCTTCGGCGGGCGCTTGCGGCGGCCAGTTTACCGCCAATACTATGGCTTGCGTGTCCGAGGCGATCGGGCTTGCGCTGATGAATTCATCTGGCGCACCGGCGCCTTATGAAAGCCGCGATCAATATGCCGAAGCCTCCGGCCGCGCGGTGATGACACTTTTGGAAAAAAATATCCGTGCCCGCGATGTGGTGACGTTAAAATCGCTTGAAAATGCGGCGCGGGTGGTGGCCTGCACGGGCGGATCCACCAATGCCGGTCTGCATTTGCCAGCGATTGCGCATGAGGCGGGGATTGATTTCTATCTTGAAGATGTATGCGAAATTTTCCGTGATACGCCGTATTTTGTCGACCTTAAACCGGGCGGGCAATATGTGGCCAAAGACCTTTATGAGGTGGGCGGCGTGCCCGTGGTGATGAAAGAGCTGCGCAAAGCAGGCCTGCTTCACGAAGATTGTATCACCGCATCGGGTGAAACCATGGGCGAAGAGCTGGATAAAATTTCCCGTGAAGCCGATGGCAAGGTGATTTACCCGATTAAAACACCGATCACCAAAACCGGCGGTGTCGTGGGGCTTAAGGGCAACCTTGCCCCAGAGGGCGCGATTGTTAAGGTTGCCGGCATGGCCTCGCAGCATCAGATTTTCACCGGACCGGCGCGGGTTTTCGAATGCGAGCAGGACGCCTTTGAGGCGGTTCAGGGCCGCGATTATGACGAAGGCGATGTGTTTGTCATCCGCAATGAAGGCCCCTCGGGCGGGCCCGGGATGCGCGAAATGCTGGCCACAACTGCGGCGCTATCAGGGCAGGGGATGGGCAAAAAAGTTGCGCTCATCACCGATGGCCGCTTTTCCGGCGCCACCCGCGGCTTTTGTGTTGGGCACGTCGGGCCCGAAGCCGCCCATGGCGGTCCGATTGCCCTCCTTAAAGACGGTGACGTGATCACGCTTAATGCTATCGAAGGCTCGATCTCGGTTGATCTTAGCGATGAAGAACTTGCGCAGCGTAAAGCCGACTGGGCTGGTCCGCGCGAAACCATATATGCCTCGGGGGCGCTGTGGAAATATTCCCAGCAGGTGGGCGAAATCTACAAAGGCGCGGTAACCCATCCGGGCGGCAAAGCTGAAAAGCACGAATATATGGATTTGTAAGACTATGACAGCCACCCGTTGGATAGGTCTCCGATGGGGGCTGATGATATCTGCCCTATTTTTGGCCGGATGCATTCAGTTGCCGCAATTTCCAAAGCTGGACAGGGTCGAATACGCCACACAGCATCAATTTTCTGCCGGCGCTGCCTTTGCCAGTCCGCCAGGTTACTGCATTGCCAGAAAGCTGATCAAGGAAAAGGATGGCGCCGGGTTTCTGGTTACCACCCCATGCCCGACAGTTGAGGGCTTTGACGAGGTTGGATTGATCACCCTAACGGTTGCACCGGCAGAACCTAGCGGTCTAACAGGGGCCGATGAACTGCTGCGCGCCGCGGCCCCATCCGGCGCCTTTAAGGTGATCCAAAAATCCCCAAAAATGGTTCTAGCCCGTATTTCACCGCAAAAACAGCAGTCTTTGGCCACGGCGCAAAGAGATTTCTGGCAAGGTCTGGGGCTGCGCGGCGGATATGTAAGCGTTGCCACGCTTTATGTGCCCAAAGGCATTACATTTACTGATAAAATGGCCGCCGATATTCTGCGCGCTACCCTGACGGCAGTATCTGCGCCGCAAACGGCGCAGGCACAAACGGTTTTGAATACGGGCCAGCGACCACAGGCCAGACCAAAAGTATTTTCTGTCCTGCGTCCCAAGGCCCGGCCAAGCTCCTGATACGCAGCGCCGCGTTACGGGAAAAAACAATTTGAAGCTGTTAGCAGGCTAGCCGATACCTATGCCTATTCTTGAAGAGAGTTAATTTTGTGCAAAATTGGTTTGAGCGGGTAATTACTGCCCAGTCATCAAAAATATGGCGGCGGTGGTTTCAAAAAATACCCGACATGGCCGTCTTGGAACTGGTCCAGTTGCGTAGCGCGGCGCTGGATTTGCGCAATATGTTGGATCGCGTTACTCGTCGGGCGGACAGCCAGATTTTGCGCAGAAAGTTTAAGCGTTCCGGATTTCAAAAACCAGCAGATGCGAATTGGGCCTGGCGATCTGAGCTATGGTCTAGCGCCATCGCAAGCACAGGCGTTGCCTCGGCGCGCTCTGAGACCCCGTTGGGCCAAGAGGCTCGACTTTTTCATGATTGCAAGATGACAAATTTGACCATCAAACAATTTCGCAACCTGCGTCACATCGATCTTGCCCCTTTTGGCTGCATGTTGGAGGTGTTTCAGTTTAATGGGTCCTACCTATCGTTGGCCATTACTCTGCCCCAAGAGGCCACCATAGGATTTAAGGCTGAGAATGTTGTTGAACTGGAAGCCATTATTGAAAGTGAAAGACCGCTCAAAATTCTTGCTCGGTTGAATATCAAACACGGGCCTAATGTGGAACAAATCATCCGCGAGTTTTCGAATGATGACAAAGTGTCCTCGGTTGGTTTTGATCTAGGCTACCTCATGTTGCATGAAAATCGTATTCAGGAAATCTGGCTTGATTTTATTTTTGAAGAGCCCGAGATGAACTTGATAAAAATCCGTGATTTAACTTTTTATAGACGCCCTCGATCTAGGTTTTAAGGACGTATGATATGACGCTAAAGGTTCAAGAACTTGAGTTTAACAATGGCCTATGGCAGGGCCTCATTACCGGCGTTTTGCCAAATTCGGATCACTTGCCAATGTTTGACGTCACCTTACACGGTGAGCCAGTTGATACTTTTCAGGTATGCCAGTCGCAGGATACAGATGAATTGCATTTGCATATTTCCATACCGCCGTCAGCTGTGGGCGCAGGGGCGCATAGTTTTGTCATCACTGAACATGAAAAATCCGAGGTTCTAGCACGTTTTACGTTGATTGGCGGTGATTTGGTGGATCAGGATTTACGGGCAGAAATTGATCTTTTGCAAGCAGAGCTGGATTTACTCAAAAGGGCGTTTCGGCGGCATTGCGCAGAAAGCTAACGCTTTGTGTTGACGCTGCGTTGCGGGTGACAAAGTGGTGGCGTTGGGCAATGATCCGGCAGCTAATCTGAACGAGGACCCGCCATGACCGCTGCTTTTCCAAATATGCTTGCACCACTTGATCTGGGTTTTACCACCTTAAAAAACCGTGTGCTGATGGGATCGATGCACACCAATCTAGAAGAAACCAAAGACTGGAACCGGGTGGCCGAATTTTACGCAGAACGCGCGCGTGGCGGCGTAGGGCTTATGGTCACTGGGGGCATTGCGCCCAACCGCGAAGGCGGCGTTTTTGCCAGTGCTGCAGGGCTTTATAACGATGACGACATTGTCAATCATAAGGTTGTGACCGACAGGGTGCATGACGCGGGCGGCAAAATCGCCATGCAAATCCTGCACGCGGGCCGCTATGCCTATAGCCCCGAATGTGTCGGGCCCTCGCCGGTGAAATCGCCGATCTCGCCGTTTCCGCCGAAGGAATTGGATGAGGATGGCATAGAAAAGCAAATTAGCGATATCGCAGCCACCGCGGCGCGCGCCCGTGAGGCCGGCTATGATGGCGTCGAGGTGATGGGATCGGAGGGCTATTTTCTAAACCAGTTTCTGGTCACCCATACCAACAAGCGCAGCGACCGCTGGGGCGGAAGCTATGAAAACCGCATGCGGCTTCCGGTCGAGGTGGTGCGCCGCGTGCGTGAAGCGGTTGGGCCCGACTTCATTTTGATCTACCGGCTTTCCATGATTGATCTTATTCCCAATGGCTCGACCCATGATGAGGTGGTCAAATTGGCCCAAGCGGTTGAAGCAGCAGGCGCGACCATTATCAACACCGGCATTGGCTGGCACGAAGCGCGCATTCCGACCATCGCCACATCCGTGCCGCGCGCGGCCTTTGCATGGGTGACCAAGAAACTGATGGGCAAGGTCTCAATCCCGTTGATCACCTCCAATCGCATCAATACCCCTGAGGTGGCCGAAGAAGTGCTTGCGACCGGCTGCGCCGACATGGTCAGCATGGCACGGCCGTTTTTGGCGGATGCGGATTTTGTGGCCAAGGCGGCGGCAGGAAAGGCCGCACAAATTGCCCCTTGCATCGCCTGTAACCAAGCCTGTCTGGACCATACATTTGGCGGCAAAGTCAGCTCATGTCTGGTCAATCCACGGGCTTGCTATGAAACCGAGCTGACGGTGAAGCCTGCGCAAACCCCAAAAACTGTCGCCATCGTTGGTGCTGGACCAGCGGGGCTGGCCACTGCAATTACCGCGGCCCAATGCGGCCATAGCGTGACAGTATTTGAAAAGTCCGATGAAATTGGTGGTCAGCTTAATCTGGCCAAGCAGGTGCCGGGAAAAGAAGAGTTTTGGGGCCTTGTGGACTGGTTTAAAACCATGGTGGATGATCTGAAAATAAAGGTTCGACTTTCTCAGACAGCCCAAGCCGATGATCTTGCTGCTTTTGAGGAAATCATCGTGGCTACCGGTGTTGTGCCCCGTGATCCACAAATCCCAGGTCAGGACAGCCCGCATGTTTACGGTTATCTTGATGTGCTTAAAGGGCGCGCCAAGCTGGGCCCAAAAGTCGCGGTGATCGGCGCCGGAGGCATTGGTTTTGATGTGTCAGAGTATCTGGTGCATGAAACAGGTCACAGCGCTACCGAAAACCTTCCTGAGTGGCTGCGAGAGTGGGGCGTTGGCGATCCCGAAGAGACCGCCGGTGGATTGGCTGCCGAGGGCGCACAGCCGCAGCCTGCGGCGCGTGAAGTGACGCTGTTGCAAAGAAAATCGGAAAAGCCGGGCAAGCGGCTTGGTAAAACCACCGGCTGGATCCATCGCGCCGCGCTCAACATGAAAGGCGTCAAAATGGTTGGCGGGGTGAATTATGAACGCATCACTGACGAGGGCATTATGGTGTCGCGCGGCGAAGCCCGGGATGCCCCCGAGGTGATTAAGGCCGATAGCATTGTTCTTTGTGCTGGCCAGCTTTCCGAGCGCACGCTGGCAGATGATCTGATTGAAAAGGACCGCCATCCGCATATCATTGGCGGCGCTGATCTGGCCGCTGAGCTTGATGCCAAACGGGCGATTGATCAAGGTGTCCGGCTCGCCCTATCGCTTTAAGCGCCTAGAAACAGTCCGCTAAAAACCTTGGCAATGTCCACGATCTGCCGCAGTCCTGACAGAATCCTATCCGAAGTAAAGACAGGAGTTTTGTTGATGAATAGGATAGGTAATGGATCGTTTGACCGAGATGGAAGCTTTTGCAACGGTGGTAGACCAAGGCGGGTTTACCGATGCAGCCCGAAAAATGGGCGTATCAAAATCCGCGGTTTCAAAACATGTATCCAGCTTGGAAACCCGGCTGGGCACGCGGCTTTTGAACCGCACCACCCGGCGCGTCAATCCGACAGAAATAGGATTGATCTATTATGATCGTGCACGGCGGGTTCTCAGCGATGCCGGGGATGCGGATGCAATAGCCTCATCCCTGCGTGCGATGCCCTCTGGTGACTTGCGACTTAATGTTGACGCGGATTTTGGTGGTGGTCCAATTTCTCCGGTTCTGAACCACTTTTTACTAAGCTACCCCGATATTTCGGTCACGCTTGATGTTGACGCGGATCCTGTCGAATTGGGCGCTGGCCAGTATGATGCCGCAATTCGCATTGGTAAAGTACAAGATCACCGCACATCTACCCGCAAGCTTGGCGAAACAACATTGCGCATGGTTGCTAGTCCGAACTATTTGGCTGACTATGGTCGACCAAAGCGGATTGATGATCTGACCGCTCATAGGTTGTTGCATCATGCGTCCAACGCGGCGACATCCGTGTGGCATATACCTGCAACCAGCGGGGAAACCCGGTATATCAGAACCGCGGGCGCTTTGAATGTAAATGATAGCCAGTCTTTGCTAAACGCAGCAATTTCGGGTTTGGGTATCGCCTATTTGCCAAGTTTTCTCTATGCGCATGCGCTTAAGGACGGTCGGGTAGTGGATGTACTGCCCGAACTGCCTAAAAACCGGCAAGGCATCTATATCACGTATTCGCCAGAGCGGTATCTTCAGCCCAAACTGCGCGCGTTGATCGAATTTCTCGCCGAAAGGCTAGACGCAAAGAGCTTTGATCTTTTATAAATCACTGCAAGCTCTTTACGACGGCTTCGACACGGCGATTTTTTTCACGGCCGCTATCTTCAGTGTTTGCTGTCAGCGGCGCTAGAAAGCCTACACCATCAGCGGTAAGCCTATTGGCCGCAATGCCGTATTTGGTTGCCAACCGCTCAACAACTGAGGCTGCGCGGCGCTTAGACAGAGCGATATTAGCGTAACTTGCGCCCGTGTTATCCGTATGACCAACCAAAATAATCTCTGCTGCCGGCTGACTTTCCATAAAATCGGCCAGTTCCTGCAATGAGCGAAATGGACCTGCGCCAAGCTTTGATGATCCGGGCTCATAGTCCAAATCGGAAAGCACGGCATAGCCGTTTTGCAGCAATTCGCTTTGCATGTCGGTGTAAAACGTCTGGCGGGCCAACTTGGGAAGCTTTTGAGATATCTGGGCAGTCGCTGAAGCCTCTGGGTTCACTTCGATCAGTTGAAAACTCAATGTGCTACCGGCTTTGCTTGCCAGCAGGGTTTTAACGCTATTGGCCTTTTCAAAGGCAATAAAACGAAAATTGCGCAGATTGACGAACATTTGCGGTGCAAGGAATACTTTGATTGAATAGCGAAAATCAAACCCGCCGCACTGTATGTCGTGACAATCAAAAACAACGTCATATCCGGCCTCAGTCATTTGGCTCACAATAGGCTCGGCCAATTGATCCACGGTGATGGATGGGCTTTGCAACTGCCACGCCCGTTGCCAGAGGGGCCCGGTGATTTGCTTTGTCGGAACTGCGCCATGCAACCAAGGGCCAATGGGCATTTCATATTTTGCCACTTCGCTGTGCTCGACAATTTGCTGCTTGGCTCCGTTTGGCACGGTCAAAGTGACCTGTGCCTCAGCAGCCATGCACCAAAAGGTCAAGACGATGCAGAGGGATGTTTTAACGATGGAGCGCGTGATAGTAGTCATTGGGCCGCATGTCGGTGGCACTGGCCACCCGGTTGGTCATATTAAAAAACGCCGCCACATTGGCAATGTCCCAGATGTCGCGATCATTAAAACCCACGTCGCGCAGCCGCTGGCGGTCTGCTTCTTCAATCTCGGCGCTGTTTTTGGTCACCTTTTCAGTAAACTCAAGCATTGCGCGCTGCCGCTCATCCAGCGGCGCTGCACGGTAATTCATCACAATCATTTCGCCGAGGATCGGATTGCCCGAAAGCTCACGCACCGCAGCGCCATGGGCTGTCAAACAGTAAAAGCACTTATTCACAGATGAGACGGTGACCGCGATCATTTCGCGTTCAAGTTTGCTCAGCCCGCTGTCGGCCAGCATCAGGTTGTTATAAAGGCCGGTAAAGGCATTGAGTTTTTCAATATCAAACGCATGCGCTGTCAGCACATTCGGCACCATACCCAGTTTGTCCTGACAAATATCAAAATACTTTTGCGTTGCCTCGGGCAACGGGTCGACAGGCGGTAGGTCGAGGGCAGTGGCGGATTGCTTGGGGTTCATGACAGCTCCTTTTTAATGCGATAATGATACTGTCCCACAAGTTGCATCCCGAGTGAACCGTAAAGCTGATTTGCGGCAGTATTTTCTTGGGTGCAGAGCACTGTAAGCGTCGAGGCGCTCTGACTTTGTGCCCAAAACGCAGCCTGACGCATGGCCCAGCGGGCCACGCCTTTGCGGCGCTGGTGGGGCAAGACCTCAAGCGCGTGCACCATGGCGACAGAGCCGTGCACTGCCACAAAACCGCTGCCCGCCGGATGATCATCCCACCGCATCAAAAGACTGGTTTTGGGGCCTTGCACCCGCTGCATAATTGTCTGGCGGGCAGGCCCGATACCGCCCGCCGCCCATATTTCGCGCTGGATTTCCAAAGGCTCCCAGACCGAAAACATACTGACCCTTGGCGGCGTCTCTGTGGCAATAGCCGCTAGCGGAGCAGAATAAAAATTGGTTGGATCGACGCAGTCGTAACCGCGCGCGGCAAGTTGATCATCCAAGTTCTGTTGGGCCGGTTGCGCCCGATCGCGGATTGTAAACAGGGCAGGTTGGCCCAGATCCTTTATAGCAGCCTCGGCGGCGTCGATCTCGTCGCTGCTGACGTCCAACTCGGTCGAGGCCGCAGAGACCCGTTTGCCGCCGCCAAGGCCCTGTCTAATGATCCATGGGCCCAGCATGTGCTGGGCTGCCGGGGGCCAAGTGGCATCAACCACCGCCCAAGGGGGCGCATGGTCAGAGATCATTCGATGAGCATCTGTTGCAATTTTTTCTTCGCCGCCTCAAGCTGGTTCAGGTCTGTTCCGCGCAATACAATATTGGTGCCATAAATGCCATCTTTTTGAAACGGATAAGAGCCGATCGACAGCTCTGGATAAAGCTCTGCGACCGTACCCAGCGGTTGGGCGACATCGCCTTCACCGCGCTCTATGCGCAGCGTCTCACTCAGCAGCGGTGCGCCCCCCGTCAATTGCGGCAGCACGCTTGCCGCCATGGCTTTGAACACCGCCGGAACCCCGGCCATCACATGGGTATTGCGCAGAGTAAACCCCGGCGCTACCGAAACCGGATTGTCAATCAACTTGGCGCCGTCGGGAATGCGCGCCATGCGCAGCCGTGCGGCATTAAGCTCTAGGCCTTGGCGTTGGTAATGAGCGGCGAGCAGGGCCTTGGCATCGGCGCGCACATCAATTGCCGCGTCAAAAGCCTCTGCGATGCAGTCTGCGGTGATATCATCATGTGTCGGCCCGATCCCGCCCGAGGTGAAGAGATGATCATACCGCTTCGCCAAACTGCGTGTGGCCGCGACAATATCCGCCGCTGTATCAGAGACGATCCGCACCTCTTTGAGATCAATGCCTGTCTTGGTCAACTCTCCGGCCAGGTAATGCATGTTTGCATCGCGCGTGCGGCCCGATAGAATTTCATCGCCTATGACCAGCATTGCGGCAGTTGGATTTGGCATTTTGCGTCCTTTTCTTTTCTCTTTTCAGGGTATAGGGCCATGATATGCAGTTTCAAACCCCTCTTGTGCCCGCCCGCCTGATCCGCCGTTACAAACGGTTTCTTGCTGATATCGAACTGCAAGATGGGCAAACCGTGACCGCCCATTGTGCCAACCCCGGATCGATGATGGGGCTGGCAGAAGAAGGCAGCAAAATCTGGGTCGAGCCAAATGATGATCCCAAGAAGAAACTAAAATTTGGCTGGCGGCTAATTGAGCACGAGACCGGCCATTTTACCGGCGTCGACACCAGCCTTGCCAATAAGGTGATCAAAGAGGCGCTCACCGCGCGCCGCGTGCCCGGTTTGGATGGTTTTGACACCTGCCGGCCCGAGGTGCGCTACGGGACAAATAGCAGGATTGATTTTTTGCTCAGCTCGGCTGGCCTGCCGGATACCTATGTTGAGGTCAAAAGCGTGACCTTACAGCGCCAAACCGGCCTTGCCGAATTTCCAGACAGCGTTACTGCCCGCGGCACCAAGCATTTGGGCGAGTCGCAACACATGGTAAAGGCTGGGCAACGCGCGGTGATGCTCTATCTTGTCCAGCGCACCGATTGCACCCATTTCGACGTGGCCCAAGACATTGATCCGGCCTATGCCGAAGCCTACCAAAACGCCCGCGCAATGGGGGTTGAGCTGCGGTGCTTTGCCGCCCAAATTTCGCCAGAACGCATTGACCTTGGGGCTGAATTGGCAATTATGGGTTAACAGAGACTGGCAATTTATGCGTTTCGGCGCTAGAGAGCGCCCAAAGGCTTTAAGGAGAGTATATTTGACCAGTGGTGATCCCCAGAGCAAAACGCGCGATGGCATCAGTCTTTTCAGTCCGGCTGATTTTGCCGGCATGCATAAAGCCGGTGCTTTGGCGGCGCGTATTTTGGATGAGATTTGCGATCTTGTAGAGCCAGGACAAACCACTGGTGCGCTGAATGAGGCTATCGAAGCCAAAGTGAACGCTGCGGGCGCGACCTCTGCCACCATTGGGTATCGCGGCTATCAACACGCCAGTTGCATCAGCGTAAACCATGTGGTGTGCCATGGCATTCCCAGCGATAAAAAGCTCAAAGACGGCGATATCCTAAACATTGATGTGACGGTGATTGTCGATGGCTGGTATGGGGATACGTCACGGATGTATGTGGCTGGTCAGCTGTCGCGCAAGGCAGAGCGCCTTATCCAGGTGACGCATGACTCGCTGTTTAAAGGCATCGAGGCGGTAAAGCCTGGCAATACCTTTGGCGATATTGGCTATGCAATTCAAAGCTATGTAGAATCCCAAAGAATGTCAGTGGTGCGCGATTTTTGCGGCCATGGGCTTGGCCGGGTGTTTCATTCACCGCCAAATGTGCTTCATTTCGGCCGCCCCGGAACCGGCGCTGTGCTGGAAGAGGGGATGTTTTTTACCATTGAGCCCATGGTTAATCTTGGGCGTCCAGAAACCAAAGTGCTGGCCGATGACTGGACTGCAGTGACCCGTGATAAATCGCTTTCGGCGCAGTTTGAGCATTCTGTCGGGGTGACAGCGACGGGGGTTGATATTTTTACTTTGTCACCGGCGGATCGCTTTCATCCGACCTTTTCAAAAAAATAAAATTAAAATACTTTACCAAGACTTATGGGTTCTGAAAGAGGTTAATCAAAACCTAAATTACTATCTGTTAAAGGCGGCACTCTGATTTGTGCAAGCCAGTGTTGTTTTTTTTGAATTGGCTGTTTTGAAAGACCTGAATGATCCAGTCACATACATAACGCAACGCCGTGTCGTGGCGCCGGGTTTCATGATATACCAGCCAGACTTCGCGGGCATAATTCGGCTTCACACCAGCTAGAGTTTTGCTCTCAACATCACAAGCATCGGCTTCTATTGTTTTCCATCCCTGATTCTCTGGATAGTGCGCATCAATGCCGAGCCCTGCCCAACCAGTTTTCTCGACAGCGCTTTTGATGCATTCAAGCGTGTTGATCCGAAGTTCAGGCTCGGAGTTAAAAATTTTCTTTGCTCGTTCCATTTCGGGCCAATTATCCATGCTGTGATCAAGCCCAATCCACTTTGTCGGATGGGTGGATTTTTTGGCGAAAATTCCAGTGTGGATGGTGCCAACCTTTCGGCACATCAAGCGTCCCTTGCTCGGCCTTTCTAAATGCAAGGCAAGATCAACAGTGCCGTCCGCTGTGCGCTCATGTTTATTTTCAGCGACGATGTTAAGCTCGATACCGGGATGCAGATCTGCAAAGCCTGCAAAAAAACCGCTTAGATATGCGGAAACGAGCACATGCGGAGCTGACAAAGTTATTTTGCGAGACACTTGTTTTACATTGTCACCGTCTAATTCTTCGGTTTCTATTCGATTGAGGGAAACTTGAAAAAGCGCGGCTGCTTCTGCGAGCTTCTCGCCATATGGTGTAAGTTTCCAGCCATTGCCAAATTTAACCAACGCCGGTTCGGCTAGAGAGCTGTTAAGCCGCTCAAGCCTCCGTGATACAGTTGAGACATTGGCCTTTAGTGCAAAAGCCGCGTTGGTCATGGTATGGCTTCTTGCCAGATGCATTAAGCATTTTAGATCGTTCCAGTTGGTCATCTCATGTTCCTCATTTCGGCATCTTTTGTTTTTTTAAGGCCCGCGGTTCAGGCGCGCTGAGTTTATCAATGACCAGCATACTACATTTTATAATCCTTTAGTATTAAAAAATTACCTCTAGGGATATAAATTTTGTTTACGAAATTGTCTATTTCGTGCCACTTTATAGCCAAAAATAATGTCACAAAAATTTACTGTTATGGAAAATTACAACCCTTGGTAATTCTCGAAGTTGTAATATTCTTTTGGCATAAAAGGGGAAACAAAATCGAACAAACCCTCAAGCGCTTAAAAATAATGAACTTTAAAGAAATGAGACAGCATTAACAATTAAGTTATATCACAACCTGAAGATAAGTGAGATAATCACTTTTGTTAAAGTGTGTTTCGGTTCTGAATAAAAATTCATAAATATTATGGTTTTGGCCTTTAGGGCAATCATTTGATCAGGAGTTTACATTGAGTGTTTTGGGTGTGTTTGGTCAGAATTTGCGAAAATTATGTACCAGTCGACCGTCCATAGCGGCCGTTTGCCGTGATTTGGATATTAACCGCGTACAGTTCAATCGGTATATGAGTGGCCACTCTTTTCCAAAGCCCAATGTTCTGGAAAAAATCTGTGACTACTTTCAGGTGGATTCCCGGATCATTCTGGAAAAGCTGACCGAAAACCAAATGGAACTGGTTCGCAATGGAAAAAATGCTCGCAATCTTGCCGTTGAAGGCACCTATCTGCACAATGCAGTAAATTACTTTGAACGTAGTATTGCATTGGGTGTGGCGCAGTATGAAATCCCCGATGGTATCCATTGTTTGTGGCGTAATTCTTTCATGGATACCAGAACCGCTGTTAGTAATCTTATTTTGGTTAAAACTGTTAATGGCAGCCGGATATTCAAATCCTTTGATCGTCCAACAAGTGCACGGCGTGTGGTTGGAAAAGATAATTTCAATCCACGGGAACATCGCGGCGTAGTCCTAAGCACGGCTGACGGATTTACTCTGCTTGGGATCAGCCCGCATCCGTCTTGGTACATTAGTATGACCTATCTTGGGAGAGCCTATTTTAGTGATAGTATCCTCACCGGATTTTCAATTGTGTCGCGCAATGAATATGTCGGGCGGCGGCGGGCATCGCGCTGTGCATTTGAACTGTTGCCGCAGCGATCAGATGATATTTTGCCCATGGCACGTCAAGCTGGTGTGCGTCGGCCGTTAAGTGATGTGCCTGATATTATTCGCGAATTGATCGAGCCACCTTTTTCATAAAGCCGTCCGCTGCAGTATTGTGACATGCGTATCGCCATATTTGCGTTGATCAAGCAGGGTCAACCCGGAAGGAACAGCCATTGGGCTGGCTTCTTCCCACACAATGCATGCCGCCGGGGCAATCCAACCGCGCTCAAGGGCTATTTGCAAAGCTATTTCGCCCAATCCTTTACCGTAAGGCGGATCTAGAAAAATCAAATCAAATGCTTCTACCGGACATTTGGGAAGCCGCGTCGCATCAAATTTTTTGAATATCACCTCTGCTTCGGTTGGAAACAGTGTGATATTTTTTTGCACAAGAGCGGCGGATTTGGCGCCGTTATCAACCATCCAAATACTGCTCGCTCCACGGGACAACGCCTCAAACGCCAACGCACCGGTGCCGGTAAAAAGATCAAGAACCCGGGCATCAGCCAGGCGATTGCCGATTCTTCCGCTGCTGAGTAAATTGAATAAATTTTCGCGCACACGGTCAGTGGTGGGGCGCAAATGAGTGGAACTGTCGGTTTTTCCCACGGTTGCAAGCCGCCGGCCACGGAAGGTACCCGCAATGATCCTCACGGTTTTAACAAGGTTTTGAGGTTGCTTTCCGGATCGGCAATGATGGCGGGATCGGGTGATTTCGCACTTTCGATTAGCCGCTTTCCAACCATATAGGCCCGTGGATCGTTCATTGCATCGACTGCCAGCAGGCTATCGCCACGGTAATACCAAAATGATACCACTTTTGGATCATCTGGCGTGGTACGGGTCACGACGCTGTCGTATCCTGTATTCAGTCCGGCAATTTGCAGTTTCACATCATATTGATCGGACCAGAACCAAGGCTGGGGGATATAGGCCTGTTCGGCGCCCAGTATATTGCTGGCGACCGCTTCGGCCTGATCAATAGCATTTTGCACGCTTTCCAGTCGCAGCTTGCCGTCTTTATACGGAAAAATGGCGCAATCGCCCGCCGCCCAGATCGCCGGGTCCGATGTTTGCCCAAAGGCGTTGACTTGGATCCCGTTCTCAACGGTCAAACCGGCGGCCTCTGCAATATCGCTTTGCGGCATGATCCCGACGCCAACGATGACAAAATCAACGGCGATCTCGCGGCCGTCGCTTAGTGCTGCGCCGCTGACGCGGCCCTCAGTGCTGTGCAACTGGGCCAGTCCGGTGCCTTCTTGAATGTTGACCCCGTGACTTTGGTGCAGAGACCGGAAATAATCGGACGTCTGCGGCGCGGCGACGCGCTGTAAAATCCGTTCGGACATTTCAACCAAAGTAACCTCTAAGCCTAAGCGCGCAGCCACTGCCGCCGCCTCAAGCCCGATATAGCCACCACCGACAATTAACACCCGCCGTCCGGCGACAAATTCGGGCGCCATGGCATCGGCGTCGGCAAGGTCGCGCATCGTGTAAACACCCGCCAAGGTGCCGCCGATGCTTTTTGGCAGACGCCGCGGCGAAGACCCGGTGGTCAGCACCAAATGATCATAGGGATAGACGGTATCACCTGCGGTTACAGTTTTGGCAGTGCGATCCACCGCATCAACGCCACGGCCCAATGCCAAAGTAATGGATTGGTCATCATAATAGTTTTGCGGCCGCAAAAAGAGCCGCTCTTTGCCCATTTCGCCCAAGAGATATTTTTTTGACAATGGTGGACGCTGATAGGGCAGCTCTGGCTCGCTGCCGATCATGGTGATCTCGCCCTGATGGCCGTTGCTGCGCAGTTTTGCCACCAAAGATGCCCCCGCCTGACCGGCGCCGACTACCACTATTTTCATCATATCTCCTTGAGCGGTGTGGTCATTTCCCAATCGACCCTATATTGAAGGCCAACCAAAATGCAATCAAAGGACAAAGCAAAATGACGATATCTGTGGGTCAGCGACTGCCAGAGGCAACATTTCTAAAAATGGGCGACAAAGGCCCCGAAACTGTTGAGCTTGGCGCGAAGCTCGCAGGACGGAAGGTTGCGGTTTTTGCAATGCCGGGGGCGTTCTCGGCGACCTGTACAGGGAATCATATCCCGAACATCCTGATGCACAAAGAAGCACTGGAAGCCAAGGGCGTCGAGGAAATTTTAATTGTGTGCGTCAATGATCCTTATGTCATGCGGGCCTGGGAAAAATCATCCGGCGCCGAGGAAGGGGAACTCACATTTCTTGCGGATGCGGATGCACAGTTTTCCAAGGCTATGGGCTTGACCTTTGATGCGCCGGTGATCGGGTTTTATGATCGCTCTCAGCGTTATGCGATGCTTGCCGACGATGGCGTGGTGGCTGCGCTGCTTATCGAAGAAAAGCGCGCTGCGATTACCACATCCGGCGCGGATGCTTTGCTGGCTGCGATTTAGACCTATTTCGCCAGCTGGTCCATTTTCTCGGCCAGTTTTACATCCAAAGCGCTGAGCCCCCCAACATCATGGGTGCTTAGCGTGACCTCGACCCGGTTATACACGTTAAACCATTCTGGGTGATGGTTTAGCTTTTCGGCCCAAAGGGCCACTTTGCTCATCCAGCCAAATGTGTCGATAAAATTGCCAAAGCGAAAGCTCTTTGTGATGGCATCGCGGTCTGGATGCATGCTCCAGCCATTGTTTAAACACTCGGCCAGCGCCTCGGTGCGGTCTTGGTCGGACAAAAGTGAATTCATTCTAATTCCTCCACGTTGGATTTTCGAAACGGGCCGTAGCTGGTCAGGATTTCGATATCCTCACATATCGCCTGTTTCTCAGCTTCGAGATATTGCTTCACAGCCTGTTGAAAGCTGGGTTCGACCAGCCAATGCAGTGAATGGGTCTGCACCGGCAGATAGCCGCGTGCAAGTTTATGTTCGCCCTGTGCGCCGGCTTCAACCCGCATAAGGCCCTGCGATATTGCGAAATCAATCGCCTGATAATAACAGGTTTCAAAATGTAGGCAGGGGTGATCTTCGACCGCGCCCCAATAGCGCCCAAAAAGCGCCTCGCGGCCAATAAAGTTCAACGCGCCGGCAATATAGGCATCCTCGCGCGCGGCCATCACCAAAGCAATATCGTTTTGCAGGCGCTCTTGCGCCAAATCAAAAAAATCGCGCGTCAGATAGGGTCTGCCCCATTTTCGGGCGCCGGTATCTTGATAAAACCGCCAAAATGCATCCCAGTGCTCGGGTTGCAATTGTTCCCCGGTAAACACCTGAATGTCACCGCCAAACCCCTTCGCGCGGGCGCGCTCTTTGCGAATGTTTTTACGTTTGCGGGACGACAGGTCGCCCAAAAAAGCCTCGAAGTCGGGATAGTTTTTATTATACCAGTGAAATTGTTGCGTGACCCGATGCAGCAGGCCTTCCTCGGCCCCCTGCGCGGCTTCTTCGGCGGTGCAAAACGTAATATGTGCTGACGACAGTTTATTGGTTTGGGCAAATTGCTGCAAAGCTTGGATCAACGCGCTGGTGGCTAACGCGCGGTGCTCTGGGCGGACCAGAAACCGGCGCCCGGTGGCCGGGGTAAAGGGCACCGCAAGCTGTAATTTAGGATAATAGCGCCCGCCGGCCTGCTCATAGGCATGGGCCCAGTTGTGGTCAAAAATATATTCCCCCTGCGAGTGTAGCTTAAGGTACATCGGCGCGCAGCCGATCAGCATGTCATCTTGATAGGCGGTTAAATAATACGGCTCCCACCCGGTGCCAGAGCCGACTGATCCACTGTCTTCCAAGGCTTTAAGAAACCGGTGGGTGGTAAAGGGATCAAGCGCGCGGCCGCTCACGGCTTCAGGGCAGGCGCAGCTGTCCCAGTCACTTTCGCCAATCTCTGAAAGCGATGAGATAATCTCAACCCGAAGCGATGCCCGGCTCATTTATGACCTCCGTTGCCCTTTCTTGATGTGGCGTGATGGGAGCTAGGATCAAGGGGTAATCCGCGCGGCATAGCCTTCAAAGGTAATATTGTCGGCCATCTGCCGTGCAATCGCTTCTTCGGCCTCTGATGTGATAGTCCAGCACAGTACCGGATGCCCAGCTGATTTAACTTCGGCCACACGGGCGTTGGCCAGATCGCTCTGATCGTGGCTTATAAATCCTGCTCCCATTGCATCGTACCCATCAAGTCGCCGAAGCTGCTGCAAACGCTGCGCGGATAAGTCGGGCCAGTCTTTGGCAGAAAAGCTATCCGTGGTCAGGCCGCGGGGAATTTCCGGCGCAAGCTTGGCCATGTGGGCCACAGAATGTGGATTGAAAGACATAACAGCCACTGGGCCGCGATAGCTATGCAGGGCCGCAGCAGTTGCCCTTTCTAGCTGCCCATCAGTTTGGCCAAGCTCACCGAGCTTATATTTAATCTCGATCAGCAAAGGAACTTTACCGGCAACGTGAGCCAAAATATCCTCCAGTGTCGGTATGCCAGTTTGCCCACCAAGCAGTTGAATTGCACCAAGTTCGGCGGCAGTTTTATCCATTACTCGCCCGGCTATGCCGGTCATACGGTTGAGCGTTTCGTCATGAAACACCATTGCCTGACCATCGGACGAGCTTTGCAGATCAAGCTCGATCCCATAGCCAAGGGCAACAGCCTTGGCAATCGCTTCGCGGCTATTTTCGACGCCATTTTGCCCACCGTGAAAGCCGCGATGCGCTATGGGCACCTGCAGGAACGTGTCGGGCAGCAGCAGGGTCATTTTATTTGAAAAATGCCTTCGATTTCGACGGCTATTCCCAATGGTAAAGCCGCCGCTGATACTGCGGACCGCGCATGTCTGCCCGCTTCACCTAGCGCTTCAGCCAAGAAATTTGATGCCCCGTTGATGACCTGAGGTTGCTCTGTGTAGTCAGGGGTTGAATTGACAAATCCGGTCAGCTTTACCACCCGTACCAAGCGGTCAAGATCACCGCCGCAGGCGGCTTTGACTTGCGCGAGCAGATTAATGGCGCAGGCTTTGGCCGCCTCGGCGCCCTCTTCGGTGGTCATATCTGCCCCCAGCTTGCCAGTGATCAGCCCGTCCATCGTGCCGGGAATTTGACCCGAGACATGCACGATGTCCCCGACAGTGACAAAAGGCACATAATTCGCCGCTGCCGCGGGTGCATCGGGTAAGGTGACGCCGATTTGCGCCAGTTTGCTTTCAAAATTTCCACTCATGGCTAAATCCTTTTTGCATGCGTTAAACCCTACTTAGCCCTAATTTTCTGCCGCGAAAAGAGCCGGTTCAGATTTCGCGGAATGCGCGGATAAAAGCATCAACCGGCATCCCGGGGATAAGTGTTATGCCAGGCGGAAGCCGCGCCAATTCGCCATCGCACAGGATAATTTCCGCGCGGTAATAGGGCTGTTGGCCGTTTTGGTCTTGAAACGCATCGGCCGAAATAAGCGTGACAGTCCCGAAAAGCTCTGGCGTGGTGCGCTGATCCAGAGCGGAAAACCGTAAGGCCACTTCTTGGCCTAGAAATATTTGATCAACATGGATAGGCTCGATGCGCGCGGCGATGACCAAAGGCCGGTCTTGTGGGATCAGAAATAAAACTGGATCGGCAGGCCGTATTACCGAACGCGGCGCATGCACTGCAAGCCCGTAGACAATGCCGGAAACTGGCGCTCGAATATCCATCCGCGCCAGCTTTTGCTGAAGCGCGCGATGCCGCTCTTCCAGTTCCAAAAATCTAAATTGCTGATCCCGCAGATCGCTGATGGCCTTTTCGCGCCGCTGGGTCTGCAGCGCATCAATTTCGACATTAAGCTCGGTGATCCGGACGGATGCTTGGGCTGTTCTGGCAGTAAGATCACCGATTTGACCGTACAATTGCGCGGCAGCGCGCTTTAGCCCAAGCAGCTTTGTGGCCTGTGCCAAACCACGATCAAACAGGGTCTGCTGATTCTTTAATTCTTCCTCGGTCAGTTCCAGTTGGATGCTAAGGGCTGTTTGCTGCGCAGTAAGGCCTTCGATTTGATTTTGGACCTGTTCACCTTGTTTTGCCAGCTGTTCACTGCGATGATCTATTGAAGCCCCGCGTGCCCCAAAGAGCCGCTTCTGACCCAGCATCAATTCAGCAACTTCTGGGTCTTTTGATGCTTGGCGCGCAAGTCTTGGATCAAAGCTAATCTTTGAAAGCGCATCGCGCTCAGCCTCAAGACGGCCCCGCCGGGCCATCATTTCAAAAAGCTGACCTTCGATAATCGACATCTCGGACTGTTCGGCAATAGGGTCGAGGCGCACCAAAACCGCATCGCGTTGCACCAACTCGCCCTCTTCAACAACGATCTCGGCCACAACGCCCCCATCGGGATGCTGCACCACCTGACGGTTTTTTCCCACCTCAATTTGGCCGCTGGCGATGATGGCGCCCGATAGTGAGCTAAAGGTTGCCCAGCTGCCGAACCCGCCAACCAAAACCAGCAGTGAAAAAAGCCCCAAAAGCATTGGCCATCTAAGGGCGAAAATGGGTTTAGAACCTGTCATGTTGCCTCTCTAGACGGGGATGGTTGGGCCAAGGCCTGATAGTTTTGCACTGTGGTTTTCAACACATCCTCTTTTGGACCAAAGGCTTTACATTGGCCCCCGTCCAGCATCAAAAGCAGGTTGCACTCTTGAATGGCCGCCGGTCTATGAGCCATAATCAGCACTGTTTTTTCTTCGGCTCTTAGCGAGCGGATGGCGGCGTTCAAGGCAAGTCCGCCCTCATGGTCAAGGTTTGAGTTGGGCTCATCGAGCACGACAATCACTGGATCACCGCACAGCGCACGGGCAAGCCCGATGCGCTGGATCTGACCACCGGACAGCTGGCCGCCAAAGGCGCTCACTTGGGTGTCGTAGCCATCGGGAAACGATAGGATCATCTCATGCGCCGCGGCTTTTTGGGCCGCTTCGATGATATGCTCTGGCGGACGATCGGGGGCAAGCCGCGCAATATTTTCAGAAATTGTGCCATCAAACAGCTGCACCCGTTGAGGCAGATAACCGATATGTTCGCCCAAAACCTCAGGCGCATAATTGTCAAGCTGCGCGCCATCAAGCCGGATTTTCCCGCCTGCCGGCGCCCAGACCCCGGTCAAGGTCCGAGCCAGAGTGGATTTACCGGCGCCCGAGGGGTCGATGATACCAACAGCAGAGCCCGGGGGTATGGTAAAGCTCAAAGATTTAAGTGCTGCGGTTTGTTCGCCTGGGGGAAACACGGTCAAGGCTTGTGATTCAAGTTGCGCTTTTGGGAGCGGAAGCGGGGTGCGCTGCGTTTTGGGCGGCGTTTCGCTTAAAAGCTGGGACAGGTTTTTCCAACCTTTGCGGCCGCGCTGCACCAAAGCCCATTGCCCAACAGCCAGTTCAATCGGGGCCAAGGCGCAGCCAAGTAAAATCGATCCGGCGATCATGGCGCCGGGGGTGAGCTGTTCTTGCAGCACCAGATAAGCACCAAGACCCAGCATCGCGGATTGCAGAAACAGCCGGAATGTTTTGATCATGACTGTGAATCCGCCGCCATAATCGGAATTCTTTAGTTGATTTACCAAGGCTGAATTTCGCAGGGTTTGCCAGCGCTCGAAAGCACCTGACGACATGTTTAGCGCGCGGATCATTTCAGCTTCGCTGCGCATATGCTCGGCGGTTTGCGCCGCGCGAAAGGTTGCCTGATTGGCTTTTGTTCCTGCTGCGCGCGTGGTTAGTTGGTTGAGCAGGGCAAAACCGATTAAAATAGCGGCACCGCTTAGAGCCAACATCCCTAGCCATGGGTGAAAAAGGCTAATTCCGAAAAGGAAAATGGGTGTCCAAGGCAGATCGAAAAAGGCCATCAGGACTGGCGATGTCATCAATCGCTGGATCATTTCAAGATCATTTGCAGCGCTGGCTGCCAAAGGATCTTGCTTTACTGCGGATCTGCGCAGCATTGCATCAAAAACCCGGCGGTCCAGCCGCGCCTGAAACCGCGCTCCAACCCGGGCCATGATCCGGCCACGGGCGAAATCCAAAAGCCCCATCACGGCATATAAAAAACAACCACCAACGACAAAGCCACCAATGTTGCCTCAGACCGGCTGCTCAGCACCCGGTCGTAGATTTGCAGCATATAAAGCGGGCCGGTTAGCAGCAGAAGGTTGGCAAAGCAGCTAAATAGGCCGACACCCCAGTAAAACCAACGGCTTTCATTGCGTGCCTTAATCAGTTCTTGGCGGCCATATTGGTGTGATGTTATTGCCATAAATATATTCTTAAGTGGTGGAAATAATTCAAAAGTATTACACAGTATTTAACTTATGGCTAGAGTGCATTACATTTCGTTTTGATATGGGTCTTGGGTGGAACTCATGCCTTGATGCGATATATACTTAGAGTGGAATCAAATTTTTTTGTGCGATTGATCTGGCGGCAGTGTTAAATGGTGGTACGAATGGCTTTTTTATATAAGCTGTGTTTGGCGATTGCTATGGTCGCGCTTAGTGCGTGCAGCCCTAAAATGCTTATCACTGATATTCATGACCCCTATGAATCGACCAACCGTCAAACGCACGCCGTCAATAAAGCGCTTGATAAAACGCTCTTTCGACCATTGGCCATTGGGTATTCTAGAGCCATGAACGATTCTGTTGAAACCATGATTGGCAATATGGCAAATAACCTTTCTGTGCCGAGCCATATTGTGAATGACCTGCTGCAGGGCGAATTGATATCGGCGGTGCAGAATACTGCAAAATTCGGCATTAATTCCACGCTTGGTATTGCTGGTATTGCAGCCCCTGCTGCGGAGTTTGGTATTGATGGTGGGCGTTCAGATTTTGGTCAGACTCTACATGTTTGGGGCGTCAGCGAGGGTGCATACCTAGAATTGCCTCTGCTCGGTCCGTCAACGGGCCGTGATGCGGTTGGAACTGCTATTGATTATGTTCTTAACCCGATTGGCCAGTTTGCAACCGCCCAGCAAAAAGTAATAGCAACGTCGACCCGCGTTGGATCCATTCTAAGCCAGCGCGGCCAATTTGCAGGAACCGTTGATTCTGTGCTTTATGAAAGCGCGGATAGCTATGCCCAAATGCGTGGTATATTCCTGCAACAGCGGCGTTTTGAACTTGGTGGCCAACAAGAGGATGTCTATTTTGATCCCTATGACGACTTATTTGACGAAGAATAAACCGCAGCGCAGAACTGTTATTTTGGGGCTCGCAGCTGCGTGTATTCATGCGGCAGCGCCGGGTTGGGCACTCAGCACAGCTCAAGCCAAAAAACTTGTTGGCAATGTGGTCGATGATATCAATACGGTTATTCAATCGGGCCAAAGCAAACCTGCTATGCTGGCTGAGTTCGAGAAGATTTTTGAGCGCTACGCAGATGTAAAAACCATTGCGCGATATGCTCTTGGGCGCGATGCGCGCAGTGCTTCCCCGGCTCAGATGGCGGCTTTCACGGAAGCTTTTTCAAGTTATTTCGCACGCAAATATGGTGCGCGATTTAATGAATTCGTCGGTGGGCAGATTGATGTCAGGTCGACGAAAGCTGTCAAAAGCTTTTACGAGGTTAAGGCCATTGTCGAGTTTAGGGGTGGCTCGAAGATGGAGCTTATATTTTTGGTCTCTGATCGTTCTGGGCGGCCGCTGTTTTTCAATATCTTCATGGAAGGTATCAATATGCTGCTGACCGAGCGCACAGAGATTGGTGCGATGCTGGATCAACGGCGCGGCGACCTAAAAGCGCTGATTTCCGATCTGCAAAAAATGGGATAAAATTGGTGCCCGCGATGCCATTAGGGGGTGCCAAGCAGGCGGCGTAAAAGGGTGTTGATTGCGCCTCTTGGGCGATCCTGCTCACCGGCATCATTGCGATTGAAAAATCCCCCTGTGGGCGCGGGTCCGCCGGGTGGCTGCGGCGCAGACATTGGCAAGGGCTTTGGCATGTCCGTTTGATGTACTCGGGTCATGGTTTCATGCCAGATCTGTGCAGGCAATCCGCCACCAGTGACCGCCTTGAGGGGGCGGTTGTCATCATAACCCATCCAAACGCCTGCCACATAATCTGCCGTGAAGCCGATAAACCAGGCATCTCGGGCCGCTTGCGTGGTGCCGGTTTTGCCGGCCACTTGCCAGCCCTCTAGCCCGGCGCGTTGCCCCGTGCCCTCGGCGACGACTTTTTCCATCATATAGACCAGTTGCTCGGCAGCAGATTGCTGGATTACCCGTTCCCCAATGCCGCCGCCGGCCCCCATTACAGGTTCATCATCGTCGTTCAAGCGCAGCTCGAGCAGACCATAGGGGGTAACCGCCGAGCCACCATTTAAGATGCCGGCATAAGCGCCGACCATATCAATCAGTGTTGCTTCTGATACCCCGAGTGCAATCGCAGGGCCTTCGGCCAGATCGGTCCCAAGGCCAAAGTCAGCGGCCACTGTGCGCACATTTTCACGGCCAATGGCTTCTGAAAGACGCACGGCCGGAATATTAAGGGACTTGGTAAGAGCCTCGTTTAAGGTAACGGTGCCTAAAAACTCTTCCGAGTAATTTTTGGGGCTCCAATCACCGGAGCCGGGGATCGTCAGTGTCAAAGGGGTGTCATCAAGCGTGTCGAGCGGCGAATAGCCTAGTTCTAGCGCTGTGGCATAGACAAAGGGTTTAAAAGCAGAGCCGGTTTGGCGCAGCGCTTGGGTGGCTCGGTTAAAGGCGCCAGAAACTTTTAGCTTGCGCCCGCCCACCATCGCGCGCACGGCGCCATCGGCCGACATGACCACGATAGCGGCCTGCGCTTCAGAGCCTGTTTTGACCAGATCCGTGAAAACATACTCTAGCGCCTCTTCCGCCGCCCTTTGGATGGTAGGGTCAAGCGTGGTTTTAATCTTCACATCTTCAGTGGTGTTTCGGGTAAAGAAAAGCGGTCCGCTTTCCATCACCCAATCTGCAAAATATCCACCCGCGTTGGCTTCGGCTGCGGGCGATAGCACGGCGGGTTTTTGCCGCGCGGCGGCGGCTTCTTGTGCGCTGAGGTAGGATTGCTCTTCCATCAAGCCGATAATCACACCCGCCCGATTTTGTGACCGCGTCAGGTTATTGGTTGGTGCATAACGGGTCGGCGCAACAAGTAAACCAGCAAGCATGGCGGCTTCTGCCGGGTTAACATCGGCCGCCGACCGGCCAAAGTAGCGCTGTGCTGCAGCTTCAAATCCGCGAGCGCCGGCGCCCAGAAAGGCCCGGTTTAGGTAAATCGTCAAAATATCGTCTTTGCTGTATTTGGCCTCCATCGCGAGCGCATAGATTGCTTCTTTAACTTTGCGCCATAGTGATCCTTGGCGGCAATCGGCTTCATATTCGCGTTCGCTTGCCCAGCGGTTTTGGTCATAGGGCACGCCGAGGCACAGCAATTTTGCGGACTGTTGGGTGATTGTTGATCCGCCATGACCGGATAGCGGTCCGCGGCCTTCGCTTAGGTTTATCCTGACTGCGCTGGCAATGCCACGTGGGCTGAGACCAAAATGGCGATAAAAGCGTTTGTCCTCTGTTGCGACAACCGCGTTTTTTAAATGGGGAGAGACTGACTTTGCGTCGATAACACCGCCAAATTGATCCCCGCGCCACGCAAAGATTTCGTCTTGATAATCAAGCAGGGTAACAGACCCCCGCGCTCGACCATCCAAAAGCTCGCCTACGGGTGGCAGGCTGAACCACACATAGCCGATTGCAAGGCAAACTAGCACAGCAATGGTTAGGCTGGTGCGCCACAGCACTGCCCATATCAATTTCCAAATCAGCCGGAAAAGCCACTTGATAAACCGGGTGATCAGATTGCCTTTGGGCTTTTGCTTTGGTGACCGGCTTGTCTTTTTAGAGGCGTTCACCTTTGGTGCGCCGCCAGCGCCGCGGCGCTTCGGATATCGATTGTCGGCGACCAGCGGTTTGGTCGGTTTGTGGTTGCCTGCCATGTATTTGTTTAGCCTCAAGGCGTCTTTGTTTTGCGCAGCATAGTCGCCTTTTGTCTGCTTGTTTAGGGCATTTCGTCCGGTAATTTCATTCTGATTATGATTAAAAAATAATCAAAATAACTTAAATGCGCAAAAAATATGCCCTTTTGCCATATTTTTGACCAATTTCACCTCTGGCCGTTCTTCCCTTTTAAAGCCTGCAGCACTTTTGTGGGCTCGCAACGTTTCTCAACTTGGCCATTTATTGGTCTGACTAAGGAAGGAAAACACGGTGAAATTGATCATTGCAGCCATCAAACCGTTCAAGCTCGAAGATGTGCGTGAGGCGCTGACCGAGATTGGTGTTCGGGGCATGATGGTGACTGAAATAAAAGGTTTTGGTGCCCAATCGGGACATACCGAAATCTATCGCGGGGCGGAATATGCGGTGAATTTTGTTCCCAAAATCAAACTTGAAGTTGTTGTTGATAGCGCATCGGCGGACCAAGTGGTCGAAACCATCACAAAGACGGCCCAGACCGGCAAAATCGGGGATGGTAAGATTTTTGTTCTGAATGTGGAACAAACCGTACGAGTGCGCACCGGCGAGACCGGTTCAGAGGCAATTTAGCAAAGGACACCTATAATAATGTTTACGAAAAGAACGAGCTTAATTGCTGGCGCCGCTGCGGCGCTTTGCCTGCCATCGCTCGGGCTGGCACAAACGGCTGATGACACGCCTTTAAATGGCGAAATTGGTTTTATCTTCACCACCTTCATGTTTTTGGTTGCTGGGTTTTTGGTTTTCTGGATGGCTGCAGGTTTCGCCATGCTCGAAGCTGGATTGGTGCGGTCAAAAAACGTAGCGATGCAGCTTACAAAAAATATAGGCCTGTTTTCACTCGCCTCTCTCTTTTACTACCTGATCGGCTACAACCTGATGTACCCCGGCGATGGCTGGAGCATCGAAGGCTCGCTTGGCGCCTTTGGTCCTGCCGTGCTCGAAGCTGTTGGCTTGGCCGATACCGAGGCTGATATGACCTATGCCTCTGTCGGTTCGGACTTTTTCTTCCAGTTGATGTTCTGCGCTGCGACAGCCTCTATTGTCTCGGGTGCATTGGCTGAGCGGATCAAGCTATGGCCGTTTTTGATCTTCACAGTCCTTCTGACCGCTGTGATTTACCCAATCCAAGCCAGCTGGAAATGGGGCGGCGGTTTCCTGGATGCCATGGGCTTTTTAGACTTTGCAGGATCAACCGTAGTGCATTCGGTTGGCGGGTGGGCCGCTCTGACAGGTGCGATCATTCTTGGGCCGCGGATTGGCAAATACACCAAAGAAGGCAAAACCGTCCCGATCCCGGGTTCTAATCTGACGTTAGCAACTTTGGGTACATTTATCCTCTGGCTCGGTTGGTTCGGCTTTAACGGCGGCTCGCAACTTTACATGGATACTGCGGGCAATGTGGCAGACATCAGCCGGATATTTGCCAACACCAACACGGCGGCTGCCGGCGGTGCGGTTGCGGCTTTGATCCTATCACAGCTGCTCTATAAGAAACCTGACCTTACAATGGTTTTGAACGGTGCTTTGGCTGGTCTGGTGTCAATCACGGCTGAGCCGCTGACCCCAAGCCTTGGTGCGGCGACGTTGATCGGTGCCGTGGGCGGTGTTATCGTGGTGCTCACAGTGCCACTGCTCGACCGCTTCAAAATCGACGATGTGGTTGGCGCGATCCCGGTACACTTGTTTGCTGGTATCTGGGGCACAATTGCAGTGATTTTCACCAACCCCGATGCGTCCTTGGGCACTCAGCTTTATTCTATCATCGTGGTCGGTATTTTTGTGGTGATTGCATCTTCAGTGGTTTGGTTTGTTCTCAAATCAACCGTCGGCATCCGTGTCGATGAAGAAGATGAAATCAGCGGTTTGGATATGGCTGAACTGGGCATGGAAGCCTATCCGGAATTTGGCCGCAGTTGATCGCGAACCAATAATCAAAAGACCAGCGGGCTCCTGAAATGCAGGAGCCCGTTTTTTATTTAGCAAGGATTAAAGACGACGGTGCGCAGCCTTGGGCTGCGCTATGAAATTGGAAATTGACCGTCATAAATCGGATCAAGTGTCTCGGTTTCGAACAGCGAAGATACCGATGTGCCGTTCCAGATATTCAAAATCGCTTGGGCAAACATTGGTGCTGTGGGCACAATGCGAATATTAGGAGCCGCTTTGACAGGGTCACTGGCCTCGATGGAGTCGGTAATGACCAAAGATTTCATCACCGATTTTGAAATCCGCTCGACAGCAGGGCCCGACAGAACACCGTGGGTGATGTATGAGTGAACTTCCGAGGCACCGTTTTCGAGCAAAACCTCTGCGGCTTTGCACAGCGTGCCAGCGGTGTCGCAAATATCATCAACGATGATGCATTTTTTGCCTTCCACATTCCCAATCACGGTCATCTCAGCCACTTCGCCATGTTTTTCACGACGTTTGTCCACGATGGACAGTGGGGCATTGATCCGTTTGGCCAACTCACGCGCGCGGGCCACGCCGCCCACATCTGGCGAAACCACCATCACATCATCAAGCTGACCTTTGAACTGGTGCAGAATATCCAGAGCGAAAATTGGCGAGGCATAAAGGTTATCCACGGGGATATCGAAAAATCCCTGAATTTGGGCCGCGTGCAAATCCATGGTCAACACGCGCTCGATACCGGCTTTGACCAGCATATTCGCCACCAGCTTGGCACTGATAGGCGTACGTGCTTTTGAGCGCCGATCTTGCCGTGCATAGCCAAAATAGGGAATAACCGCAGTGATCCGACTGGCCGAAGATCGCTGTAGGGCGTCTGCCATGATCAAAAGTTCCATCAGGTTGTCATTGGCAGGATTTGATGTGGACTGGATCACAAACATATCTTCGCCGCGCACATTCTCATACACTTCAACGAAAATTTCCTGGTCGTTAAAGCGCTCAACACGGGCGTCTACCAAGCCCACATTGAGGCCGCGATGAAGCGACATACGCCGCGAAATAGCATTGGCTAGAGTCAGGTTTGCATTTCCCGAAATTAGCTTTGGTTCAGTAATTGTTGGCATTTAACATTTCCCCAGATGCACTATGTGACAGATTCGTGACGTTGACACCGCTTAGCACGGCGTTATCGTCTGGCAAAGTGGCGGATGTATAGGAGAGAGAATTTGCCAACAATTGAGTACTATTTTTCAGTAATTTCGCCCTATACTTATCTTGCAGGGGAAAGATTAAGCAATATTGCTGCGCGTCACAGTGCCGATGTTGTGTACCGGCCGCTGGATGTGGCGGCGCTATTTTCGCGCACGGGCGGTGTGGTTCCCAAAGAGCGCCACATCAGCCGCCGCGAGTATAGATTACAAGAACTTACACGTCAGTCAAAAAAAGTAGGTCTGCCTTTAAATTTGACCCCTGCGCATTGGCCAACCAATCAGGCACCGGCCTCTTATGCTTTTATCGCGGCCAAAAACAGCGGCGGTGGTGATCTGGGCAGGTTGGTTCACGCGATGACACGTGCCTGCTGGGCAGAAGATCGCAATATCGCCGAAGATGATGTCATCCGTGACTGCCTCGCCGCTGCGGGCTTTGATCCTGATTTGGCCAGTGGCGGCTTGCTGCAGGGGGCCGAAGAATATGCCGCCAACCTAGATGCCGCAGTGGACGCTGGCGCTTTTGGTGCGCCGTTTTATATTGTGGACGGGGATCAAAAGTTTTGGGGACAGGACCGGCTTGACGATCTTGATGCACATTTGTCTGGTACACTTTAATGCCAATTGAAAACCGTGCTGGGCATTCGACCCACTACACGCAGTCGGACGGTGACGGCAGGCCGGTTTTGATGCTGCATTGTACCATGGGCAATGCCGGTGCATGGCGGGGGCTAGTTGAACATCTTGGCCCCGATCACCGTTTTACCGCCTTTGATATGCCCGGCCATGGCAAATCTGCGCCATGGCACGAGCAAGGTGATTTTCATTCTATTGGCACAGAGATCGCCAAAACGTTTTTAAATCAGCCAATGGATTTGATTGGCCATTCTTACGGCGGCACAATTGCACTTAGGCTGGCGCTTGAGCTGCCGAAGATGGTGCGCTCCTTGGTGCTGATTGAGCCGGTGTTGATCAATCTTGCCTTTGCAGACAATCCAGAGCTCAAAGCTCTTTATGCCCAAGATCATCAAGGGTTCGAAGAGGCTTGGCAGCGCGGTGATCTGGAAACGGCAGCGCGCGAGTTTTCACGCTTGTGGGGTGATGGCCGCCCTTGGCAAGATGTGCCGCCGCGCGCAAAGCAGACGATGATCGACAAAATTGGTATGATCAAAGCGGGCGAGCATAACGTCATCGGAGATCGTTACGGGTTTTCAAAACTTGGCCGGTTGGCCTCTGTTGATGTGCCAGTGCTGTTGATTGAGGGGGCGGCCTCGCACCTAAGTGCAGGGGCCGTAAATACGGCGCTTCAACATCGATTGCCGCAGGCGCAGCGCGCAGTAATTGAAGGCGCGGGCCATATGCTGCCAATCACCCATGCGGCCGAGACCGCAGAAGTGATTGACGGGTTTTGGGCAGGGCATTGACCTCTGAAGAGCGGCATTTCTAGAGCAAATGAGCAATTCAGCCATTCTACAGCTTTCGGCACCAAACTTTTACCCCTTTTGTTTAAATAAATCAGAAGGTAGCCTATCCAAACCTGAAGCTTTACACTGCTAGATGACTCCAAATTTAGGCAGATGATGAAAACATGCAATGATTTGTCAAACTTGTGGTAAGACCCAAGAACAGTACACAATTCTGTGTGCATTTTCTCAAAATTGATCGGATTTATTTATGAAACTTCCAGAATGGACTGGACCTGCGCTTTGGGGCGCAGTGGCCGGTGGCGTGGCTCTTGCAATTATAGGTTTTAATTGGGGCGGCTGGGTCAAAGGTGGCACTGCTTTAAAAATGTCAGAAAGATCATCTGTAGTGGATGTTGCTGAAGCTCTTACACCCTATTGCCTCGCAGCCTCAAAGGCTGACCCTCTTGCTGCCGGTGTTATGGCAGAATTGGAAAAGGCGTCTGGGTATAACAAACGCAGCATTCTTGAAAAATCAGGATGGGCGATCCCATTGGGGGCCGAAAAATCGAATAGAGAATTAGTAATATCCTGCCTGACTGCCTTGGAAAACAAAACCTAAGCGGCTGACATTGACGGCGCTCTTTGGGCGCATCTAAGAGGAATTTAACAAAAATATTTTTGTTCTTGCACTTGGGCGGCTCTGAAGGCCAGTATTGGGTTCAGGGCTGTCGTGACATAAAGGCAAAATTTACAAATGGCTGTGGCTGTTTGATGCTTTAGAAAATGCGATAAGGCCTAAAAATAATTTTAGTATGCGTTGATTACGGACATTTTGTAATGAAGGTGGTTCATAAAGCGGTAGCGGCCGTAGTCCGTGACTATGGTAGAGGTTCTGAGCTGTTGGTGTTTCGCCACCCTTTTGCCGGGGTGCAACTTCCCAAAGGAACGGTCGAACCAAAGGAAGCTTATGCGGCGGCAGCGCTGCGTGAGCTTCATGAAGAGTCTGGGCTGCACCTCACGCTGGAACCGCAGCCTATCGGTGTTTGGCACCGCAGTATGGCTGCAGGCGCCAATAAAGATAGACAATTGGAAAGACACATCTGGCATATTTTTGCACTTGAGGCACGCCATCCGCTGTCCGATCACTGGAGCCATACCGCCGTGGGAAGCCCAGCGGAAGAGGGCTTGGTTTTTGAATTTTTCTGGCGGCCGCTTGGCCCCGACCTTCACCGTGAAGTGCATCCACTGTTTGCTCCAACAGTGACCAAAATCCAGACTTATTTTAGCGCTCAGGTGGCTGCAGTCGGGGTTTAGCCTGCGCTGTTCTCTTCGCTTTGCACATCTTTTTGGCCAATCTTGGGTTCGGTGCCTGCCAAAAGACGGGCAATATTTTCGCGGTGCCGCCAAAACACCAAGGCGGTGAAAGTAAGGCATAAAGCGATTAGGTCAGGGCGGGCATAGACGACGCACCAAACCGACGAGCTGGCCACCGCGACTAGCGCCGATAGCGATGATATGCGGCGCACGGCGGCCACCACCAGCCAAGTGGCACAGCAGGCCACGCCAAGTGGCCAGTACAGCGCCAAAACGACCCCAAGCAGGGTCGCTACGCCTTTGCCGCCGCGAAATCGCAACCAAACCGGATAGCAATGGCCCAGCATGGCAAAAAGCGCAGCGATTTGCGCAGCGGCCTCGCCTGCGGTCATCTGCGCCAGCGCAACCGCAACGATGCCTTTGCCGCCATCGAGTAAAAGCGTCAGCGCAGCGGCGGTTTTGCTGCCCGTGCGCAGCACATTGGTGGCGCCGATGCTGCCCGATCCGATATCGCGCAGATTGCCCAGCCCCATCAGCCGCGCCAGCACCATGCCAAAAGGGATTGAGCCAAGCCCATAGCCGGCAATAGCCCAGAAGATCAGGATGGCGCCAGAGCCGGTCATATCGGGAAAAAGTATCATGCCTCAAAAACCTCTTTGCCTGCCACAAACGTGCGCAGAACTTTGCCCTGCATCCGCGCCCCGTCAAAGGGGGAGTTTTTTGATTTTGAATGCAGCTTGAAACGGTCCAGAACAAACGGCGCACCGGGATCAAACAGCACCAGATCGGCCGGCGCCCCCACCGATAGCCGCCCTGCCGAAAGGCCAAGCCGTTTGGCCGGATTTAGCGATAGCGCGCGAAACAGCGTTGGCAGATCAAGATCACCGGAATGAAACAGCCGCAGCGCCGCAGGCAAAAGCGTTTCAAGTCCCACCGCGCCCGAGGCGGCCGCTTCAAACGGCAACCGTTTGCTTTCTTCGTCCTGCGGCGTGTGCATGGAGCAAATGATGTCGATTAAACCATCGCGCACTGCTTCTATGATCAATTGCCGATCCTCTTCGGCGCGCAGCGGCGGTTTGACTTTAAAAAATGTCCGGTAGTCGGCCACATCAAATTCATTGAGTGTCAGGTGGTGGATTGAGGTTCCAGCAGTGACATCAAGCCCGTTGTCCTTGGCGCGGCGCAGTGCAGGCAGCGCGCGGCCAGTGGTGATCTGATCAAAATGATAACGCACGCCGGTCATTTCGATCATCGCGATGTCGCGGTCAATAGCCATGCGCTCGGCCATGGGGGACACGGCTGGCAATCCGCGCAGGGATGCAAATTTTCCCGATGTGGCCGCCGCGCCCTTTGACAGCCCCGGATCTTGCGGATGGCCCATCACCAATGCCCCAAGCGAGCGCGCATAGGCGAGCGCCCGCACCAGCACTTTGGTATCGGTGATCACCCGGTCACAGTCGGTAAAGCCCACGGCGCCGGCATCCAGCAAAAAGCCGATCTCGGTCATTTCGCGCCCCTCGCGCCCCTTGGTCAGCGCCGCCATGGTCAACACATTCACGGGCGCGGCCTCGTTCGCGCGTCTGCGGGTAAATTCGAGCGTTTCAGGGGTATCAATCGCGGGCAGGGTATCGGGGCGGGTCACGATGGTTGTCACGCCGCCTGCAGCCGCCGCTTGACCGGCCGATTTGAACGATTCTTTGTGTCGCTCGCCCGGCTCACAGACTTTAACGCCGATATCAATAATCCCCGGCGCAAGCACCTTGCCGCCGCAATCAATGTATTTGATGTCTTTTGCACTGGTATCAACAGCCGCGCCCACCGCTTGGATCACACCGTTTTCAAGCAGCAAACCACCCTCTGTCTCACGGCCTTCTTCGGGGTCAATAAGGCGCGCATTGCGCAATAAAACTGCGGTCATGACATGCCCTCCGCAGCGCTTGCCTGCCGGTTGCGCGCCAGCAAATCCATCGCTGCCATGCGCACCGCTACACCCATTTCCACTTGGTCCTGAATCACCGAACGGTTGATGTCATCGGCAATATCACCATCAATTTCAACCCCGCGGTTCATCGGGCCGGGGTGCATCACGATGGCGTCCTCTTTGGCCACTTGCAGCTTATCCGCATCCAGCCCGTAGCGATGGTAATATTCGCGCTCAGAGGGGATAAACCCGCCGTCCATCCGTTCGCGTTGAAGCCGCAGCATCATCACCACATCCACATCCTGCAGCCCCTGATGCATGTCCTCATAGACCTCGCAGCCAAATTCGGCGATGCCGGAAGGCATCAAGGTTGGCGGCCCGATAAGCCGGATGCGGTTTTCCATTTTGCCCAACAGGATAATGTTCGAGCGTGCCACGCGGCTGTGGGCGATATCGCCGCAAATGGCGATGCTAAGCCGGTGCAGCCGGCCTTTGGCGCGGCGGATGGTCAGCGCATCCAACAGCGCCTGCGTGGGATGTTCATGGCGTCCATCGCCGGCATTTAAAACGCTGCAATTGACCTTTTGTGCCAGCAGATCAACGGCGCCGGATTGCGGATGCCGCACCACCAAAAGATCAGGGTGCATCGCGTTCAGCGTGAGCGCCGTGTCAATCAGGGTTTCGCCCTTTTTGATCGAACTGGCCTGCATGGCCATATTCATCACATCGGCGCCCAGCCGTTTTCCTGCCAGCTCAAACGAGGCCTGCGTACGGGTGGAGTTTTCAAAAAACATATTGATCTGGGTAAGACCAGCCAGCACATCGGAATGTTTGTTCGGTCGCCGGTTCAGATCAACATAGCTGTCGGCAAGATCAAGAATTTCGGAAATAGCAGCGGGGGAAAGTGGCTCAATGCCCAAAAGGTGTTTGTCGGTGAACCCCATAAATGCGCTCCGCTGAATTTGAACGGTTCATAAAGCGCTAGAGGCCTTGGCACAAGCCCTCAGTCACTTTCTACCATAGATTCTTATGCGGGCTGAATTTGCTTTTTGGTGCAACCGCTTGGAAGCGCGCAGTGCGCTACATCGATATCAAGAAGCGCGCGGTCAAGAACGGATGGTTCGCGCAGGGGTCTTTAGTTGATACCTCGAGTTACAGCTGGCGAAAAAAAATAAAGATTGCTTTGCAATAGTGAAAAATACGCAAGTTTCGGGTCGTGATGCAACGGCTTGGTATGATACAGGAAAAATACTGAAACATTTTCGGGATGGCCCGGTGACAGCTGAAAAATCATCATCATTGGATCTTAGGTCTGCGGCCATGCTTGCGCTACTGGCAGCAATTTGGGGCGGTTCCTTTTTCTTTGTTGAAATTGCCTTGCAAGAGGTTCCGCCGTTGACCATTACCTTGCACCGCGTTTTCTGGGCGGTTCCAGTTCTTGGCCTAATCGTGCGCTGGCAAGGCATTGCGTTTCCAACATCACTACGGGTTTGGGGCGCTTATATGATAATGGGCGCGCTCAATAACGCGATCCCTTTTTCATTAATAATTTGGGCGCAAGTGTATATTGAAAGTGGTTTGGCCGCAATTTTGAACGGAACCACGGCTGTCTTTGGTGCTGTGATCGCCGGAGCGCTGCTTTCAGATGAGCGGTTGAGCCTATACAAGCTCTGGGGTGCAGTGCTTGGTCTCATTGGTGTGGCCTTTATTATGGGGCCGTCTGTCTTGACCGGTTTTGACCCGCGTAACCTGGCGCAGCTTGCTATGCTGGGTGCAGCTGTCTCTTATTCTTTTGCGAGTGTCTGGGGCAAAACAACGCTTTCTGGCCAGCCACCGCTAATGAATGCATTTGGAATGGTGGCGGCGAGTAGTTTTTTGATGATCCCGATTGCGGTAATTTTTGATGGGCCGCCAAGCTTTTCCCTGTCGTTAAGTGTCTGGGCTGCCCTTTTGGGCATCGCAATCCTGTCAACGGCGGTGGCGTATATGCTTTACTTTGCAACTTTGGTGCGGGCTGGTGCTGCAAACTTAATGCTCGTCACCTTGCTCATACCCCCATTTGCAATTGTTCTTGGCGCAGTCTTTCTGGGCGAGCAGATGCGGCCAGAGGCATGGGCGGGATTTGTAATTATTGCGTTGGGTTTTGCAGTGACAGACGGCCGGATATTCAAACGGCGATCCAAAAGCTAAAAAGGTAAATTTTTTAGCTGCGCATATTACATGATAAAAGCGATGTACTTATGCCGGCAGTCTTTTGCATCTCAACCGGACTCCTTTTCCTTTTGGGCTGCACAGGCTAGACTTTCATCTATGGAATCGCAAATTGACTGGCACAGCGCACGCGCGCTTTTGGAATGGCAGGTGGAACTGGGCGCAACCGAGGCAATCTTGGATGCGCCGGTGGACCGCTTTGCGCTTGAGGCTGCGCCGTCAAAGCCGGCTGCTGTCAAAGCCGCGGCTGCTCAATCTGCGCCTCGGCCCATTGCCCAGCAAGATCCTGCTCAAATTGCCAAGCAGATGGCCGAAGCGGCCAGTTCGCTTGAGGCTTTGCGGGCTGCGTTGGCTGGCTTTGAGCATTGCGAGTTAAAGCGTGGCGCGCGGAATTTGGTGTTTAGTGATGGAAATCCCAACGCGCAGGTGATGATCGTCGGGGAAGCGCCGGGCCGCGACGAAGACCAGCAGGGCAAGCCTTTTGTCGGCCGCGCCGGTCAGCTTTTGGATAAAATGCTGGCTGCAATTGGTTTGGACAGACAGGCCCAAGAGCCTGCAAATGCGGCATATATCACCAATGTTGTGCCCTGGCGGCCACCGCAAAACCGCGAACCTAGCCCTGAAGAGATCGCCATGCTCACGCCTTTTCTGCTGCAACATGTCGCTTTGATCAAGCCAAGCGTTGTGGTGGCGATGGGAAATATTTCCTGTCAGGCATTGCTGGGCAAACGGGGGATTTCCAAGCTGCGCGGACAGCTGCAAAGCTGCCGCGATACCGATGTGATACCGATGTTCCATCCGGCCTATCTTTTGCGCAACCCAAGCGCCAAGAAATTGGCGTGGGATGATCTTTTGATGCTGAAGGAAAGGCTGATGACATCATGAGCAGGATCGATGAAACGCTTGATTTTATACCAGTCAAAATAGCGGTTTTAACTGTTTCTGACACGCGCAGTCTGGCTGAGGACCGCTCTGGCCAGACCTTGGTTGACCGTCTGGCAGAGGCGGGCCATCAACTTGCTGCACGGGAAATAGTGCCCGATGAGCGTGCGGAAATATCCCAGCAATTGCAGCGCTGGATTGATGATCCGCTGATTGATGTGGTGATCAGCACCGGCGGCACCGGCCTGACCGGCCGCGATGTAACCGTGGAAGCGCACCGCGATGTGTATGAAAAAGAAATCGATGCGTTCGGCACCGTATTCACTATAGTCAGCATGCAAAAAATTGGCACCTCGGCAGTACAAAGCCGCGCCACGGCCGGTGTGGCGGGGGGGACCTATCTATTTGCCCTGCCTGGAAGCCCCGGCGCCTGCCGCGATGCATGGGATGAGATTTTGCTCAAACAGCTCGATTTTCGCCACCGGCCCTGCAATTTTGTGGAAATAATGCCCCGTCTGGACGAAAATCTCCGACGGAAGTGAACCCACCAACCGTATAAAACTGGCTTGGCAAACCTATAATGCACACTACAACATGACATTAGGCGGGTTTTTCACGCTGAAAGGGGTTAAAACATGCGATTTTTTAGGAAAAGCCTTGTTGGGCTCCTGCTGCTGTCCTTAACCTTGGGGCTGTTTGCCTATGCGGGGCAGATGGTCAGCTCAGCGATGAAAGACAGCATGTCGCGCAAGCCCCGAACGTCGCAGCAACGCGAACGGGTGTTTACCGTTAATGTCATCACTGCAGAGCCGCAATCTATTACACCGATGCTAGAAGCCTTTGGTGAGGTTCAAAGCCGCCGCACGCTTGATTTGCGAATGGCCACAGGGGGGCAGGTGATCGAATTGGCAGAAGGCTTTGTCGAAGGGGGCCAGGTACAAGCAGGAGAGGTGCTCGTACGTTTGAATGATGCTGATGCGCGTTCGGCTGTCGGCCGCGCAGAGGCGGATGTGACCGACGCGATGGCCGAAGTGGAAGAGGCCGACCGCGCGCTGGTGCTGATCACCGATGAATTGCAAGCTGCGCGGGATCAGGCCGATCTGCGTAGCCGCGCCCTTGAACGCCAATTAGACTTGAAAAAACGCGGCGTTGGCACCTCTGCAGCTGTGGAAACTGCCGAGCTGGCAGCGTCGTCTGCCACCCAGGCAGTACTGTCTCGGCGCAGCGCGGTTGATCAGGCCAAAGCGCGCAGAGCGCAGGCCGAAACCCGCCTTGCCCGAGCCGAGTTGGCTTTGCAAGATGCAAGTCGGCGCTGGAAAGATACCGTTCTAACGTCGGAATTTAGCGGCACGCTCGGCAGTATCAGTTTGGTGAAGGGCGGTCTTGTCACCCCGAATGAGAAAATTGGCAGCTTGATTGATCCCGAAACCCTTGAAGTTGCATTTCGGGTATCAACCGAACAATACGCACGCCTGCTTGATCGGTCCGGAAAGCTGATCAAAAGTCAGGCCAAAGTCTCGCTCAATGTCTTTGGAACAGAGTTGACCACAGATGCTGTGTTAAGCCGCGATAGCGGGTCTGTTGGCGCTGGGCAAACTGGGCGGCTTTTGTTTGCCAAATTGCAAAACCCGCGCGGATTAAAGCCCGGTGATTTTGTCACTGTGGCGCTGAGCGAGCCAAAGATGGACAACGTTATAAGACTGCCGTCATCTGCCCTGAATGCAGATAACGCGGTTTTGGTTTTGACCGAGGACGACAGGCTTCAAAGTACCGAGGTGCGGGTCTTTCGCCAACAGGGTGACCATATTCTGGTACGGGGGCGCGGTCTAAGTGGCCGCGAGGTCGTGGCCGAGCAAACGCCGGTTTTAGGCAGTGGGATCAAGGTGAAACCGCTTAGAAGCGGTGAGGCCAGCACCCCCAAAGAGCCCGAGGTCGTTGAACTCAGCGATGAGCGGCGCGCCAAACTTATCGCGGCAATAGAAAACAACGCCTATATTCCAAAAGATGCCAAAGAACGGATTTTAAAACAGCTTAAGCAGGACAAAGTACCGGCCAAAGTGGTTGAGCGCATTGAAAGCCGGATGGGAGGATAGACATGGTGCGTGATCTTCCAAAAGCCGCTGGCGGTATTCTGTCGTATTTTACCCGTCATGGCACAGCCGCAAACTTATTATTGGTGGTGTTGATTATTGCCGGTCTGGTCAGCTTGCCGCGTATGCGTGCGCAGTTCTTTCCAGATGTTATTATCGACAATGTCACTGTCAGTGTTGCGTGGCGCGGCGCGGGCGCCGAAGATGTTGATGATGCGATTGTGCAGTTGCTTGAGCCTGCCTTGCTGTCTGTTGAAGGTGTAACAGGTGCAAAAAGCACATCGCGCGAAGAACGGGCCAGCATTTTATTGGAATTTGAACCCGGCTGGGATATGGCGCGCGCGGCAGCCGATATCGAAACAGCTGTGGATCAGGTCACGACCCTACCCGATGACGCCGAAGATCCATTGGTGCGGCGCGGGGCTTGGCGCGACCGTGTGACAGACGTCATCATTTCCGGCCCGCTTGACCCTGAGCAGCTGGCTTTATTTGCCGATGAATTGGTTTTGCGTCTGTTCGCCGAAGGGGTGACACGGGCCACCGTCACCGGGGTAGCAGCCCCGGAAACCGTCATCGAGGTGCCGGCGGTTAATTTGGTGGCGCATGACATCACCATGCAGCAAATCGCGGCTGTGATCGCGCAAGAAGTCAGCGCCGATCCTGCGGGCGATGTAAGCGGTGCAAATGCGCGGGTGCGCACCGGTGTGGAAAAGCGCTCGGCAGAGCAAATAAGGCGCATCGTGCTGCGCTCGAACGCGGATGGGTCCTATTTGCGCATTGGGGATATTGCACAGGTTCGCGTCGAGGGCGTCGACCGGCAACGAGGATATTTTGTTCGTGAAAATCCGGCCATTTCGGTGCGTGTGGACCGGTCGCAACAGGGCGACGCCATCGAAATTCAAGACACAGTTCAGCGGATTGCTGACCGGTTATCGGAAACCCTGCCGGAAGGTGCCCAGATCGAACTGATCAGAACCCGGGCAGAGTATATTTCGGGTCGCCTGAACATGCTGCTTGACAATGGGCTTAGTGGTCTTGGGCTTGTACTGATCTTGCTGTTTTTGTTTTTGAATGCGCGCACGGCTTTTTGGGTCGCTGCCGGTATTCCTACGGCGATGCTTGCTGCGCTTGCAATCATGTATGCTGCGGGCATTACCATCAATATGATTTCACTGTTCGCACTGATCATCACCCTGGGGATTGTGGTGGATGACGCCATTGTGGTTGGTGAACATGCTGACAGCCGAGCCCGCAAGGGGCTTGGCCCGATTGAAGCTGCCGAAACTGCCGCGCGCCGTATGGCGCTGCCGGTGTTTGCGGCAACCACCACCACGATCATAGCCTTTTTCGGACTGGTTGCGGTGGGCGGCCGATTTGGTGATTTGATTGCAGATATCCCGTTTACCGTGGTGGTGGTTCTGGCGGCCTCATTTATTGAGTGCTTTTTGATTTTGCCAAACCATATGGCGCATTCGCTCAAGCACGGGGTCAAAAATCACTGGTATGACATGCCCAGCCGTGTCGTGAATATAGGCTTTGAGTGGGTGCGCGAAACCCTGTTTCGCCGGTTGATGGTTTTGGTCATTCGGGCCCGCTATGTCGTGCTTGCAGGCACCGTTGCGATCTTGGCGAGCCAGATTGCGATGTTCATGTCCGGCCAAGTGAAATGGCGTTTTTTCAACGCACCAGAGCAGTCTTCGGTGAGCGGTAATTTTGCCATGGTTTCCTCCGCCGGGCGCGAAGATACGATGGAAATGATGCGCGAAATGCAGCGTGCAACCGAAGAGCTGGGGCGCGAGTACGAAGAACGCTATGGCCGCAACCCTTTGGATTACGTGGTGGCCCAAATTGGCGGCAATTCCGGGCGCGGCCTATCTGGCACCGAAACCAAAACACCGGATCAATTGGGCGGTATTTCCATAGAACTGATCGACCCTGATTTCAGATCGTATTCCAGTTTTGCCTTTGTCGGCGAATTGCAGGATAAAGTGCGCCGGCATCCTTTGGTCGAGACAATCTCTTTTCGGGGGTGGCGCTCGGGCCCAGGCGGCGACGCTTTGGACGTACAGTTTTATGGCGCAAAGGCAGAGTCCCTCAAAGCGGCGTCAGAAGATTTAAAGGCCGCATTGACACGCTTTTCAGAGGTTTCAGCGGTTGAAGATGATCTGTCCTATGACAAAGAAGAGTTGATTTTAGAGCTTACAGCCCAAGGCCAAGCATTGGGATTTACCATTGATGGATTGGGTCAGGTTCTGCGCAACCGCTTAAATGGGTTGGAAGCTGCGAGTTATCCTATGGGGCCGCGCAGCGCCGCAATTCGCGTGGAATTGCCCAAAAACGAGCTCACGGCGGATTTTCTGGAACGCATGCAGTTGCGGACCGTTAATGGAAATTATGTTCCATTGGCCGATATTGTGAGCGTCAAGCGCCGGTCCGGCTTTTCAACTGTGCGCCGCGAAAACGGCATTCGGCTGATTTCTATTACGGGCGATATTTCCGAGGATGATCCGGCAGCGGCAGAAGAAGTGTCTTTGGCACTTGAAAGCGAAATACTGCCCGAAATTGCTAGCAAAAACCAAGTGGACTGGCGTCTTGCAGGACTGTCTGAACAAGAAGATGAATTCCTCAACGATGCGCGCACCGGCATGATCCTATGTTTGGTCGGTATCTATCTGGTGCTGACATGGGTTTTTGCCAGCTGGACACGGCCGGTTGTGGTGATGGCCGTTATACCCTTTGGGTTGGTCGGCACGATATATGGCCACTACATTTGGGATGTTCCGTTATCGCTTTTTACAGTCGTCGGACTTTTGGGGATGACAGGAATTATTATCAACGATTCCATCGTGCTGATTACATCGATTGATGAATATGCCAAAGAGCGCGGGCTTATCCCGTCGGTGATAGAAGGCACGGTGGATCGTCTCAGGCCTGTTATGTTGACCACGCTAACAACAGTGCTCGGACTTGCGCCTTTGCTGTATGAGCGTTCTTCGCAGGCACAGTTTCTCAAACCCACAGTGATTACATTGGTCTATGGTTTGGGGTTTGGCATGCTCTTGGTGTTGTTGGTTGTCCCAGCTTTGATCGCTGCACAGCATGATGTGCGCCGCCATTTCGTTTCGCTTCGCCATGCTTTGTTTGGCCGCGCTAGATCTGTGCGCGTGGCAACTTGGGGTCTAGGGCTTTTGATCGCTGGTTGGTTTGCTGTCACCATGGGTTGGGTGATGAATTTTGGAGCCATGCCTCAAATCCTCGCCAGCGGGCTGCCATTTCCAGTGAATGCGGCCTCAATGCCCATCGCGTTTGCAGTATTTTTTGCAGGGGTTTGCGGGATTATCCTCGTTGCGTTTTTTGCGAGTTTGATTGTGCAAGGTGTTGGCCGTTTGCGCGCTTAAGGGGCGCAGGTGCCGGCATCAACTGTGTAGTTTGACCCAACAACAGTTATACTCACGTCTGATCCACGCAGATCAGAGGGCCGACCTGCATCTCCGTGCAAGAACCCTTTAGCCGAAAGAACCTGCCCATTTCGTTTGGGATGCTGCATAGATACCCAATGTCCCAACCGGGAATATTCAATCATCACAATTTCTTGATCGCCGGTGGGCGGCAAAGACAGCTGAACATCTATTTCAATAGTATCGCCAGATGCGCTAAAGGTGCAGGCGAGCGCTTTGAGACCCGCCTCGCTTTTTGAGTAGGGAAGATTGGCCAGTGCAGCAATAATCTTGGGGTCGGGGGTTCGGCTGTCGGGGGATAAAACGCCTGAAAAAGAAAGTGCTGCCGGTATGCAGATATCGTCACAAATACCTAGAGAGGCCTTTAGATTAAGCTCGACCAAGCTTTGGGGGTCTGAGGGCTGAACAAGCAATGGCAAAACCACATGACCAGAATAACCAATTGACCACATATCTTGCGGACCAAATAGGATAGGAGCAGGCCAGATAATCTCTAACTCCTGCGCATTGCGGGAACCACTAAAGTCAAATTGCGGAGGAAAGCCCGTGTCGCCCGGCGCGCGCCAATAGGTTTTCCACCCCGGTGCAAGACGAATTTCCAGTGCTGCTGTATACTGGCCATCGGATTTGAACCACCCGCTGCGCAAGCCATGCGCGGTGATACCCTGAGTGTCAGCTGCAAGACTATGCGCGCTCAATAGGGCCCAAAAACTTACCCAGAAAAAAATAACATGTGATAGCTTCATGCACAGTGAATGCGCGAATATTTGCCATTTGCCAAGACACTTTTATGCGATTTGGCCGTGCGCAAGACATTGCAGTTGCATAGAAGGCTGTCACAGGTCATTCTGAATAAAAAGAAAGGATTTGGCATGAGCAGGCCTGATCAAAGTTTGGAACTCGCTGGAAAGCTCCTGATTGCGATGCCGGGGATGATGGATCCGCGGTTTGATGGCTCTGTTATTTATATGTGCTCGCATAGCTCAGAGGGCGCAATGGGCTTGGTCATCAACCGACCAATAGAACATGCGTCCTTCAAAGAACTGTGCAGCCAATTGTCGATAGAAGCCACCAATGCTCGCTCTATTCCAGTGCTTTTTGGTGGCCCTGTTGATCAGGCGCGTGGATTTGTCGTGCATTCGCAAGATTATCAGGCAGAGGTTTCAACCCAACCCATTGGCCAAACGCTTTCGATGACAGCAACCAAGGATATCATCGAAGCTGTTGCAACCGGCTCTGCACCTGAGCAGGCAAGTTTATTCATGGGGTATTCTGGATGGGGCGCGGGTCAGATTGAAGACGAGATCGCCAATAACGGCTGGCTGGTCTCTGATGCCAACGAGGATATGGTTTTAAGCGTTGACCACGGGGGTAAATGGCAATCTGCACTGGGATTGATGGGCATTGATGCGTTGATGCTATCAAGTTACGGGGGAACGGCGTGATGGGTTTTAGCGCGGCGCTGCTGCTCTTTGAAGCCGGTCATTGATTGCCATCCCAAGCCCGGTTTGCGGGATCGGGGAAACCGCGATCATTACTTTTCCTTCTGCATCTAGGCGGTGCAAATGACCAAATAGGTTTGCTGCCGCTTCAATTAAATCTGCTGAGGTCGATAGGTTAAGATCACAATCAACCGCTCCAAACCCTAACCGAGCTTCATCAGGGCGCCAGTTTTCTGCATTCAGCCGAACCCGTGTACGCGGCGCATAATGCGATTGCAACTGCCCGGGCGCGGTGATTTTCTCGACCGTCGTCTGGATATGAACAGGTCTGCCAATTTCATTTTCTATATCTTCGGCGGCAACGCCCCCGGGACGTAAGAGCACTGTGGTGTCTTCAATTCGAATAATGGTGGATTCAAGCCCGACAGTGCAGAGCCCCGCGTCCACAATCGCATCGATGCGGCCCTCTAGGCCGGATCGCACATGCGCCGCGCTCGTTGGGCTAATTTGGCCCGATGGGTTTGCCGATGGCGCTGCAACGGCGCCGCCAAATTGTTCCAGCAAAGCTTTGGCCACAGGATGGTTGGGAACCCGGATGGCGATGGTTGGCAAACCCGCACTGAGCAAATCCGATAGGCGCGCCTCTTTTTTTCGCGGCAGCACAAGCGTTAAGGGCCCCGGCCAGAACGCTTTTGCCAGTTGATCGGCCAGATCACTCCATTGAACAAATCTGCGCGCCGTTTGCACGTCTGCAACATGCACGATCAATGGATTGAATTGCGGCCTGCCTTTGGCGTGGTATATTTTTGCAACCGCATGATCATTGCTGGCATCGGCGCCAAGCCCATAGACTGTTTCGGTTGGAAAGGCCACCAAACCACCATCCTGCAAAATACTGCTCGCCTGCTCAAGATGCGCAGCAGTGGGGGAAAGGGACTGGGTGGGAATAGTTTTCATATTGACGCGGCGTTTTGGTTGCTGGTTAAAGACGGTCGATTAAGTTGTCACAGTGAGTTGCGCATAATAGCAAATGCTTGCGTTGCCAAGTCTACTTTCGAGGAGGTCTAATGCCATATCAAGCACCGATAGACGAGTACAAGTTTCTCTTGGATCATGTGGTGGGCTTTGATCAGGTGAGCAAGACGCCGCGCTTTAATGAGTCGACACAGGATATGGTTGAGGCAATTTTGGCCGAGGCCGGGCGCATGTGTCAGGATGTTTTGGCCCCTTTACAGCGTGTAGGTGACACTTATCCTGCTCGGATGGAAAATGGTAGGGTTAGAACCTCAGCAGGCTTTAACGAAGGCTATAAAGCGATTGCAGAGGGGGGATGGGTTTCAATGTCGGCCAGCCCTGAGTATGGCGGGATGGGGCTTCCGATGGCCATTACCACCGCCGTGAATGAAATGATGGCAGGCGCTTGTCTGTCGCTGCAACTGAACCCGTTGATGACCCAAGGCCAGATCGAGGCGCTTGAACATCACGCCAGCGATGCGATCAAATCTCTCTATCTGCCAAAGCTGATTTCCGGGGAATGGTGCGGAACAATGAATTTAACCGAACCGCAGGCCGGATCAGATGTTGGTGCCTTGCGGGCCAAGGCCGAAGATAACGGCGATGGAACCTATGCGGTGTCTGGGCAAAAAATCTATATCTCATGGGGGGATAATGATTTTTCTGAAAATGTGTGCCACTTGGTTTTGGCGCGCCTTCCCGGCGGGGCAGGTGGAACCAAGGGTATTTCGCTGTTTTTGGTGCCCAAACTGATCCCGGACAGCGATGGAACCCCCGGGGTGGCCAATGCTTTGAAGGTTGTAAGCTTGGAACATAAAATGGGCCTGCATGGCAGCCCGACAGCGGTGATGCAGTATGATGGGGCAACTGGTTGGCTGATCGGCGCACCGCATGACGGTATGCGGGCGATGTTCACTATGATGAATAATGCGCGTTTGGGTGTGGGCGGTCAGGGCATTGGTGCTGCAGAAGGCGCATATCAGCATGCGCTGTCCTATGCGCGCGCGCGCAAGCAAGGCCGCAGCCCCATCGCCGAGGCCTCTGGAACTATCCTTGATCATGCGGATGTGCGGCGCATGCTGTTGACAATGAAAGCCGATATTTTTGCCGCCCGCGCAATTGCACTGGCCAATGCTGTGGCGATTGATCTAAGCTCCGCTACAGCAGATCCTGTCTGGCAGGCCCGCGCCGCATTGCTCACCCCTATTACCAAAGCTTTTGGAACCGATGTGGGGATTGCTGTTGCCGAAATGGGCGTGCAAGTGCATGGCGGTATGGGTTTTATCGAAGAAACCGGAGCCGCGCAGTATAGCCGCGATGTGCGGGTCACCGCAATTTATGAAGGCACCAACGGAATTCAGGCGATGGACCTTGTGGGCCGTAAAATGCTTGACGGCGGCGAGGCCGCTTTTGCGCTGTTGGATCAGTTGGCAAGCCAAAGTGAAAGCGCAAAACAAAGCCATCCCGATTTGGCAGATAAGGTTTGGCAGGCAACCGAAACCCTGCGCGAAGCCGTGGAATGGATGGCGACGCAAGCAGAGTTTAATGACCGCTTTGCTGGCGCAGCAGGCTTTTTGCGCGCCTTTGCAAGGGTTCTGGGCGCACACTTCCATCTTCATGCAGCAATGAGCGAGCCAGAGCCAGGCCCTCGGGGAAAACTTGCCAGATTCTACATCAACAGTTTGCTACCCGAACATATCGGCTTATTGGATCAGGCCCGCCAAGGGGCCGAGGATCTGTATGCCTTTCGCCTAGAGGAACTGGCCTAAGAATGACGGATGACCTGCACCTGATCACGACCCCTTGGACATCGCCGCCAGAAACCGGCTCTGCAGTGGAAGTGGCCAAAGGGGTGTTTTGGGTGAGGTTGCCACTGCCGATGAAGTTGGACCATGTGAATGCCTATGTCTTAGATGATGGCAACAGCTGGACCGTTGTTGATACCGGCATGGGGTCGGATAAAACCCGGCAGATATGGGGCGATTTACTTGATGGCGTCTTTTCGAAAAAACCTGTGGGACGGCTGATTATCACCCATCACCATCCAGACCATATCGGGCTTGCCGGTTGGTTTCAAAGCGAATTCAATGCCGAGCTTTGGACAACGCGCACTGCTTGGTTGATGGCGCGGATGCTTTGTTTGGATGTGCAAAAAACGCCGCCGCCCGAAACCTTGCGGTTCTGGCGGCGCTCTGGAATGGCGCAGGACATCATTGATGAGCGGGCCAATGGAAAGCCCTTTAATTTCGCCGATGCGGTCCATCCGATGCCGCTGGGCTTTCACAGGATACAGCAGGATGATGTGATTGAAATTGGCGGCAGGCACTGGCAGGTCCATATTGGGCACGGCCATGCACCAGAACATGCTACCCTTTGGAATAGCTCTGATAATCTGGTGCTGGCAGGGGATCAAATTATTTCATCGATTAGCCCAAACCTTGGGGTCTATGCCACAGAGCCAGAGGCAGATCCGGTTGGCGACTGGTTTGAATCCTGTGGCCGGTTGGCAAAACTGGCACATCCGGATCAATTGGTTCTGTCTGGTCATAAGCTGCCATTCAAGGGTCTGCCCTTTCGGTTTAAACATATGATTGAAAACCACCATAGTGCGTTGGAAAGACTGATCGCTTTTTTGCATCAGCCGAAAGCAGCGGCTGAGTGCTTTCAGCCGCTTTTCAAGCGGCGTATCGGCGCAGATGAATATGGTCTGGCTCTGGTCGAGGCAGTGGCGCATCTAAATCACCTTTATTTGAAAGGGGATGCAACGCGCCGCTTGGATCCAGATGGCGTGTATCGCTATCATGTCTAGGACGCCGGCGCTGCGCCGCGTGCGCATTTTCGAGCTTTTGAAGGGGTGCGACGAGAGGCAGCATCAAAAGTGTTTGGGTAGAGGATGACAGCGGCCAAAAAATCCGCTAAAGACACATTAAGAGCTTTGACTAGGAGTAGCCGAATGGCCAAGCATGAACACGGATCAATGGACACCGAGGTCCAAGAAAAAACATTTGAAGGGTTTATGTCTTTAGTGACCAAAACAGCGATTTTTTGCATTGTTGCCTTGATTTTTATAGCGCTCGTCAATGGGTGAGCTGTACACGTAGTTTCAAGACGTGATGTGTTTAGGCATTTGTTGCCTAAACTTTACCAAGATTTAATCTTATGCCATTTGCCCTGTTACATAAAGGCAGAGCCCGCCTAGTAGGATCGCGGCAAATACATTTTTTGTCTTGTAACCCACCGCCAAGGTAACCGCCGCTGCGGTCAAACGCGGCCAATCCAGAGCGCCTCCGGTGGCCTCTGGCCACAGGACCAGCGGTGCGATTAAACCGGGCAGCAGTCCGACAGCCGTGTAGCGCAGGTGGCGCAGAACCCAAGGCGGCATTTTTCGATCACCCACCACGCCTAGAAATAAAAAGCGCAATCCAAAAGTGCCAAGGCCAAGCGCCCAAATCACAAGCCATAGGTTGCTGTCTTGTGCAAAACTCATGAGCGGCGCTCTCCAATCCCGCGCTGTTCACTCCAAGCACCGACACTCATCCCGATCACACCTGCGAGCATAATCCCAAGGTTATACGGCATGGCATGAAACAAAAGCCCCGCAATGACCGACGCCAGAGCGGCGAGAATATGCGGCACAGTGCGTAGCAATGGGGCGAGAAGGGCAATAAATGTGAGCGGGGTGGCGAAATCCAACGGGATTTCGGCGGGAACGGATTGACCGACCAATGCCCCTAAAAAAGTAAACGCGTACCATATTGGGATTACAGGCGTCGCAACACCAAAGAAAAACGCCAGTTTTTGCGACACACTCATTTGGGGGTTGTTTTCATATTGTAGAATGCTTGTGGCATAGCTTTGATCAACCATTGTGTATGCCGCTGCCATCCTCTGCCAGAACCTTGCTGTACCCAAATGCGGAGTCAGTGAGGCCGAATAAAGCGCCATGCGCAAATTCAAAGCCAACGCAGATAAAATAACAATCACAGTGGGGGTATTATCTTGCATCAATTCCAGCGCGGTTAGCTGCGCTGCGCCGGCCACCACCAGCACGCTAAAGCTTAACGCTTCAAAAACACTAAGTCCTGCTTCGGTTGCGACCACTCCGAATAAAAAACCGAAAGGTCCAATGACAAGCGTATGTGGGGCGCCGTTTAGAACGCCTTTTATGAAAAAACCTGACGGCTGTGGGATTGACATATATGATACCTAAAGTAGCACAGTAGAGCGATGCAATTCTAAAATAGCCTTGGGACAAATATTGATGAGCAAATCGACCACTGACTATGTGATTGCGCCTATGAGTGTGCCAAGCGGTTTGACCGCGCAATTGACCGGTGTCGACCATCATGGACAGCACCAAGTGCTGGACGTTGTCGAAGAGCGGCCATTGACGATTTTCCTCAATTCGCAGGAAATTGTCACGGCCATGACCATTGGGGATTATCCTGAGTATTTAGCGCTTGGATTTTTGCGCAATCAGGGCATGTTACAGCGCGATGATCAGATCACCGATATTGCATTTGATGAAGAGCTTGAAACCATTGTTGTGCGCACGGCGCGAACCACTGATTACGAAGCGAAACTGCAAAAGAAAACCCGCACAAGCGGATGCGCCGTTGGAACCGTGTTTGGTGATATGATGGAAGGCCTTGAAGCGGTAAAACTGCCCCGATCAGATATAAAAACATCTTGGCTCTATACGCTTGCTGCAAAAATTAACCGCACACCCTCGCTCTATCTAAAAGCCGGTGCCATTCACGGGACTGTTCTGTGCCATCAAGATCAGCCACTGGTTTATATGGAAGATGTCGGGCGTCATAATGCCGTGGATAAAGTCGCGGGATGGATGCTGTCTCAATCGGAAAAGGCAGATGATAAAATACTTTACACCACGGGCCGCTTAACGTCCGAAATGGTGATCAAAACTGCTCATATGGGCATCCCGATCCTTGCTTCCCGTTCGGGGTTTACCGCGTGGGGGGTCGAGATTGCACGGCAAGTAGGTCTTACCTTGATCGGGCGGCTGCGGGGCAAGCGGTTTGTCTGCCTTGCGGGCGAAGAGCGACTGATTTGGGATGCAGATATGGATAAAATTCCGGACGATCCAAAAGCGGTAGTGCGCAAAGGGTCAGAGAAATGAAGCAGCCGCTCGGAGTGATACTGGCTGGCGGTCTGGCCCGCCGCATGGGGGGCGGGGATAAAGGCCGGCTGGTGCTGCAGGGCCAATCCATGATATCTCGGGTCGTTGGGCGGTTGGCCCCGCAGGTTGCACAGGTCGGATTAAACGCCAACGGAGACCCCAACCGGTTCGACGATCTTGGACTGCCCGTCTTTGCCGACAGTGTTGACGGATATGCTGGGCCGCTTGCCGGGGTTCTTGCCGGTTTGGACTGGGCCTGTGCACAGGGCGGCGAGCACATCGTTACGGTTGCGGCGGATACGCCTTTTTTTCCCTGTGATCTTGTGCCCCAGCTCATTCTGGCTTCTGAAGGCATGGCGCTGCCTTTGGTCCTTGCCGCTACAAAAGAGCCAAGTGGCGTGTCTTTGCGGCAGCCAACTTTTGGCCTCTGGCCGGTTGCTTTAAAGGAGGACTTGCGGGGGCATTTGCAAAACGGGTTGCGCAAAATTGTCCAGTGGACGGAAATGCACGGCGCACGGCAGGCTGCGTTTTCATCGACACCGTTTGATCCGTTCTTTAATGTGAACACGCCGCATGACCTGGAAACGGCAAGTGCATTGCTAAAGGATCACGCATGAAAATCTACGGCGTTACAGGGTGGAAAAATTCGGGCAAAACGGGCCTTATGGAAAGGTTGGTTAGTGAATTTGTCAAGCGGGGCTTTTCCGTATCCACAATTAAGCACGCCCATCACAGTTTTGATGTGGATCGCAGTGGCAAAGACAGTCATCGCCATAGAGTGGCCGGTGCACGTGAGGTTATGCTATCCTCGCGCAACCGCTTTGCGCTGATGCATGAGCTGCGCGACGAAGAAGAGCCCAGCCTTAAGGCGCTGCTTGCAAAGCTTTCGCCTGTTGATCTTGTTCTGATCGAAGGGTTTAAACGCGACCGCCATCCAAAGATAGAAACCTTTCGCGCAGTCACAGGCACGGAGCTTATTGCCACAAATGATCCGACCATTCACGCGGTTGCAAGCGATGTTGCAATGACCCTTGATCGGCCTGTTTTTGATCTTGATGATACAGCCGCTATTGCAGATTTCATCCAGTCAGAGGTGGCGCTTTGAGCATCGATACTGTTATTGCAATCGACTGGTCAGCGCGCTCAAAGCCCTCTGCCAAAAAGCCGGTTAAAGACGCAATTTATTTATGTGCCCAGCGACTAGGGAGGCCAATCGCGCACCCGCTTTATTTTCGTACCCGGCGCGCAGTGATGCAACATCTTTACGCGCTTTTGGAAGCAGAAATGACGGCCGGCCGGAAGACATTTGTAGGGTTTGATTTTTCCTTTGGCTATCCGCAAGGCTTTGCCAAAGCCCTGACCGGCAAGCCAGAGGCACTGGCTGTTTGGGACTGGTTAAAGGAAAGGATTGAAGACGGACCAGATAATAGCAACAACCGATTTGAGGTGGCAGCCGAGATCAATAAAATCTTTGCGGGTATTGGCCCGTTTTGGGGTGCCCCTGCGCAACTAAAATTGCCGAGTCTGCCACATAAAGGTGCGGCGCGCCATTCCCACGGATTACCGGAGTATCGGCAAACCGATCTTGCAGCCAAAGCCCATAGCGCGTGGAAGCTGTACACCACTGGTGCAGTGGGATCGCAATCTTTGCTTGGCCTTCCCTATCTTGCAGAGCTGCGCAAATGGCTTGGCAAGCGCTGTCAGGTCTGGCCGATCGAAGGGTGCAAACTGTTGCCGTGCGCATCCGTTGTGTTGGGTGAAATTTACCCGAGCATTCTAGCCGCAAAAGAAACCCTAGCGGATTACATTAAGCGCTGGCCGGATCAATTCTATCATATTCTGGATGCCCAGCAGGTCCGCGGCAGTTGTGACGAGTTGCAATGCATGTTTCAAACCGACCCCGTCTTTGAAAGCTTTATCCCTGCCGATATACCTGCAAATATTCGAATGGAAGAAGGATGGATTATGGGCAGCTGTTTTACGCGTGGGCGCCAATGATTACACCGCCACCTTTGCGTGATGATTGTTTTGCTTTGCCTGCAGGCGTGGACTGGATGCCCGTTGAAACGGCGCTCGCGCTTTTAAAAGAAAAACTGACATGCCGGGTCGCTTCGACCGAGCTTCCGCTTCAGCAGGCAGTTGGACGGTTTTTATCTAGCGATCTTTATGCACAGCGTAGCAGCCCGCCGCACGCCAATAGTGCTGTAGATGGATATGGCTTTGATGGCACGCTTAGCGATCAAAGCGCTCCGCTGGTTCTGCCGCTGGTCAAAGGCTGCGCAGCAGCGGGCCAACCTTACCAAGGAAGCGTTCCAAAAGGGTCGGCGATACAGGTATTAACCGGCGCTGCCCTGCCCAAAGGGGTCGACACAATTGTGCTTCAAGAGGATGTGGCGACTGATGGGAAAGAAGTTGCCTTTCACGGCCCGTTGCGCCAAGGAAAAAACACCCGGTTGATGGGTGAAGATATTCGAGCGGACCAAGTTGTTTTAAGCCGGGGCCGCAAGGTTACTGTGGCCGATTTAGGGCTCTTGGCCTCTGTCGGTATTGCGGATCTACCAGTGTATGACACATTGAGCGTTGGCGTTTTGTCAACCGGCGATGAATTGGTTGAAGCGTCCCAGTCGGCGAAATACGGTCAAATCTATGATGCCAACCGGCCTATGCTCTTGGGGCTTTTGCGCCGCCTGGGCTATGCTGCCGTGGATTTAGGCACCGCGCCAGATGATCCCAAAAAGCTGCGCACCCAACTGGACAGTGCGGTGGGTAAATGTGATGTCATTTTGACATCGGGGGGCGCATCAGCAGGTGCAGAAGACCATATGTCAGCTCTGTTAAACAGTACCGGATCAATGGCACTTTGGCGCGTCGCGGTGAAGCCGGGGCGACCACTGGCTATGGGGCTTTGGCAGGGCGTGCCGGTGTTTGGATTGCCTGGAAACCCAGTTGCGGCATTCGTATGCACGGCCATTTTTGCAGCGCCGGCTTTGCAGCAGATGGCCGGAGGACACTGGCCCGTACCGCAAGGTTTTAGCGTGCCAGCTGCATTCCATAAATCCAAAAAGCCCGGCCGAAGTGAATTTTTACGCGCGCGCATAAGAGAGGGCCGCGTAGAGGCCTTTGGCTCGGAAGGTTCTGGCCGTATTAGCGGGTTGAGTTGGGCCGAAGGTCTGGTCGAACTTGGCGAAGAAGCTGCAACAATCACGCCCGGAGATAGGGTTCGGTTTGTCCCCTTTAACGCACTGGGTCTGTGAGCCAAAGCCTGAAAAGCGTGGCCTTCTAACTAAAGGTGCCGGCCGCCCGCCCCAAAAGCATAAAGGCTCGCGCCGTGCGCGTTTCAGAAAAAGCAGAGATTTCTGCATCGCTTGCTGTTGGTTCGAATTTCGAAAAACAAGTGTCAAAAACGCGTAGGAAATGATGCGCAGTATCCCGAAAAACAGCATCTTGTTTCATCCGCCCGTTGCTTAAAGCCAAAGAGGAACGATCTTGTATGCCGCCCAAAGCAGCAATGGATCTGCCGCGCTCGCCTTTTGCAAATTGCCGCCAGATATCCGGCCGCGCCATGTCTGGCCGCAGATCATCCATGTAGATGCCGTCCTGGCTGAGCAATGTTAAAATATCCTGAGCGGCGCGGATCATTTGCGATGTCAGGTGATCTTTCATGGCGCGGTTCATGACCGCAAAGCCTACCGTATCATCTGGGGTTTCAGGAAAATTCAATGCACGTATATAATCTGCGTTTGATAGGGGCGCTGTAAAAACTTCGAGAGGTGTACCAAGCTCTAATACGCTTTGGTCACTGGGCTCCTCTTGGGAACTTAGATTGCTTTCCAGTCTTGATTGTCCTGCCGCACCATCGGTTTGTACGGCGGGAAATTGGCTGATCAGACTGTGGATTTTACGTTGTTCTTCGGCTATTTCTGCGAGCTTGCGATTTACAGAGGCGTCCAAACTTGCCTGAGAATCCGTTTTGTTTTGTTCAATAAATGAATGGCGCAGGGCCTCTACGACCGTATGCAACCTTTGAGCATCTTGTTGTAGAATTTGAGACTTCTTGACCATTAGGGCACAAATGCAAAGGATCGATGCTGGCAAAATGGCCGCCCCGATAAAAACCAAAGTAACCTCTGGGCTCACAGGTGGATTATTCCAAAATACAAAACCGCTAAAAATCAACCAGATGACCGCCAGACCAATCGTAACCGCAACGGTCACGTTTTGGGGTTGACGGTTGGCTGACGCTGATAATCCATTAGACGGCGTCTGCAGGTTTTTTTGTTCACTCATTTAATATAATTTGTTTAGAACTGATGTCACGCGTAATGAACGCTCAAGATTTCGTAAGATTTTTCCCCACCTGGGGTTTTTACTTCCACGCTGTCGCCTTCTTCTTTGCCAATCAGCGCCCGTGCCAAAGGTGATTTTATATTCAATAAACCGCGCTCGATACTGGCCTCGTGTTCGCCAACAATCTGCCAGGTTTTTTCTTCGTCGGTGTCTTCATCCACCAGACCGACAGTTGCCCCAAATTTAATAGAACCTGACATTTGCGAGGGATCGATTACCTCTGCAAGCGATATAACACTTTCAAGCTCTTTGACACGGCCTTCAATGAAGCTATGTTTTTCACGGGCTGAGTGGTATTCAGCATTTTCTGACAGATCGCCATGCTCGCGCGCTTCGGCAATGGCTTTGATAATTGCTGGCCTCTCGACAGACTTTAGCTGTTTGAGCTCGACCTCAAGCGCAGTGTATCCCGCGCGTGTCATTGGGATTTTTTCCATATCAAGTCCGCTTTGTCATGGGTCGCAAAAACGACGATGGTCTCGTGTATAAGAGGATATTTGGACAAAGGCCACCTGAGAATGCAAGCAAAACATGTCAAAGTTTAAGGCGGTTTGCGACCTTCTGCCCAAAACTGAGCCGCAAAAGGTTGAATTACCGCCGCGTTTACATTGACGTCGGCCTTCAGGGCAGGATATTCATGCGCAACAAAATTATGTGCACACCCCAATGAGGAAAACAAATGTCTAATACCGAACGGGAAGCAATGGAATATGATGTGGTGATTGTCGGCGCAGGTCCTTCAGGTCTTTCGGCAGCCATACGGCTTAAACAACTCGATTCTGATCTTGATGTTGTGGTGTTGGAAAAAGGGTCCGAAGTGGGTGCGCATATTCTTTCTGGTGCTGTTCTGGATCCCTCTGGCCTCTCGCGTTTGTTGCCTGATTGGCAAGATCGTGGTGCCCCGCTAACGGTACCTGTAAAAGAAGATAATTTTTATGTTCTAGGGGAAGCTGGTCAAATCAGGCTTCCCAATTTGGTGATGCCACCTTTGATGAACAACCACGGGAATTACATTGTTTCAATGGGCAATGTTTGCCGCTGGATGGCGGAGCAGGCCGAAGAGTTAGGGGTCGAGATTTTCCCCGGTATGGCCTGTTCGGAATTGGTGTTTGGCGAGAAAGGCGAAGTCAAAGGTGTTGTAGCCGGCGAGTTTGGTAAAAACCCAGACGGCACGCTTTCAGACGGGTATGAGCCCGGCATGGAATTGCATGGCAAATATGTATTTTTATCCGAAGGCGTGCGCGGGTCACTGTCCAAGCAAGTGCTGGAAAAATATGACTTAGCAGCCCAATGCGAAGTGCCAAAATTTGGCATCGGAATGAAGGAAATCTGGGAAGTAAAGCCGGAAAACCATAACGAAGGCGAAGTGACCCACACCATGGGCTGGCCTTTGGGTTTCAAAAACTCCGGCGGCTCTTTCGTCTATCATCTGGACAATAATCAGGTTTACGTCGGCTATATTGTTGATCTGAATTATAAAAACCCGCATCTGTTTCCCTATATGGAATTTCAGCGCTTTAAGCACCACCCAAAGATTGCGGCGCTGCTTGAGGGTGGAAAACGCGTGGCTTACGGCGCCCGCGCGGTGACCAAGGGCGGCTTTCAGTCTATCCCGCAGTCGGCTTTTCCAGGGGGTGCTTTATTGGGGTGCTCTGTTGGACTTGTTAACTTGCCGCGGATCAAAGGTAATCACAATGCAATGCATTCAGGTATTGAAGCGGCTGAGGCGGCATATATGGCAATTCAAGCCGGCCGGTCCGGTGATCTGCTGGAAGAGTATGATGCTTCGTTGCGCAATGGACCTGTTGGGAAGGATTTAAAAAAGGTGCGCAATGTCGCGCCGCTGAACAGCCGTTTTGGCCCCCTAGGGGGGCTTGCGCTCGGTGGGTTTGACATGTGGTTTCAAACGATCTTTGGATTTTCGCTGTTCGGCACGTTAAAGCACGGTAAAACCGATGCAGAGGCCACAGAAGCAGCATCTAAGCACCGTGAAATCAATTACCCCAAACCGGATGGAAAACTGAGCTTTGATCGCTTAACCAACGTGTCATTTTCAATGACAAACCATGAAGAGCAACAGCCGGCGCATTTGCAGCTTGCCGATGCTGACCTGCCTTTGTCGGTAAATCTGCCGACCTATGCCGAGCCGGCACAGCGCTATTGCCCTGCAGGTGTCTATGAGGTTGTGTCAGAGGAAGGAAAAGAGGATCGCTTTGTGATCAATTTCCAAAACTGCGTGCATTGCAAAACTTGTGATATCAAAGATCCAAGCCAGAATATCACTTGGGTCACACCGCAAGGCGGGGATGGACCGAATTACCCCAATATGTAACCTGCTGCGGCGTCATCAGAGCTGGTGCGCGCGTTCATGGTTCAGAAATAAACCAGTTTTAACGCTTGTGCGGCCTGCGCGGCATTGCCTTGGCTATTTGTAAGCCCTAGTTTGTAAGGTGAAAACAACCGAAGAGATTAGCCTGTTGATTAGAAAATCGCTTTTACTTGCGTTTATGCTTGGGCTGTTGGAACCAGCAGCCGCACAAGAAGGACTTGCGGGGCCATATCTGGCTGCTCGACATGCAAGTTTTGCTCGGGAATTTCAAACAGCTTCTAAGTATTTGGAACAAGTTGTTGGCGAAGACTCCAGCAACATCGATGCAATGGAAACCCTGATTCTGTCGAAAATCGCACTTGGCGTTTTTGAGGATGTTTACCCTCTTGCCGATCGGGTAGTTGATGATGGCGTTGACAGTCAAGTTGCCCATGTGGCTTTGATCACAAGGGCTGTTCGTGTACAGGACTTTAAAGCGCTTGTTGCGCAACTGGAGGCCCAAAAAGGCATTGGTCACCAAGTTGTGGATGGTTTGCTATTGGCTTGGGCCAATGTGGGCGCGGGTGATGCCCAAGCCGCTTTTGCAATAATGGACGGGTTAAAGGATCAAGAGCCTTCTCAGGGGTTGGTGAGTTACCATAGGGCATTGATGCACCATGTGATGGGGGATTTTGAAGCCGCCGAGGCCATTTTTAAAGACATTGGGCAACAATCGGGTGCCCTATCGCGGCGCGCGGTTATTGTAAGGTTGCAATCTTTGATGGCGCAGGGCGAATTTAATCAGGCAGAAGCGGTTCTTGAGAAATATTTTGGAGAAAATTTAGATCCTGAACTGTTGGATCTGCAGGCTGATATCAAAGCCAGCCGAATGCCAAGCGAACGGCTGATCGGTTCTGTTGCCGATGGCATAGCAGAGGTGTTCTTTGCAATCGCAAAAGCGCTAAGCTCTGAGGCTCAGGATGAATATTCTTTGATGCATGCTCGGGTTGCAGAATTGTTATCATCCCAACATGTTGAAGCCATTTTATTGGCGGCGAATGTGCTGGAAAATATGGGCCAATATGAATTGGCAACGAAAGTCTATCAGGAAATTTCACCCGATAACCCGATTTTTCATCTTGCGGAACTGGGACGCGCCGAAGCGCTTCGTGACAGTGGAAATGTCGAGGCCGCGATAGAGGCCTTGGAAAACCTGACACGCAGCCATCCAATGATGGTGCGCGCGTACAGCACGCTTGGCAATATTTTGCGATATGAAGAGCGGTATCAGGACGCCATAGAGGTTTTCAATGATGCCATCGCACTGACAGATGCCAAAGACCAATCGGCTTGGCGGCTTTTTTATGCCCGTGGGATAGCTTTTGAGCGCTTGAACATATGGCCCAAAGCGGATCGCGACTTTCGTAAAGCGCTGCAGCTTAACCCCGACCAACCCTTGGTATTGAATTATCTGGGGTATTCGCTTGTGGAAAAGAAAATTCAGCTGGATGAGGCTTTGGCGATGATCGAAAAAGCTGTTGATCTTCGGCCCAGTAGCGGGTTCATCGTGGATAGTCTTGGCTGGGTCTTGTTTCGCATGCAGCAGTATGAAGAGGCAGTTCCACATTTAGAGCGCGCTGCCGAGTTAGAGCCCGTCGATCCAATTGTAAACGATCATCTTGGTGATGTGTACTGGGCTGTCGGGCGCAAACGCGAGGCTTACTTTCAATGGCAAAGAGCGTTGTCTTTTGATCCAGAAGACGCTGAAGCCGACCGGATTAGACGTAAGCTTGATGTGGGTTTGGATGTAGTGCTGCAAGAAGAAGGCGCGGATCCATTGACCGTTGCTCAAAGTAATGATTAACGAATTTGCGCCAGCAAAAATCAATTTATGTTTGCATGTAACAGGACAAAATAGGGATGGCTACCATGTGCTGGACTCCTTGGTACTTTTTACAGCGTTTGGGGATCGGATTTCTGTTTCCCCGGATACAGGTTGGACATTAAAGCTATCGGGGCCTTACGGGCAGGACATTCCCCAAGGTGCTGAAAACTTGGTTTGGCGCGCGGCTGAAATGACAATCCCAGGTGGGCGCGCGTCTATTAAATTGGAAAAAAACCTTCCGCCGGCTGCGGGGATCGGAGGCGGCTCTAGTGATGCAGCTGCAGCTATTCGGGCCCTGTCGAAACTATATCCCAATGCTGAAAGGCTTGCATCAGATCTGACGGATTTGGGCGCCGATGTACCTGTGTGCATGTCTGCTGAACTCACCCGTATGCGCGGGATTGGTGAAAAGCTCATCCGCATGGGCCCGCCGCCTTCGCTGCCCATTGTGCTGGTAAATCCCGGAGTTTCATTAAACACGGCCGAGGTTTTCCAGGCCCTGCAGCAGAAAGAAAATCCGGCACTTTGCGATGATATGCCCAGCCCTAATGATCTATCCCATTGGTTGAACTGGCTCAATACGCAGCGCAATGATCTTGAGCGGCCAGCGATTAAATTGCGGCCAGTCATTGGTACGGTATTAGCGGCTTTAAATGCCTTTTCAGGAACCAAATTGGCACGCATGTCCGGGTCTGGAGCGACCTGTTTTGCCATCACCGAAACCGCCGAGCAATGTGAAAGTTTGGCGGCCTTGCTGAAAAAGCGCTATCCGGATTGGTGGGTCGTGGCCACTCAAAGCCTTACGCGCAGCGTGGTTTAATTAATCCTATCCACCACATAAAGTGCCAAAGAGTGCAGGATGTCACGAATATCATGCTCGGGTAGCAGCAAGATAGATTTCTGCGCCTGTTTTGCCCAATAGAGCGCATCTTGACGGGTTTCATCAATAGCACCATGCAAGGCTAGAAGATCAAGAGCCTGTTCTAAATCGCCATCTTTTTGCGTGCCTTTTGCGATTGTTCTGGACCAAAATCCAAGCTCTTCTGCATTGGCCTTCGAAATGGCCTTGATAAAGGGAAGCGTCAGTTTTCTTTCGCGAAAGTCATCGCCGATATTTTTTCCTGTGGCTTTGCTATCGCCGGTGACATCAAGCAGATCATCGACAATTTGAAATGCAATTCCCAATGCATCGCCATAATCATAAAGCGCTTTACAATGCGCTTGCGGCGCATCGGCGATAACACCACCCACTTCCGTCGAGGCCGAAAAAAGTGCTGCCGTTTTGCCGCGCACCACTTGCATATAAATGGCTTCGGTTGTGCTTAAATCACGCGCTGCGGTTAATTGCAGCACTTCGCCTTCGGCAATGGTTGCCGACGCGTTTGACAAAATATCCAGCACCCGCAATGACCCCGTTTCAACCATCAACTGGAAAGCGCGTGAAAACAAATAATCGCCCACAAGAATGGATGATTTATTGTCCCAAAGCAAATTGGCGGTCGGTCGGCCGCGGCGCTGTGTGCTTTCGTCAACCACGTCATCATGCAAAAGTGTTGCTGTGTGGATAAACTCAACGGTTGCTGCCAGATGAATGTCATAGGGGCCTTTGTACCCGCACATCATGGCGCTGGCCAAAGTGAGCATGGGCCGCAAGCGTTTGCCTCCGGCGGCAACAAGATGCGCAGTAAGCTCAGGAATTCGAGGTGCATGTTCTGAGGTCATGCGCTCGGCAATAAGAGCGTTTACAGCCGCCAGTTTCGGCGCCAAAAGCGCAGCGAGACTATCATTGGGCTGTGTCATGACCGTGGCTGACATTCTACGCTCTTTTTTCCGTCTGTCTCGACAATGTGTATCTGCCTGACTATTCTTGGGCTTATGAAAGAGTTACTGCGCACTAATGATATCACTGTGATCGCCTATGCGCGGGCTGTTCTTGATGATGCAGGTATAGAAAGTTTTGAGCTGGACGTAAATACAAGTGTTCTAGAGGGGTCCTTGGGCATATTGCCGCGCCGTTTAATGGTTATTGATCTTGATTTGCAAGAAGCCATTGATCTAATGCAAGATCATGAAATTCCCTGCGCATGACTGTCCTTTCCCCAAACATCACTAAAGACGAGTTTCTGGGTGGAAAATTGGTGATCAAACAGCCCCGAAATGGCTATCGGGCTGGTGTTGATCCTGTTTTGCTTGCCGCATCAGTAAACGCCAAACCAAAGCAGAGCGTTTTGGAATTGGGATGCGGCGTGGGTGTTGCATCGCTATGCTTGGGCCGCCGCGTGCCTGATTTGCAGCTCACTGGCATAGAGATTCAATCCGATCTGGCCCAGTTGGCACGGGAAAATGCCAGCCATAACACTTTAAAAATGGATGTGGTGACAGGCGATTTGGCGGCTTTACCTGAGGGTTTGAAAACCAGCCAATTTGATCATGTGATTGCCAATCCGCCCTATTTTGATCGGTTGAAAACAACCCCCGCGCCCGATCCTTCCCGCGAACGGTCCATGGGCGAACAAACCCCGCTTAAAAGCTGGACCTCGGTTGCGGCAAAACGCGTTAAACCCAAAGGCTATGTTCATTTTATTTTTCGCAGCGAGCGCTTGCCAGAATTGCTGAACGCCCTTCCAAAAGAGCTTGGTAGCCTGCGTATCCTACCCTTCAGCGCGCGGATAGGCCGCGCCAGCGAATTATTGATTTTGCGGGCACGCAAATCAGGCCGAGCAGGATTTTGCCTTGAGGCACCAATTGTAATGCACAAAGGCACGGAGCACACCACGGATGGCGATAGTTACACAGATTTAATCAGCCAAGTTCTACGGCATGGAGCGCAAATTGATTAAAGTAATTCTTTAATCTGGCGTTGCTCTCTTCAAAAGTAAGCAAGTTTTCACCATTTTCTGTCTATTTTGCATCTGCAGCGTGACAGGTGAAGGAAATTGTGCTGACATGGAGATATTAAAAAAAAGGAGGTTAAAAATGAGCGTTGTTGCGCATGTTCAAGAACTCAGAAAGAAACATGAAGCGTTATCACAGGCTGTTGAGCAGGCCCAAAAAAATACAGGTGCAGACACATTGCACATCGTCGATTTGAAAAAACAAAAGCTCCGAATAAAAGAAGAGATCGTCAAACTCTCTTCCTAAATTCGCAAAAATAACGGGTGCCAGAGCACTTATATCAAAGACACGCACGAGCCTGTCTAGTCTAGCAGTTTTGCCCGTTTTAGAATGCAAAAGCGTCCATCTTGCCTTTCCGCGGCAAGAACAAGGTCGTTGATGGTGAATGGATTTGTAAGCAAAGGTTTTATCATCGCTTCAAGCATGGTGGTAATTCGCTCAGCTTCTGAGCCATCAACGCGGCCTGTTAAGGTGATGTGAAATCGAAATTCATCCATCACATAGGGATATCCCCAAGTTTGCAATAAATCGTCTTGTGCAGCAGTCAAATTCGCTTTGCGGCGGTGTGCGAGGTCTTGGGGCGTTGCTGGGCTGCGAAATCTGTCAAAAGTGGTCACACAGTCTGCGGCCAGCTGGTCCAACTTTTTAAGCGGGCTTGATGGCCGCAGCGATAAAAAGCCCCCTATATTGCTAAACTGAAGCTGCCCTGCGCAGGCCGTATTATGGGTTTTACAAAATGCATTGAACGCTGACATAAGCCCAGTCTCGGTTTCCTCCTCTGCAAGGCGAAAGGGGGCTTTTAAAGTTGCATGCAGCCCGTACTTCTGTGGAGATTTGGTAAGTACCTCCTGTGGGCGGGGCAAACCTTCTATCGCAAATCCCTTTGTTTCAGTCCGGGTCTGCGGATCCCACCCCAACCAATGCGCGCCAAATTTAGCAAATGCGCCGTCGGGCATATAGTAAATTGCATAGCGAGAATAAGACATTGCAGTTCCTAGAGGTTGCGCCTGACTATAGGTTGGCAAGATGACAGTTTCATGAAAACCTCGCTGCGTTTTCGATCCGTCAGCTTCTAAGAGTGGCCCCGCGGTTTAGTGTTGGCGCCAATTCAACGATTTTTTGAGTTTCATCAAATGTTCCCTCAACCCGCGCACAGATTACTTCGGCGGCGCGCCGGCCAATTTCACTGCGACAGGCATCCATCGTTGCCAATTGCATTGGCAAACCTTCTAGCAGTTCCACACCGTTAAAACCGGCTAGGCCTATGTTTTGCGGGATATCAATTCCTTGACCCAATAGATGCAAAAGGCCTCCGGCGCCGATCATATCATTTGAGTAATATAAAAAATCCAAATCTGGAGAGCGGCTTAAAATTTCAATTGTCATATCGCGGCCCTTGGCCAACGCTGATCCACCTGAGTAAAATTCTTGATCGCTGATTTCGATACCTGATTTTGCCAAGGCTTCGGTAAAGCCTTCGAAGCGCTTGCGCGCACGGTGGTCCAGCGGCATCTTTGTGCCAAGAAATCCAATTTTCCGGTAGCCTGCAGAAATAATCTCCTGCGCCATTTGGCGTCCCGCTCGGCGGTGCGAAATGCCGACCGCACAATCAACCGGGCTGCCATCCGTATCCATAATCTCAACAATTGGGATGCCGGCCGCATGCAACATCTTCGAGCTGGCATCCGTGTGCTCAAGACCAGCGATAATAACGCCAGAAGGCCGCCATGACAGCATCTGATAGAGCACCTTTTCTTCTTCCTCTGGCAGATAATTGGTAATGCCAACAACGGGCTGCAAATCCGTGCTGCCCAGAACCTCGTTTATCCCCATCATCACTTCGGGAAACACCATATTGGACATCGAGGGGATAATAACAGCCACCAGATTAACCCGTTGACTGGCCAGAGCGCCGGCAATTTTATTGGGCACATAGCCTAGCTCTTTGGCGGCAAGCAAAACTTTTTCCCGGGTTGCCTGCGATACATCCCCCCGGCCTCGCAGAACACGGCTCACCGTCATGTCAGAAACCCCTGAGGCTTCTGAGACATCTCGAAGTGTCAAAGTGCGGGGTGGTATTTCGCGCAAAACAAACGCTCCTTAAGAAGGGTTGCTAGGCCACGTTATCCCAATGTTCCAAAGAGTTTCAAGATATTGCGTGCAGAGCGCTTGATTTAATGAAAAAGGTGGGGTGATGAAGGGTATTATCAGATGACAAATCCCCAAAATCGGTCTAGAGCTTTTGAAAGGTCCCGTGGCTCAACTGGATAGAGCAGCCCCCTCCTAAGGGGCAGGTTACAGGTTCGAATCCTGTCGGGATCGCCAAAAACACAATGAATACAATGTCTTATAACATCGGCATTTCGAATATGTCAAGAATATCTTCGGAAGAATTTTGCGACCTTCCGTTTTGCTTTAGGGGTGGTTATGAAAATTGATAAAGTGAGCGCAATTAGCATAAATATTCCGTTGGAACAAAAGTTTTCAGGGGGAACATACGATATAGATAAAAGATCCGTTTTAATAATTAGAATTTATACCACAGAAGGACTTGTAAGTGAGGTTTTCTGTGGAGATGACAGGTTCAGGGGTAATGTGATAGCTCATATAATAAATGAAATATTTGGTTCAGAAATTTTAGGAAAAGATCCAAGTAAAATAGAAGAAATATGGAACCATTTGTTCACAAAATTCATAAAAGATATGGCCAGTGATAATAGACCGATTTTAAGGACTACCTATATGAGAGCGTTAGCATGCGTCGACTTTGCGCTATGGGATATTCTAGGTAAAATTGAAAGTCGACCGGTAATAGAATTACTTGGTGGTGGTAGAGAGAGGCTGAAAGTATCAACGATTGGTGGGTACTACTTAGCTGGAAAAGGCGAGGATGAAATCACCCAGGAGATGTTAATGTATCAGCAAATGGGTTACAAAGCCTGTAAGTTCAAGGTAGGAAAACTTTCTCCTAAAGAAGACTTCAATAGAGTCATGGTGGCCAAAAAAGCAGTCAATGAAGGGTTTGATCTCATGGTTGATGTAAATTGTGGATACTCTTTGGATGAAGCTAAAGAGTTTTGTTCTATGATAGAGCATCTAGGCATACGCTGGTTAGAAGAACCTTGTCATTGGTGGGATGACATTTATTTTATGTCAGAATTGAAGAAGCATACAAATATAAAAATAGCTGCAGGTCAAAGTGAAATTAATCACTTTGGGATCAGAAGGTTGATAGAAAAAAACGCAATCGATGTTTGTAATTTAGACAGTTTTCATGCCGGTGGAATTTCTGAATGGAAAAAGGCGGCGAAGATCTGTAATGAAAAGAATATCGAAATGGCACACCACGAGGAAGCAGCAATTGCAATTCATCTTTTGGGCTCGGAAACCCTAGGAACCTTTGTTGAAATATTTGCGGATCCTAAAAGAGATCCATTCCATGAAAAAATATGGGCTAACAAGCCAAGAATTATAGAAGGTTATGTGGATGTGCCGAGAGGCCATGGCTTGGGTATTGAATTGGATTGGGATCTAATAAAATATTACGCCTGACCTTCGAATTTTAGCGATTAAGAAATTAATTATACTGCCCATAATAGGTGATGTGAGCATTTCGATCGGTTATGCCATCAATGTACCATTCCGTTTTTCTAAACCGTTATTACCATGATGTTGAGTTTCCGGATCTTAAATTTGAGCCTTCAGAACTTATCCGGTCAGGCAATCGATCAATAAAAGGGTTATATTTCTGATCAAAACATTCTTTTGGCTGAGTTGACAACATTGTTTGATAGGGCAGAAAACTACCTCCTTGGTGGTGTCCCTTGCTCTGAAATTAGAGCGTGAATTAGCACTTTACATGTTGGAACCTGAGGTTTTGGAGGAGTTTAAGCACCTGCCGGTTTTACTTGACAGGTAAGGTGGCCTTCTCTTGAGTGTGTAAGACGTACTTAGCACTGAAAAGGCTTTGCCATTAAGGCTCTATATAATAGGTTTATTCAAAGAGTAGTTTAGGGGGTGGGATTTGAAAATCGTCGATATCCGCGAAAATATTTTGCCTATTAAAAGTAATATTTCAAATGCCTATATCGATTTCTCACAAATGACTGCCAGCGTTGTAGCAATTGTAACTGATGTCCAGCGGGATGGCAAACCGGTCATTGGCTACGGGTTTAATTCAAATGGCCGATATGCCCAGCAAGGGCTGTTGCGCGAGCGTTTTATCCCACGGTTAAAATCGGCACCAGCAGGTTCTGTGATGACGGATGCTGGCGACAATCTGGACCCGCATAAAATCTGGGATATTTTGATGGCCAACGAAAAGCCGGGTGGTCATGGAGAACGGTCTGTTGCCGTTGGTGTGCTAGATATGGCTGTATGGGATGCCGTGGCAAAAATTGAGACTATGCCACTATTTCGGTTGCTGGCTGCACGGTATAACCATGGCAATGCAGAGGATAGCGTCGCCGTTTATGCTGCGGGAGGATATTATTATCCAGGCAAGGGTTTGGAAGCACTCAAGGATGAGATGAAAAGTTATCTGGATCGTGGCTATACGGCCGTTAAGATGAAAGTTGGGGGCGTGAGTTTGGCCGAAGACATCAAACGTATTGAGGCGGTTCTAGATGTCGTCGGTGACGGCAGCAATCTGGCGGTTGACGCAAATGGTAAGTTTAGCCTGCAACAAGCAACTGAGTTTGGAAACGCGATCAAACCTTACAACCTTCGATGGTATGAAGAGATTGGTGATCCGCTGGATTATGCATTGCAAAACGAAATGGCCCAAAATTACGAATTACCAATGGCAACAGGAGAAAATCTTTTTTCTACTATTGATGCTCAAAATTTGATCCGTTATGGGGGAATGCGGCCTGATATCGATATTTTACAGTTCGACCCAGCATTAAGTTATGGGCTGGTAGAATACTTGCGGACGCTGGAAATGTTGCGGTCAAACGGGTTTTCTCGGCGCGATTGCGTGCCGCATGGGGGGCATCAGTTTGGTTTGAACCTTTCTGCTGGGCTTGGACTGGGCGGCAACGAATCCTATCCAGACGTATTTCGACCATTAAATGGATTTTCTGATGGGGTTGATGTGTCTGATGGCCGGGTGTCGATGCCTGATTTGCCAGGTGTAGGTTTTGAAGCCAAAAACGAACTTTACGTATATTTAAAGGATTTGGGTGGGTCCCTATAAACCAAGCTTGCTCGCGGTCAAATATCTCATGATACTCTGCCCGTTTTTGTCAATTTAAGCATGGTACTGGTATTCCTTATTTATTTATAGTTTTAGAGGAATGTTTTAGACATTTTCTTACCGATTTCTTCCAAAGAAAAACCCTTATAAAATACCCATTTTAAGGAAACTTTACACAGAATAAAGCCTCCCAAGTCTATGTATTTATTTATATTTTCACTAGTTTTCCGTTTATTCTGCCCCAGTTAATCGTGTTCTCCTAAGGGGCAGGTTACAGGTTCGAATCCTGTCGGGATCGCCATTCAGCCTTTGTGTATGTAGCCTGCGCTGAAAGCAAAAATTGCACCTTGCAACCTGCTCCTTTATGGCGTTTGTTTTGGCTCATGGATGGGCCAGACTTTACGTTTGAAGCAAGTTTAATGGGGCATGGGTATCCCCTGATCGCCGGGGTGGATGAGGTTGGCCGCGGACCTTTGGCAGGACCTGTTACGGCTGCGGCGGTCATTCTTGATCCTTCAAATATCCCGCAAGGGCTGAACGATTCCAAAAAGTTATCCGCCAAACGCCGCGAAAATCTCTATGATCTGATCCTCAAAAGTGCAACTGTTGCTGTCGCGCATGTCTCAGTCGAAGAAATTGACAGGATCAATATTTTACAGGCAAGCCTTTTGGCAATGCGTAATGCGGTCGCCGCGCTTAGCCCGCAACCTGCCCATCTTTTGATAGATGGCAATCGGGTGCCCGACCCTATCAACATCCCAGCGCAACCTATTGTAAAGGGCGATGGTAAATCGCTCTCGATTGCGGCGGCGTCCATTGTTGCAAAAACGGTTCGCGACCGGTTAATGGCCGAGCTGAGCCTGCAAAATCCCGGTTATGGTTGGGAAAAAAATGCCGGCTACCCGTCTAAACAGCATATTTTGGCCTTGCAGCGGCTAGGGGTGACCCCACACCATAGGCGTTCTTTCCGGCCCGTACACAATATCTTGTATTAAGAAAATAAATAACCCTTTGATTCAAAAAAGAAATTGACGCCGAATCATGTTTGACTCATTTTAGGGGCAAGCTAAGAGCGCAAAAACGCGCCGGTTCAAGAGGCAGACAATGAAGACTATGACGCACCCCAAGGAAGCCAAAGCGCTTCCTTTGAATACCATTATCAGCGGCGATTGCATCGCTGAAATGAACAAATTGCCAAGCAATTCGATCGATCTTATTTTTGCAGACCCGCCCTACAATCTGCAGCTCAAAGGCGATCTGCATCGGCCTGATAACAGCCGTGTTGACGCCGTGGATGATGCGTGGGATCAATTTTCGTCCTTTGCAGCCTATGATCGGTTCACTAATGAATGGCTCAAAGCGGCGCGGCGTATTTTAAAGCCGAGCGGCGCAATTTGGGTGATTGGATCTTATCACAATATTTTCCGGGTGGGTTCGGCGCTGCAAAACCATGGCTATTGGATTTTAAATGATGTGGTGTGGCGCAAGTCGAACCCGATGCCGAACTTTCGCGGTAAGCGGTTTACCAATGCGCATGAAACCATGATCTGGGCGTCCAAATCCGAAGGCGCAAAATATACCTTTAATTATGAAGCACTTAAGGCGCTGAATGAGGGTATTCAGATGCGCAGCGACTGGGTTTTGCCGATTTGCAATGGGCATGAGCGGCTAAAGGATGAAAATGGCGACAAAGCCCATCCGACGCAAAAACCCGAAAGCTTGCTTCATAGGGTTCTTGTGGGTTCCACAAACCCCGGCGATGTGGTGCTTGACCCGTTCTTCGGCACCGGCACCACCGGCGCGGTTGCCAAAATGCTCGGCCGAGACTTTATTGGGATCGAGCGCGAAGAAGCCTATCGCAAAGTGGCCCGGAAGCGCATTGAAAATACACGCAAATTTGACCGTGAGGCTTTGCAGGTAAGCGCCAGCAAACGGGCCGAGCCGCGTGTCCCCTTTGGCCAATTGGTCGAGCGCGGCATGCTGCGCCCGGGCGAAGAACTGCTGAGTATGAACGGCCGGCACAAAGCCAAAGTACGCGCAGATGGTACGCTCATCGGGGATGACATCAAAGGCTCAATCCATCAGGTTGGCGCTGCCCTAGAGGGCGCCCCAAGTTGCAATGGCTGGACCTATTGGTGTTTCCGCCGGGATGGAAAAACCGTACCGATTGATCTGCTTCGGCAGCAAATTCGCGCTGAAATGGGCGAGCAGCTCAACTAGTATTACGGCGGGTCGGTATCACGTCGGTATTGCGGCTGTTTTGCGCAGGTGCAAAATTTCCGCTGCTGCGCATCGATTGCCATGATAAATCCGCCTATGTGCTGCCCGCATAGGCCACTGAACCCTCACCGATCTTGGTGGGGGTTTTTTTATTTGGGAAGCGGGTTTTGGCCGCTGTTGTAATCCGACCAGTCAAGAACTCCTGGATAACACATTTCGCGCCATTTGCGCACGCGTGAATTCATCCGGGCCCTCCAGAGGCGCGGCACCATGGCGGCAAAGGTCATGATCCCATACCCATAGGGAAGCTGCGGCGCTTCACCGGCAGAATAGTTCTGCAACAACGGATAGCGGCGGTTGGGTTTGTAATGATGATCAGAATGGCGTTGCAGGTTGATCAACAGCCAATTGGTCGCCCGATGAGCGGCATTCCATGAATGGTGGGGTTTGACATGTTCATATTTGCCCTCGCCCATATGTTTGCGCGTCAGCCCATAATGCTCGACATAATTCACCAGTTCAAGATGCCACACCGCGATCAGTGCCTGCCAGATAAACAATCCAACGCCTACCCAGCCTGCAAGCGCAAAGGCCAAGATTAACATCGCGCCTTGAAGCCCCCAGTAAAGGAAAAACGGATTGCTGGCGTCATACCAAGGCAGGTCCTTTTTCGCCAGCTTTGCACGCTCAGCTGTAAAGGCTGAGGTCCAGCATTCGCCCAGAACACGGATAAAGAAACGATAAAACCCTTCGCCATATCGGGCGGTCACGGCATCGCGCGGTGTGCCCACGTAGCGGTGATGCACCAAAAGATGTTCACTGCGAAAATGCGAATACAGCGCCATGGCAAGCAGCATGTCGGCCAACATTCGCTCGCGGCGATCGGATTGGTGCATCAACTCATGCGAATAATTGATCCCTATGGTGCCGCTGATGATCCCCATGGAAAAAAACAAACCGATTTTTTCCCAACCGGTCAGCTCTGAGCCAGCGCTATACCACAGCAACCCGAACAGGGTCACAAACTGCAAAGGTGCCCAAATGACAGTGATCAGCCGATACCAGAAAAGATCATCCTCTTCGGTGTCCGGATCGGCATTTTCTAGATTTAATCCGGTGAACATATCTAGCGCGGAAAACAGATACCACACCGCAAAAAACACCAGCAAAAAACCCCAGCCGCCCAAACCGGCAGCAAGCCAGATCAGCGGGATTAACCCAACGGAACACCAAAACGGCATCGCATTTTTAATTGTAAATTTTAGCAAATTTTTGGTCATGCTATATCATGTCCTGTTTTTCAATACGGGCGTATATTACCCCAATTCGGATGCGTTCGCTAGATCAAACACTTTGCGCATCACTGTTGGCAACTCGGCGGGGCGAAAATGGTGCCGGTCGATAAATGCGCCATGCTTTACGGGCTCTGCCGTGGTTAGCCGAGTTGTTTTAATTGTCAGCTCAAGATGAAAATGGGTAAAGGTGTGGCGTACCTTTTGGGGCAGCGTGGTCCAGGTTGCGCGCGCAGGTGGCGCGTCCTTTGGTTCGTCATCCCATGCGCTGCCCGGCCAGCCAAGCATACCCCCAAGCAATCCGCGATCCGGCCGCCGTTCAAGCAAAACTGCGCCATCAGCGCGCTCAACGTAATAGACGATGCCATACCGGGTTGGCTTTTGCGGCTTGGGGCGTTTTTTGGGCAGCTCTGCGGCGCTGCCTTGGGAAAACGCCCTGCAATTGGCGCGCCACGGGCACAGAGCGCAGCTTGGGCTTTTGGAGGTGCAAACCGTTGCGCCCAGATCCATCACGGCTTGTGCATAATCGCCGGGCCGCACGGGCGGCGTAAGCGCGGCGGCTTTTTCGGTCAGTTCTGGCTTGGCGTCCGGAAGCGGGGTCTGCACCGCATAAAGCCGTGCCATCACCCGCTCGACATTGCCGTCCACCACGGTTGCAGCCTTTTGAAACGCAATGGCCGAAATTGCAGCGGCAGTATAGGACCCAACGCCCGGCAATTTTAACAGTGCTGACAGCTCTTGGGGAAACACACCGTTATGCTCATCCGCCACGGCGCGGGCGCATTTCAAAAGATTTCGCGCCCGTGCATAATAGCCTAGTCCGGCCCAGGCGGCCATCACATCCGCGTCCTGCGCGGCGGCCAGCGCACGCACGTCGGGCCAGCGTGATGTGAATTTCAAAAAATAGGGTTTAACGGCTGCAACGGTGGTTTGCTGCAACATAATCTCGGACAGCCAGACCTGATAGGGATCGGGCCGTTGACCACGCTTGCTCAGCGCGGGTGCGATCCGCCAGGGCAGCACGCGCGCGTTTTGATCATACCAGTTCAGCAAATCATCTGATCGCGGTTGGTCACACAAGTTTGATCTCACTTTTTCACATAGTGTCTGGAATGCTGTGGTTAAACCAGTAAGATAGCGCCGAACGCAAGGATGCAAGTTATGTCTGGGCACAGGGGCAAAACAAATGGATTTAAGCGCACCTCGGTGCTGCTTGAGCGGCGCATTAAAGATGCGAGCCAGAACCGCGGCTTTGCCCAGTCGCGGCTGTTGACCCATTGGGCAGAGATTGCGGGCGCCGATATAGCCAAAATTGCCCAACCCACTAATGTGAGCTATTCAGCGCAAGGGATGGGCGCCACTTTGACGCTTCTGACGCGCAGTGGTCATGGACCAGAACTTGAAATGCAAAAAGAAAAGCTGCGCGAACGGATCAATGCCGTTTATGGCTATAATGCCATCACGCGGATTAAAATATCGCATACTTCGACCTCAGGCTTTGCCGAAGCGCAGACCGCGTTTGACCCCCGCCCTGCGCCAGCGGCGCCGGGGGTGGACAAAAAAATTGCTGACCAAGCGCGAAAAACTGCTAGCCCGGTGGAAGATCAAGATTTGCGGCGTGCTCTTGAACAATTGGGGCAGAACGTTCTAACTAGCTCAAAACCAAAGACTAATCTTTGAAAGGTATTTTTATGTTGCGCAAACTGTCGTTTACTCTTGGCGCTGTCGCTCTGCTTATGGGCGCGGGTTTATGGCTTTCGTGGCCCTCTTCTGTGACCACAGAAGCCGAATTTTCCCTGCCCTTTGCGGCCACCGCCCAAACAGATACTTCCGAACCTTCCGAGGTTGAGATTGTTAATATGGTTCAAGGCGATGAAAACGCGCCGATCACCGTGGTTGAATATGCGTCACTGACTTGCCCACATTGTGCCAGTTTCCACGAAGAGGCTTATAAAAAGCTAAAAGAAAACTATATCGACACTGGTAAAATCAGGTTCGAGTTCCGCGAAGTGTATTTCGACAAATATGGGATCTGGGCCTCGATGATTGCCCGCTGCACTGGTCCGGACCGGTATTTTGGTGTGATTGACCTGATGCTGAGCACGCAAAGCACATGGGCGCGCGCTGGTGATGACCTGTCGATTATTGCCGAGCTTCGAAAAATTGGCCGCTTGGCGGGACTGCAAGATGACCAATTGCAAAGCTGTTTGCAGGATGTAGACAAGCTGCGCGCGCTGGTCGCTTGGTACCAAGAAAACGCCACCCGCGATGGAATTCGCTCCACCCCGACGTTTTTAATCGACGGCGAAGTTTATAAAAATATGAACTACGATGATTTTGCTGCGGTTCTGGATGAAAAATTGGCGGAAAAATGACCACACCGCTGACCGGTCTTAAAGTTGTTGAATTGGCGCGGATCCTCGCTGGTCCGTGGGCCGGGCAGACCTTGGCTGATCTTGGTGCGGATGTGATCAAAGTCGAAGCCCCCCGGGGCGACGATACCCGCCAATGGGGCCCGCCCTTTATTGAGCGGGAAGATGATAAAACCGCGGCGTATTTCCATTCATGTAACCGCGGCAAATCCAGTGTGACGATTGATTTTCGCACCCCTGAGGGACAGCAGGAGTTGCACCGGCTGCTTAAAGACGCGGATATTTTGATTGAAAACTTCAAGGTCGGCGGATTGGCGAAATACGGGCTTGATTATGAAAGCCTATCTGCGCGCTATCCAAAGCTGATATATTGCTCGATCACCGGTTTTGGGCAGACGGGACCCTATGCGCATCGGGCCGGCTATGACTATATTATCCAAGGCATGTCCGGATTTATGTCGATCACCGGCGAGCCGGATGGGGCGCCGCAGCGCGCCGGTGTGGCCATAACCGATCTCTTTACCGGCATATATGCCAGTACCGCGATCCTGTCGGCATTGCATATGCGTAGCAGCACCGGACGCGGCCAGCATATTGATATGTCGCTGCTGGACTGTGCGGTATCGGTGATGGCCAATCAGGCGATGAACTATCTGGCAACCGGAACCGCGCCAGAGCGCACGGGCAATTACCACCCAAATCTGACACCCTATCAGGTCTTTGATTGCCGCGATGGTCATATTATAATCGCAACCGGTAATGACCCCCAATATCAAAGGCTGTGCGATATCTTGGGACTTGAATCCATGGCCAAAGATCCTCAGTTTCTGACCAATGCAGACCGTATTGCCAATCGTGAAAAGATGGTTTCTGCCCTGAGCGAGCAGACAAAAACCATGACAAAAGACCAGCTTTTAAAGGCATGTGAAGACAAAGGTGTGCCGGCCGGCCCGATCAATGCCATGGATGAGGTGTTTGCCGACCCGCAGGTGGTACACCGGCAGATGCAGGTCGAATTGGACGGCATCCCAAGCGTTAGATCACCGTTTACGTTTTCAGATGCAGAGCTGAGCTTGCAAAAGCCTTCACCAAAGCTGGGCGAAAACAACCTATAATATATCGGCTGAGATCGCCTTTTTGACCATCGCGGTAAATTGATCGGTATCTTGCACCTCTAGACGCACGGGAAGCGTAATCACATCACCTTGAAAGTCATCGGGTAGACGCGCGGCATCTTTTTCGGTGGTCACAAGCTGCGCCTGCTGCGCCTGCGCCTGCGCTTGCAATCTGCCCAAAAGGGTCGGGGACAGGCTTTGATGATCCCCCAGAGCTTCGCAATGCACAAGCTGAGCGCCAAGCCCGCGCAGCGTTGCAAAGAATTTCTCCGGATGGCCAATACCCGCGAACGCCAGATAGCGGCCGGTTGACCAGTCCATACCCATGCTCAGTGGCTTCAATTTTGCATCAAAATGCGGCAGATGAAGGGCGCCGCCCCATTGCTTTTTAAAAGCACGCTGCGCTTTTTGCGGCCCGATGGACACAATGGCATCCGCCCGCGCCAGACCTGCGCCAACAGGCTCGCGCAGGGGGCCTGCAGGAATGCACTTTGCATTTCCAAAACCGCGCTCGGCATCCACAATGACCAAAGACAGATCTTTTCGGATGGTCGGATCTTGAAAACCGTCATCCATGATAATCACATCAGCGCCGGCTTTTTCGGCCGCCCTGAGCGCTTTGACCCGATCTTTGGCCACCCATGTGGTCGCAAAAGCCGCCAGTAAAAGCGGTTCGTCACCGGTTTGATTTGCGCTGTGGTACCTTGGATTAACCTCCAGCGGGCCCTGCACATCGCCGCCATAGCCCTTGGTGATAACATGCGGGCGCTTGCCCAAAGCCAGCAGCAGTTGCACCAGCGCAATCACGGTTGGCGTTTTGCCTGTACCGCCAGCATTTAGGTTTCCAACGCAAATCACGGGAGACTGCGCGGTGACCGTTGCGTGCTGCGCTGTTCGCTGTGCGGTAGCATAAGCGTAGAGCTGACCAATTGGGGATAGCAAGCGCGCTGCAATATGCAGCTTATCGGGCGGGGTGAACCAAAACCTCGGCGCTTGCATCTTAAACTCCAATCTCGTCCAGGTGGTTGAGCACCCGGTCAATCACAGCGTCAGTTAACTCTGCCCCATCTGAGGTCACCTGCCAAGCGGCAAAGGCCATTTGCGCTGCCACATCTGGGGCGGAAATCTGACCCACAGCGGCGGCCAGCGTATCACTGTCACGAATTTGCCGCGCAGCGCCGGCTTCGGCCAGTCTAAGATAGCGGTCTGAATAGTCTGATACCGAGGGTCCATATAAAATTGCGCAGCCATGTGATGCTGCACAATAGGGGTCAAGCGCAGGGCCTTGGGGTGTCAGCGACTGACCTAAAAAGCAAACTGAAGCAAGGTGATACCAAAAATCTAATGGATCGGCGCCTGTCGGCACTAGCACATGCGTGTTGGCATCTGGGCCTTCGGCTTGTGATGGAATTATCGCATGCAATCCGGTGTCTTGGCACTGGCGAATTGCCTCAGCGTTATCCTCAGGCAGCTGTGGCGCCAAAATTAACAAGGTTCGATGGGCATGACGCATCACCAAGCGGTGGGCGGATAAAACGGTATCAATTTCCCCCCTTGATACCCCCGCGGCCAACCAAACGGGCCGAGTGGCCAAATGCGCATAGGCTGGGTCATCCGGCCTATCATCACCTGCACGTGTTGGCAGGACGCCTTGTTGCAATGCGCCTTTCAATTGAATACGAGAGGCAGCGATGCCAAGTTTTGCCAGATGTTGAGCGGCTTGGGTGTCCACTGCGTAAAAGTCGGAAAACCATCGTAGCGCCCGCGCTTTGACATTTGGTAAAAACCGGAACTTGCGCGCGCTAAAGCCTTCGCTAACTGCGTCAACCAAGAGCATTTCTAGGCCGCGCGCGGCAGCCATTTTAAGCAAGGGCGGGTGCAAATCACCCCCGGCCCACAAAAGATAGTTTGGCGTAAATTTATTAAAAAAGCGATCAATGGAATGGCCATCAAAGGGCATTTGCAGCCCCAGGATGCGCGCTTGTCCCGCTAGGTTCTGCGACCTCTCTTGTGATCCGGTCAGAACAATATAGAGATCCGGGTGAGCTTGCAGCATGCGCAGGGATAGATACTCGATACCGGCAAAATTAGCGCAGTCGGCTAGATGAATCCACACCACAGGCGCGACACTGAAATCGATGTCATTTTTGGGCTCACTCGAAACCATTGTCTACCATAAGTCCGATGGGCCAATTTGATCTGTCACCCTTCCAGTTCCTCGGTTTTCGATGTGGCAATCTCTTCATCTCGCAAACGGTGCAGATGGGCGATAAAATAGCGCATGTGGGCGTTGTCTACGGTGCGCTGTGCCTCGGCTTTCCAGGCTGCATATGCGGTTTGGTAATCGGGAAAAATGCCAACAATATGTAGGTCATCCACATTTTTAAAAACGGTCTCGGTTGGGTCAATCAACTCGCCACCAAATACCAAATGCAGTCTTTGAGCCATTCTAGGGTCCTTTTATGCTGATAGCCAATGCTAAAAGAACTGCGCACGGAGGTAAAGCCTAACACATTGATTGCCGCCAGCAAGCCGCCGGTCTGCAAACGGCACTCTTGGCGGCCAAATACCAAACGCCGCAAAGGTGATCTGCGGCGTTGATAGGCATATTGCGATAGATATGTGCTTTAGAAGCCCAGACCTTCGTATTTTTTCTTAAACTTAGAGACCCGGCCATCCGCGTCCAAAAGACGGGTGTTGCCGCCGGTCCAGGCGGGGTGCGCAGACGGGTCAATATCAAGCGATAGCGTGTCGCCATCCTTGCCCCAGGTCGAGCGCATTTTGACAATGGTTCCATCGGTCATTTTGACGTCGATGAAGTGGTAGTCTGGGTGTATCTCTTTTTTCATCTCGCCGCTCCTTAGCTTTCCGCACCGGCTTTGGGTGCCCGGTAATTGGTCTGCTCTGCGATCCGCGCAGATTTTCCGCGACGGGTGCGCAGATAGTAAAGCTTCGCACGGCGCACACGGCCGCGGCGCATTACTGTGATGCTTTCGATGTTTGTTGAATAGAGCGGGAACACACGTTCCACGCCTTCCCCAAAGGAAATTTTGCGCACGGTGAACGATCCGGCAATCCCTTTGCCGTTGTTGCGTGCAATGCAAACGCCTTCGTAGTTCTGTACCCGCGAACGGGTGCCTTCGGTCACTTTGTAACCGACGCGCACTGTGTCTCCGGCTTTGAAATCGGGAATGTCTTTCCCAAGTGAGGCGATTTGCTCCGCCTCGAGCTGTGCGATTAAATCCATCGCTTTTCTCCTTTGCCTGCGGTTGTTCCGCAAAGTTTTGCGCGCCCCAGAGCTCTTGGTCTTTTATCGGGTCCCTACCAATTGATAAGCCCGCCAGAGGGTTCGGTCGTCATTGCTGTTGCCATACGGCGATCAACTGGCGTCTATAAGAGCGATCAAAGAAAATCCCCAAGACACCAATCTAGGCGGCTATAACAGTGGCCGCGCTTGTTTATCAAGCGGTTTTCGCAGGATTTATGGGTCAAACTGCTTATTTATCGGCATTTAGTGTCCAATTAGGGGTCTTTTATTTTTTTGGATTGTTTCTCATAAAGATCAGGCCGGCGGGATTGGGTCAGCTGCTTCGCCATTTCGCGCCGCCATTTTTCGATATTGCCGTGATGGCCGGATTGCAGAACCTCGGGAATGCTCAGCCCGTTCCAGAGAGCAGGTCGGGTATATTGGGGATGCTCAAGCAGCCCGTTTGAGTGGCTTTCGTCCTCGAGCGAGGTGGCATTGCCCAAAACATCCGGCAACAGCCGGACTGTGGCATCCAGCATGGCCTGGGCGGCTATTTCCCCTCCTGTCATGACAAAATCGCCCAGCGAGACCTCGGCGATCTGGTAATGGTCCAGCACTCGCTGATCGACGCCTTCAAAGCGCCCGCACAGCAGCGTGATGCCATTTGTCCCAGCCCAGTCGCGCGCCATGGCCTGATCAAAGCGCGCCCCGCGCGGGGACAGATAGACCATCGGCCGGTCTTTGGGCGCAGAGCGGCGCGCGTCATCAATGGCGGCGCCCAGTATATCGGCGCGCAGCACCATGCCAGCGCCGCCGCCCGCAGGCGTGTCGTCGACGTTTTTATGCTTGCCCTCACCAAAGCGGCGCAGATCGGTTGTCTCAAGTGCCCATTTGCCATCTTTTAAGGCTTTTCCGGTCAGGCTCTCGCCCAGTATTCCGGGAAAGCACTGCGGGAACAGTGTAATCACCTGCGCAGTCCAGACCCCAGCGAGCTTTAGATTTGCGCTCATCAACTCTTGCGGCTTTAAACTGGCCGATATGGATTTACGGCCATGGGATTTCGCTGGCCCGCTCATGGCGCATCCGGCAGCAGGCCCTCGGGCGGGTCTGCAATAATTTTTCCCGCCACAAGATCAACGGTGGGTACTGCTGTGCAGGTAAAGGGCAGCAGGGCCGTGGTTTTTAGCCCGGGGCCGTCGATTTCCAAAAGATCCGAGGCCCCGTGGTTTTGCACCGAGCGCACTTCACCTAGCAGGGCGCCGCCGGTGTCATAGACTGAGAGCCCCACGAGATCGGCGTGATAAAATTCGTCATCTGGCAGGCTTGGCAAACGGTCGCGCGGCACAAATAAATTCGTGCCTTTCAACGCGTCGGCATCTTCTTTTGTGACAATCCCCGACATACGGGCGCTCAGACCGTTTTTGACACGGCCGGTGAGCACCACATCAAATGCGCGTGAGCCATCTTCTGTGAAAACGGGCGCATATTCTGCGATGTCTTCGGGTTCGGAGGTAAAGCTTTTTAGCCGCACCTCACCGTGAACCCCAAAGGCCCCGCCGATTGCACCGACACAGATCAAGTCAGCCTTCATTGGTTACCTTTCGCAAAGTTCGTTTACATAGCGGCCGCCAGCTTCTTCGCAGCGCTCGCTTGCAGATTGCCGTTCATATATAATCCCGGCAACAAAGGCGATGCCAAGAAAAATCAACAATCTGATGGGGCGGAAGAGCATCAAAATACTCCACAACGGGTTTCGGGCTTTTTCGTTGGGGGCAGGTCACAACGACGCTTGGCGCGCCGCTGTGGGTTCAGCACGGTGAATTTAGACTGGAAAACTGGTGCAAAACTGCCCATTCCGAGCCCAAACCCCTTTATTTTTCGGCGTCTTCAGCTGCGGCGTCTTCGGCAGGAGCTTCCGCTTCTGCTTCCGCTTCTGCTGGAGCTTCGGCTTCGGCTTCGGCCGGAGCGTTCGCCTCTGCTTCAGCGGGCGCTTCCGCTTCGGCCTCTGCAGGCGCTTCAGCTTCTGCTTCTACGGGCGCTTTGGCCACTTCTTCGACGGGCTCTGCTGCGGCTTCAGCCGCTTCGGCGGCCTTGGCGGCTTTTTCTTCAGCGCGCTCTTGCATTTTCTGGCCAGCCACAGCTTTTTGCGGGTTGTTACGCTCTTTTTTCTCAAGCACGCCAGCGGCCTCTAACATCCGGCTTACACGGTCGCTGACTTGCGCGCCTTCGCCCAGCCAGTACTGGATGCGCTCCAGGTTCATTTTCACCCGATCTTCGCTGTCTTTGGCAAGCAACGGGTTGTAAGTGCCGAGTTTTTCCACATAGCGGCCATCGCGCGGCATGCGGCTGTCGGCCGCAACAATGCGGTAAAATGGGCGTTTTTTGCTGCCCCCACGGGCAAGACGGATTTTCATGGCCATTGTATATTCTCCTTTAGAATGGCGGTTGGGGCGAGGCCCCTAAGATTGATGTTGTTTGTGGTGTTGGATGACTTCCTGGATGATGAAATTCAGAAACTTCTTGGCAAACTCAGGGTCCAGATTGGCCTGAGTTGCAAGCTCTTCAAGACGTGCGATTTGCACGGATTCACGGGTTGGATCGGCGGGCGGTAGATCGTGCTCTGCTTTGAGCTTTCCCACCGAGCGGGTGTGTTTAAACCGCTCGCCCAAGGTGTAAACAAGGATAGCATCAAGCCGGTCAATACTATCGCGGTGCTCTTTTAAAAGCGCTGCGGCGCGGGTGCTGGCGTCAGTCATTAAAGCTCTCCTTTTGGGAAAAAACAGCTATCGGTATCACGTCGGTATTGCGGCAGTTTTGCGCAGGTGTGTTTGTCACATCAGACATTCATGCGCCCTCCGGTTTCGGATGGCGGTAAATCACCACCGGCTCGTTGAGCAACAGGGTTTCAGTTTCAACCCAGGCGCCAAGCCGTTCAGCCAGCCGGCGTGAGCGGGCATTGTCTGGATCAATCAGGCTTATGGGCTGGGGTACGCCGAGCGCAGGGCCCGCAGCGCGGGCGGCCAACGCCGCTTCATAGGCAATGCTCTTGCCTTCATAGCCGTTATGTACCCCCCAGGCGAGTTCCGCCTCGGGCCATTCTATATGCTCAAGAAATCCGCAGAAACCACACATGCTTGCGCTGGATTTTTCTATCACATGCCATAGCCCATAGCCGCGTAACTGCCAGTGGCCAGCGCTGCGTAGCAGCGCCCGCCAGACCTGACCGCGATCGAGCGGTCCGCCGACACTGTGGGATCTGGGCGAGGCGAAAAACTGCGCCATAGCATCCAGATCCTCGATTTGGGGTGCACGCAGGATCAGCCGCTCGGTTTCAAGCTGTGGAATGCCGCTCATAGCGCCGCCTCTTGTGCAGGGTGGCGGAAAAGCATGTTCTCACCCATGTTGGTGTTGTGATAGCTGCGCTCATAGGTTGCGCCCATGCGTTCGGCCAAAGCGATCGAACGGTCATTGCCGGGCACGATATTGCTGGTCAAAGTGGTAAAGCCAAGATCTTTATAGGCCCAGCGGCGGACGCGGCAGGCGGCATCATAGGCGATACCGCGGCCTTCAAAGCCGTCAAAGACCACCCAACCCACTTCCGGCTCGGGCCATGTTTCCGGGTTCCAGATACCGCTGATGCCGGCAATTTCGCCGGCTTTTGTTTCTATGGTGAAATAGCCGTAGCCGTGGATGTGCCAATGGCCCACATTGAGCGCGAACCAGCGCCATGCCGCGCCGCGCTCGGGGATATGGCCGAAGCCGATGGCGCGGGTTTCATCCTGCAGAAATGCAATCACCGGCTCCATATCGCGCGCCTCGGGGCCGCGCAGTATAAGCCGTTCGCTGAGCAGACGGGGGGCATTGGTCAGGGGCATGGGGGGGCTCCTGTCGGTGCGGCCACAGTTGCCGGATGCGCAAAGGCCGGCCGCGGCGCAGATGAGTATTTGGACAAAGAAAAAATCATGAGGCAGGGCTTTTTATCAAAGCGTGGCGATAGACCAGCGTGTCGTCTTTTCTATCGCCTTCAGGGCGGGCCGCATTGGGATCTTGGGCGGCACCGAGGCGCTCTGCGAGGCTTATAGATCGAACATTGTCTTTTGCGATGTAACTTACAATCGAGCTGCGTTGGAGGGTGTCTTGCGCCCAATAAAGCGCTTTGCGCGCGGCTTCGAATGCGTAGCCTTTGCCTTCACCCTTTGAAAGAAAAATCCAGCCAATTTCAGTTTCTGGAAAATGGGCAGGCTGATTGATGCCAATCTGGCCAATGAAGTCTTTGCTGTCGCGCAATTCGACCTTCCAGCTGCCAAAGCCTTTGAGCGACCAGCTGCCAACTTCGGACGCCAGCCCGTACCAGCTTTGCCGCCGTGAAAACGGGCCATCCATGAATTTGGCCCGGTCGCTGCCGAGCAGATCATAGAGCGGTTCAAAATCCGCCATTTTATGATGGCGCAAAATCAGCCGCTCGGTGGTGAGGGTGGGGGCTATGGTCATTTCTTTTTCCCAAATCCGCTGAGCCCCGGGGGCAGGCCTGCGCCGCCGCCAAGGCCGGGCAATCCGCCGGGCAACCCGCCTTGGCCGCCCATTTGTTTGGCCGCCGCTTCAAGCGCTTTGGGGTCCATTTGCGATGGGTCCATGCCAGCGGGCATGCCGCCTTTGCCAAACATGCCGCGCATGGCCTGTTTGAGCATGCCGCCTTTGCCCATTTTACCCATCTTTTTCATCATATCGCCCATTTGGCGCTGCATTTTGAGCAGTTTATTCAGTTCGCTCACTTCCATGCCGGCGCCTTTGGCGATGCGCTTTTTGCGGCTGGCCTGCAGGATCTGAGGGTTGGCGCGCTCTTTTTTGGTCATCGACTGGATCAGTGCGATCTGCTGTTTGAACACTTTGTCATCCATGCCGGCGGCGGCGGCCTGTTTGGCCATTTTACCCATGCCGGGCATCATGCCCATGATGCTTTCCATACCGCCCATTTTCATCATCTGTTCGAGCTGCATTTTCAGGTCGTTCATATTGAACTGACCTTTCTGGAAGCGCTTCATCATCCGCTCGGCCTGTTCGGCCTCGATGGTTTCTTGGGCCTTTTCCACCAATGCAACAATATCGCCCATGCCCAAAATGCGGCCGGCAATCCGGTCCGGCTCAAAGGTTTCCAGCGCGTCCATTTTTTCGCCAAGGCCGACAAAGCGGATGGGTTTGCCGGTGACCGCGCGCATCGACAGCGCCGCGCCGCCGCGCCCGTCGCCATCCATACGGGTCAGGACCACGCCGCTAACGCCTATTTTATCGTCAAATTCGGTGGCCACATTGACCGCGTCCTGACCGGTGAGCCCGTCCACCACCAGCAAGGTTTCGCGCGGGTTTGCCACATCGCGTACGGCGGCGGCCTGAGCGATCAGCTCTTGATCAATATGCAGACGGCCGGCGGTGTCCAGCATATAGACGTCATAGCCGCCAAGGCTGGCTTGGGTTTTGGCGCGTTTGGCGATCGCCACCGGGTCTTCGCCTTTGACGATGGGCAGTGTATCCACACCGATTTGCGCGCCGAGAATTTGCAGCTGTTCCATCGCGGCGGGGCGGTTCACATCCAGCGAGGCCATCAGCACCCGTTTGCCGTCCCGCTCGCTCAGCCGTTTGGCCAGTTTTGCGGTGGTGGTGGTTTTGCCCGAGCCTTGCAGGCCGACCATCAGGATCGGCGCCGGGGCGCTGTCGATTTTCAGCGCGCCGGGGTCTTCTTCGCCGGTGAGCACATGCACCAGCTCATCATGCACAATCTTAACCACCTGCTGGCCGGGGGTCACCGATTTGGTGACCGCTTGGCCGGTGGCTTTATCTTGGATCGCTTTGACGAAACTGCGCGCTACGGGCAGCGAGACATCCGCTTCTAGCAGGGCAACACGCACTTCGCGCAGGGCGGTTTTGACATCATCTTCGGACAGGGCGCCCTGTTTGGTCAGCCGGTCAAATACACCAGAGAGGCGCTGAGAAAGATTTTCAAACATATCCCGGTTCCTTTTCCCGTTTGCCGTGGCTTTGCCACGATGGCCCAAGTATAGATAAGCCCGATCCAAAATGCGACAGCCCCCGTGGGCGAAACCTCGCTGACGGGGGGCGATCCTTGCATTGGCATAGGACCGGAAGCTTTTCCACTTCCGTTGTGATTGGGGCCAGTTAATGCTTGGGCATTGGACTGTCAAGGTTATTTGCAAAGGATATTGGGATGCAAAGCGATTGGGACGCTTCGGCCGAGGCCTGGATTGAAAGTTTGGGGGCGGGCGGCGATTTTAGCCGCGTTGCGGTTCTAGATCGCCCGATGATGGCGGCAGTGCGCCAAAGCGGGGCGCAGCGGGCGTTGGATGTAGGCTGCGGCGAAGGGCGATTTTGCCGGATGATGGCAAAGGCCGTGCCCGAGGTGGTCGGGATTGATCCAACCGCGCGGCTTTTGGTCGAAGCGCGGCGGCTGGGCGGGGCGGTTTATCATGAGGGGGTTGGCGAAAGCCTGCCTTATGAGGAGGGCTCGTTTGATCTGGTGGTCAGTTATCTAAGCTTGATTGATATCGCCGACAGCCGCGCGGCGATTTCCGAGATGGCGCGGGTTAGCCGGCACGGTGGGCATATCTTGATCGGAAATCTGAACAGTTGGGTCACCGCTGCGCAAACCGAAGGGCTGGGAATTCAGCGCAATGCGCAGGGCCATGGAACCGTCACCATCGTGGATTACCTCAAAGCCTATCCTTTGACAGTAGAGTGGGCTGGGGTCCGGATTAAAAACTGGCACCGCCTGCTGGGGCAATATATGCAAGAGGCTTTGCAGGCCGGGCTGCAACTGGTGGATTTCCAAGAGCCGCTTGCCGATGCGGGGTGGTCCCGCAGCGCAAGCTATAACCACATGCCCTATTTCGGGATGCAGCTTTGGCAAAAGCCGCAGTTAGATCTTTGAGCCGCCCTCTGGCTCAAACTCATGCTCTAAAAACCGCTCAAGCGCATCGAGGTTCACGGCCTCAAACTGGCCAAAGCTTTGCATCCAGATACTGGCATCGCGCAGGGCTTCGGGCTCAAGCTTGCACCATTTCACCCGACCGCGTTTTTCCTGACTGATCAGGCCGGCGCGGGTCAGGATGCCAAGGTGTTTGGAAATTGCCGCCAAAGACATCTCGAACGGTTCCGCCACATCGGTGACCGCCATATCATCTTCCAGCAGCAGCATTAAAATCCGCCGCCGGGTGGGATCGGCCAAAGCGGCAAAGGCAAGATCAAGCGGAGTGTCCATGGCGCTATTAAGCCTGCCTGCCCATGATCGTCAACCAAATGGTTGAATATGCGATTTGGGCGCATTTTGTGCCTTGGGCCTCAATCGAGGAGGTATTTGAATTTTTGAGATGTAAAAAATACATTATAATCAGAAACTTAAGCATTTTTAACTGTGCCAAACTGGTTGTTGACTCTGCCTCCTCTGCGGCCTAACAAGGCGCAACTGTTCAACGAGGCTCTGCTTTGTCTGACCCCAACAACCCTGACCCGCTAAAATCGCTTGATGAGCGGATCAAGGCTGCGAAGGTCGCAAAGACGCCAGAGCCGAAGGTGGACGACCATTACACGGGCGCGCAACTGGCTTGGCGCATGGTGATCGAACTGGTGGCGGGGATCGCAATTGGGTTCGGCATCGGATACGGGCTAGATGCTTTGTTTGATACATTGCCGGTGTTTTTGGTGATATTTGTTTTACTGGGCTTTGCTGCAGGCGTGAAAACCATGCTTCGTACGGCGCAAGAGGTCCAAGGTCAGGAAACGGCGAAAGCCGAAGAAGATAAAGAGGGTTGAACCGTGGCAAGCGAAGCACAATCAGAAGGCTCAGGTCTGGTTTTCCATCCAATGGATCAGTTTATCGTCAAGCCGCTTTTCGGTGACGGTCCGATTGAATGGTACACCATTACGAACGTCACCTTGTGGATGGCCCTGTCCGTTGTCGCCATCATCGCGCTTTTGGTTGTCGGCACGGCGCGCCGCGCGATTGTTCCAAGCCGTAGCCAGTCTATCGGCGAGTTGGCCTATGGGTTTGTCTATAAAATGGTCGAAGATGTGGCCGGTAAGGACGCGGTTGGATATTTCCCCTATATCATGACCCTGTTCATGTTTATCGTTTGCGCCAATTTCCTTGGCCTGCTGCCGATGTCCTTTACCACAACATCGCATATTGCGGTCACTGCCGTGATGGCGATGGCGGTATTCCTCGCCGTGACAATATTGGGCTTTGTCAAACATGGCATGTCGTTTCTGTCACTGTTTTGGATTTCCTCGGCGCCTTTGGTGCTGCGGC
>CBFHXE010000002.1:0-103042 GCA_965659715.1 uncultured Paracoccaceae bacterium | reverse complement strand
ATGTTGCCTGCACCATAGCAGCAGTTTTACAAGAGCAGCCTACAGATTTTGCGCTGACTGTGCGCGAGATCATCGCGCTTGGGCGCATCCCGCATCGCAGAGGCTTTGGTGGGGCAAGTGGAGCACATGATGCACAAATTGTGCAGTTTGCCTTGGAGCGCCTATGCCTTCTAGAATTTGCGGATCGGCAATTGGGCACTTTATCCGGTGGTGAGCGGCAGCGTGTGATGGTTGCCCGCGCCCTCGCGCAGGAGCCCAGTATGCTGATCCTCGATGAGCCGACCAATCACCTCGACATTCGCCACCAGCTTGAAGTCATTGAGCTAATCCGAGACCTACCGCTGACGATTGTAACCTCTTTGCATGATCTTAATTTGGTGGCAGGTGTTTGCGATGATGTTCTTCTTTTGAAAGCTGGCCGGTCGCTTGGCTTTGGACCACCGTCTGAGGTGCTGTCCGAGCAGGCGTTGGCCCACGCTTTTGATGTAAGCGCACGCCGCGAACGGCTTGCGCCGAGCGATACCGATTACTTCACCTTCCACCTATCGAACAAAGGAATACCATATGAAGAAGTTTCTTCTATCCCCCATCGCTATCTTTCTAAGTATGGGGGTGGCCTCGGCTGAGACCACTGTTCAAAGCTGCAACCGGACAGTGACCTTCGACGCTCCGCCAGAGCGGGCCATTTCCAATGATGTAAATCTTACTGAGATGATGCTGGTTCTTGGCCTTGCAGATCGCATGGTCGGCTATACCGGCATCTCGGGTTGGAAAACGCTGGATGAAGAGATGCGTGCAGGCGTTGAAGAACTGCCTGAGCTGTCTGAAAAATACCCTTCCAAAGAAGTGTTGGTCGGAGCGGACGCGGATTTTTTCTTTGCGGGTTGGAATTACGGCATGAAGGTCGGCGGCGAGGTTACACCGGAAACACTGGATCCCTTTGGCATCCAAGTTTACGAGTTGACCGAAAGCTGCACCCACATCATGCAGAAGGACAAAGCCAGTATCGAAGACATGTATGATGACCTGCTGAACCTTGGGCGCATTTTTGATGTCGAAGACAAAGCTACCGCTCTTGTGGAGGGCTATCGCGCTGAACTCGCAGCTTTCACTGACAACCTTGAAACAGATGCCGCTTTAAGGGTCTTTGTGTATGACAGTGGTGAGGATGCACCCTTTACTGCCGGCCTATACGCGATGCCAACGGCGCTTATTGAAGCTGCAGGTGGTGTAAATGTCATGGATGACTTTAACAAAAGTTGGGGCAGTGTAACTTGGGAAGAAGTTGTCGAGCGCAATCCTGAAGTGATCGTTATTGTAAACTACGGTAATGTAACGGCTGAGCAGAAACGCGAATTCATGATGTCGAACCCGGCTTTCGCAGAGCTTGACGCGGTCAAGAACGACCGTTTCGTGACCTTGGAATATTTTGAAGCAACGCCGGGGCCGCGCAACATCCGGGCAATCAAGACCCTTGCAAACGCCTTTTGGAGCCAGTAGCCGAATGAGTGAGATCACAGGTTCCCAATCTTCAGGCAACCGCAGCAGGGGCATTATCCCGCTTGTGCTGGGCGGCGTGGCGATACTTGTGGTTTCACTGTCCATCGCCATCTCCGTTGGAGCCGTTCCAGTGTCTACAGGCACGGTCTGGGGCGTGCTGCTGGGCAAACTGTCACCGGATCTTATCGAGCAAACTTGGAGCAAAGGGCGCCAGGCTATTGTCTGGGACATCCGCTTTCCCCGCGCGTTGCTGGCCATGATGGTCGGCGCGGGACTAGCAATTGTCGGCGCGAGCCTTCAGGCCGTTACCCGCAACCCGCTGGCCGATCCGCATCTTTTGGGAATTTCCTCTGGTGGGGCCTTTGGAGCGATCCTCGCACTTCTTCACACTGGATTGTTCATCGGTCTGCTGACGGTTCCGCTTCTGGCCTTTTTAGGGGCCTTGCTTGTAACCACCCTTGTGCTGGGCGTGTCACGCTTTGCAGACGCTGCAAGTGCAGACCGGTTGGTGCTAGCTGGTGTTGCCGTATCGTTTATCATCATGGCCTGCGCAAATATCTTAATCTTTCTGGGTGACCCTCGTGCAACCCACACAGTGGTTTTCTGGATGCTTGGTGGATTGGGACTCGCGCAGTGGGACCAACTTATCTATCCTTTGGTTATTTTAATTGCCTGCGGTGCTTGGCTCTTTAGCCAAGCTGGCGCGCTAAACGCAATGACAGTTGGTGATGAAACCGCTTCTACGCTTGGTATCCCGGTTGCCCGCTTTCGCCTAAGTGTTTTTGTCGTGGGTGCGCTGATCACTGGTGTGATGGTTGCCTTTTCAGGCATCATCGGGTTCATTGGTTTGATGGTTCCGCACATCGTGCGGATGCTAGTGGGAGGAGATTACCTTCGGGTTTTACCTGTTTCCGCCTTGGTCGGGGCAATCCTTCTGCTTTGGGCTGACATCGCTGCCCGTACAGTCATGGCCCCCGAAGATATGCCCATCGGGATCATCACTGGCTTAGTCGGTGGAACCTTTTTTGTATGGCTTTTGGGTCGGCGTGGATCAGCGTAATCAAAGCGTCCGATACGCTCACTGTTTTAAGTCTCTCTAGTCGTATCTTGAAAAGACCTACACCCAACCCAAAAAATTGGATTTTCGTGCAATTGTAATATTGCTATCTTTGGGCTCAAAGTCGCTGCAAGTTGCACTTTGAACCAATATCAGATTAATATTTATATTGAATACAGTTACTTACATAAAATCATTTTAAGCGCCTTTCGTTTCCGAGTGTGAGTTTGCCTATTACTTTATCCGTCCATTTTAATCCCGCCGTAACAAACACTCGGCGATCCATCTCGGTCTTGCGCTATGACATCGTGCCAATCTTGTTCGCCATAATTGAGGTTTATTGCGTCATCAGAGCGAAAAGGTCATTTCAAATTTTTTTTTAATTAAACTGTACAAGAGTTGGCATTGCAAAAAGGAACTCAAATTGGGTCAAAATGGAGCTCAAAGGGCTGAGAAATAACCGGCAAGCGCAACATACATGTCCTTGTAAAGATAAGCCTTATCTCGCTAATCAGACCCAAGTCTTTTTCTTAGCTGTGCCTCACACAAAAGAATGCACTGATAAATGGAAGCTGTCGCCTAGACCACTTGAACCTTTGCCTCGAACAGAAAAGCCGACAGCGCCGTCTCAAGTTCCGCAACAGAAGATTGCTCGCTTTTGGAGAGGGTCACGGTAACGCGCATTCCTCGAGCGCCTCCGGGAACAACTTCGACTAGTGAGTTTGCGAGCTTAAGTTCATCCTGTAGCAGTTCCACGACCCTTTGTTTGGCTGCGTCACAGCGCAGGCTTGGTTTGAAAATCTTGCCGACGGTGGTCAGTGGAATTGTGTCTATGGTTTGGATAGTTTTTGGCCAAGCAGGGCGCTCGTCAATTGAGCTTTGCGCATGCTGGTGCAGCTCTTCTATGCTCACGCTGGCATCCGGTAGCAATTCGACAAAGCACATGGGAAGCTCGCCAGCATAGGCGTCGGGCATTCCAACGGCTGCGGCCAGAGCAACTGCTGGGTGTGTGACCATCGCGTTCTCAATCATGGCCGGATCAATATTATGACCGCTGCGAATGATAAGGTCTTTTGAACGGCCTGCAACATAGATACGGCCTTGGGCATCTTTGTATCCAAGATCGCCCGAGTTTAGACGTCCGGCATCGATAACGCCTTCATTGTGTTGTGGGTCGCGGTAGCCTGGCGTTACGTGATCCCCTTGGATTGTTATCACGCCGATCTCGTCTGCAGCGCAAAGTTCGCCCAAACTTCCATCTTCATTCAAACGCAGTACTTCGACCTTGGTGTAGGGCAACGCCCACCCAACAGAGCCAACCGAACCTGGGCCAGATAATGGATCAATGCTGACCAGTCCGGACGATTCTGTCATTCCAAGTATTTCATGCAGATGGCATCCGGTTACCTCTTTGAAACGTGTCCCAACGGCAGGGGGAAGCAAGGCTGCGCCTGTCAATCCGGTCCGCACAGCGCTGATGTCGTTGTCACCCACGGGCACTTGCAATACCGCGCCAATTGCAGTTGGGACACCCCCAACGACAGTCACCTTATGGCGTGCAACAAGAGCCCAGAACCCTTCAACGATCGCAGGATTACGCAATCCTCCAGGTGACATGACAACAAGCTCAACCCCAACCATAAAGGCGCTTAGGCCCGCGACAATAGTCCCCGCGACGTGAAACAAAGGCAGTGTTGCCGTCAATATGTCTTCGGATGTGAATCCACACATGGCCGCACCGCCAAATGCAGCGACAAGCTGACTGCGATGCGTGTGTGCGACAAGTTTTGGCACACCGGTGGTTCCGCCGGTATGAAAATAGGCCGCGATATCATCGCCGCCACGCGGTTCACCAAATATTAGGTGGTCATCCGGCTGTTCGGCCAAGGCTTTTCCAAAATCAACGACGCCATCTTCGTCTGGGGTTCCTGGGGGCGAAACTCGAACTAGTACCAAGCCGGGAATCTGCTCGCGCAATTCCAGCGCTTTTTCCCAGATGTCCAATTGCGGATGTGGACCAAGGGCGACCAGAATTTTTGCGCCCGAAGCCTTGATCAATTCAGCAATGCTTTCAGGCTGCAAAAGAAAGTTGACGGGAACGGCGTAACCGGCTGTTTCTGCAGCCCACAGCGTTACATGGGTTTCTATCAAAGACGGCAGCATATAGGCGATGCCCGGTGCAGGGCCGCCCAACGCAGAAAACGCATTCGCAGCGCGTCGGATCATCCCCAACAACTGAGCATAATCCACGCGGCGTGGCTGCTCGTCTTGGGCTCCGGTCATCAGCATTGTAATAGCGGTAGAGGTTGGGTGCTGTGCGGCACTGGCCATGAATACATCTAGGATACTACGTTCCGGCAAACGTTCATCAAGCGTCATCTCGGTTTCAAAGCGCTCAAGATCATCACGCGTTCGAATTGTATAGTCTTTAAAACTAGCCATCTATCTCATTCCTGTTCGTGGTTTGAGTTTAAGAGCTTATCTGTCAACTTGCAAAACAATCCAGCACAATTCCGTGCGCCTTTTCTTTTTTGTTACCCTTAGTGTCCACTGATTATTCCTAGAATTATCAGCATTTTGCAAAAAAACCAGAGCTTGTCTCTTTCAGGTTCAATCGTGTTCATCAAGCCATGGCATAAGCATTCCGTTAAAGATGAATGTCGCATTTGCTTCGCGAGCCTCGTAAGTATTTGGCCCGCAGATCAGGATGGGCCAACGTTCACAATCAAACATTGCGTACGGGCATCCCTTAATGTCTGCGGGCTAATCTACAAAGACCAATAGTGCATCAACCGCGCTCGTGCATCGGGTCGGATCGCTGTTAATATTTCGTCGTGACCTGTAAGGTATTGTGACATGTATTGCTCAAGCAATTTACAGCTGAAATCTTCTTTCGAAGCGAAATAGTGATAGAATGAAGCCTTGGGTGCCGAGGTGGCTTTAAACAATTCGTTAAGCCCCATACCTGCAAAACCGAGATGAGCAACGAGGCCTCGGCCGGTGGCTAGAATATGTTCTTTAGTGGAATGAGTGCGAGATTGCATACTCTGTGATGCATTAAAATAGACCGGTCATCTACAATTGCCCAAAATCAATCAATTGAAAAATGCGCCGGCCCTGACTTGAGACTTATCCAAGGCGGTTCACCATTTGATATGGGGAGAAGGTGCTGCCGGTTGTATAAGTGTTGTGTAATTACAAATTTACGAAACAAGTTTGGAAAGCTCATGATATAGGGTCAAGGTAACGATAATGGAAATCCTGTTGTGGAATAACGAAAAATATTTGAAATTTGCACTATAATATCTGAATAAGGCAATCAATGACACAAGATAGACTTGAGAGTATAGAGACACATTTAGCACATCTGGATAAAACCGTTGAAGAACTTTCAGATGTCGTCAACAAACAGCAAACGCAAATTAACAGGCTAGCGCGTATGATCGAAATGTTGTTTGAGAGTGAACAAAAGGATGCAGAAATAGCCGCTGATCAGCGGCCGCCGCATTGGTGAATTTAGCCGTCAGGGCGCCTAAAGCTTTTCCAGATAGAAATTCACACAATCTTTCACACGTCTGAACCTGTCCCCACCCAATTGAACACCGCCAAACCATCTTGTGACGATGATGACATGATCAAATAATTGTTCTCGCTCTAGCATTTTTACGATAACTATACCTGCTCCAGCCTCACCATCATCATTTTTAATCGGTCCGCTTTCACTTAATAGAACCGCCCAGGTGTTGTGGGTCGCTTTAGCATATTTCTTGTTCTTTTTCAGCATCTTAACGACGTTAAGTGCGTCTTGTTTTGAGCTGGCTGGCGCTCCGCATACAGAGTATTTCGAGCCACGATCATTTATGATATTTTCGAAAAGCTGCATTTTTTTCCTAAAATCAACGCAAAACTTAAAACTTTGTATGTTCTTATACGCTTATAAGGCCAACAGGTAAAACGCTTGAAACTTTATCCAGAAGTTATTTCCAGTATTTTTCGCCAAACGTTTTGTGTTGCCCTATCCAGTTTTAATACAACGCAAGTTAAATCAGATGCAGAAAATATAGCTAAGAGCCAAATATCAAGTCGCTGTTCTTTAAAACAAAAAAAGGTAACGGACTAAATGGTGAAATCTTATATCATGCGCATTGCCCAAGCACCTGCCAGAATAGACGGATTGATGCTAATCTTGCCCTCAGGATTGCAATCGGGTTGAATGCTCAGATCGGTTTACGACTAGATAGCCGCCATTTTGAGGGCATAGACGCGTGGTTTATATGCTAAATTTAGCGCCTGGAAGCGATTACTCGGCCGCTACAAGACGAATTTTTTCAGGCTCATCAAGGTTGGTTTCATCGCTCTTTGCGTGAGATACCTTTTGAGGTTTGGAAAGAGCAATAGCGGCTTTGATTGCAGAGGTGATATGGTGCTGCGCCATGAAAATTGATGGGACAGTAAAGACTATAATCAACGTGCCAATGAGAACCCCATACCCAATAGAGACAGCTAAAGGGATCAAGAACTGTGCCTGCAGTGATGTTTCCATAATCAAAGGGTAGACCCCAAGGAATGTGGTAAGTGACGTCAGAAGGATCGGACGAAAACGCTGTTTTGTACCCTTTATCACTGCCTCACGTGTTTCCATCCCCTTGCTGATGAACTCATTATAAACATCCACCATTACAAGTGAGTTGTTGATCACCACTCCTGCCAAGCCGATGATCCCAAATATAGACAGTAGGGATAAAGGTATATCCAATATCAAATGGCCGGTGACAGCGCCGATAAGGCCTAGCGGGATTGCAAACATCACCACAACGGGTTGGACGTAAGACCGGAACACCAGTGCAAGCAGTGCGAAAATAATAAAGAGTGCTATGCCAAGCGCCTTACTAAGCGCAGCTTGTGCGTCACCTTGCGTACGTTGCTCACCGCCAAGATCAACAAGCAAGCCGGGATTTTTGTCTTTGATCAGTGGGAGTATTTGTGTGGTTATCAACGTATTGACTTCTCTGCCCGTTGCCACTGACACATCTAGATCTGCTGTCACAGTGGTCACTTGCCGACCGTTACGTCGAAGGATCGAGGTTGGGGCCAGTCCTTCGCGAACGAAGGCAACCGTAGAAAGCGGGATCAAATAGCCATCAGATGTCCGAATTTGCGTATCCAGTAAATCGGAAAGGCTATCGCGTTGTTCCATCGGGAAACGAACATTTACAGATACATTGTCGGCCCTGCGCTGAAAGCTGGTTGCCTCAACCCCAAAGAAACCGGCCCGAGTTTGCTGGGCAAGGTCTTCTATCGTTATACCAAAAATGCGGGCTTCATCTTTTAATTCTAGCTCATACTCCAAGCGGCCCGAAGAATTGTTATCGCGGATTGAAAAAACGCCAGGTATCGCATGTAATTTTTCGCGAAGCTCGGTGACCACGGGGGTGATGTCCTGACCTTCGGGCAAGGAAAGCTCGACCGCAACAGGATCACCTGCACCGATGAGTTCAGCCGAAACTGTAAGTTTGTTGACGGATGCTACTTGGCCCACTTCTTCACGCCAGACCGTTTCAAAGTCTTTGGCGTCCCATGTCCTTATGGTTGGGTCGGTAATTTGCACAACCACATTGGCAAGTGTTGCCCCGCCTGCGGCGCTGCCGCCATTAGGGCCACCGCCGCCAAGGCCTTTTCCAACAACCATATTCACCCCAACAATCACAGGGGGGGCAGCGTTGGGCAGCCTTGATTGTATGACCTTGCCGGCACGCATCGCGGCTGATTGTACATCTTCGGCCACGCGTTGGGTCATTGCAAACGTGGTGCCGTCATTCATCTCAATGCTGGCCGTTACAAAATCTGTTTCAATTGACGGAAAGAAGTTAAATTTCACATATCCATGGATCAACAGTCCAACGGAACCCATCATGAGGGCAACCGATAAAGCGATTGGGATCAGGATCGCAAATCCTTTGGTGGTTAGCCGTAAAATTGCATCTAGGGGATAGCGAATTATCCATTGCAGTACGCCATTAACCGCGCTGCGTATGAGCCCAAGAAACCGAAACACGAGGTTCGGACGGTAATCAGGTGAGACATCAAGAGAACTCAGGTTGCGCGGCAAAATAAACAATGCCTGTCCTAATGAAAGTGCGAGAACAACCATGACGACAATTGGTATATCAGCCAGAAATTTTCCCAATGTTCCCGGCAATTGTAGCAGCGGCCAAAAGGCTACGATCGTGGTCAAAGTTGAAAAAACGACAGGGATCGCAATTCTTTGCGTGCCTTTGACTGCGGCCTGTATCGGGCTTAAACCGTTTTCGCCCTTTTGGTAAATGTTTTCACTGACCACAATCGCGTTGTCTACCACAATACCAATCGCCAGGATAAAGCCGAAAAGCGAGATTTGATTGATTGACAGATCAAGGGCCCCAAGAACAATAAAGGTCGCAGCGAAAGACACGCCTATTCCAACCGCTGACCAGAAAGCCAGCCTAATATCCAAAAAGAGCGCGAGGCATAATACGACGAGCGCTAAACCAAGGGCCGCATTTTCCACAAGAAGGTTTATTCGATCCTGAAGTCCCTCGGCGTCGTTTTGCCAAATTGTTGCATCAAGTCCCGGTCCGAGCGAGGGGATAAAGCTCTTGTCTAGGTGATTGCGTGCGTCCTCAACGATTTTTAAAATTTGCTCGTCGCCAACGCGAAAAACATTGATTGATACTGCATTTTCACCATTGAAATAAGCTGTAAGGTCTGCATCAACAAAGCCGTCAATGACAGTGGCCACATCACGCACATAAATTTCTCCGCCAAGATTATCCGTGCGAACAACAATATTTTCAAAGTCGGCCTGTGTATAATTCCGGCCCTTGGTCCGAATAGGTATTGAAACTGTATCAGTACCAATTGATCCACCCGGCAGCTCCAATGAATTCTGGCGGATGGCTCTGGCTATCTCATCCATAGTGAGGCCGTAAGATTGCAGCGCATCTCGGCTGACCTCAATTGAAATTTCATAATCTCTGGTATTAGCAACCTCAACAAAGCTGATGCTGTCGAGCATTATCAGTTCGCTCTTGAGCCGCTCGGCTTCCTGTTTCAGAACGGTCTCACTGGCATTGCCGTGTAGAGCGATTTCAAGAATACGGCTTGAATTGTTAGGTTGAACAACCACCGGATCGTTGGCGTCCTCTGGAAAGACAGTAATACGATCCACCTCATTTTTTATCTCTTTGGTCTTCTCGTCGATGTCTGAACCGCGCAGAAAAGACACGGAAAGCCCGCCACGTCCTTCGCTAATCGTCGCCGTGATACTGTCTATTCCATCAATACCCGCAAGCTGATCTTCGATTGGGCGGACGATGCTTTCCTGAATTTCAGTGGGCGAGGCACCGGGATAGCTTACTGAAATGCTGACTGTATTGAGCGTAAAGTCAGGGAAGGTTTTCTGCGGCATTCCAAGTGCAGTAATCGCACCTAAAATGACAACAAAAACCATAACAAGGTTCGAGGCAACTGGGTGTTCTGCCATCCATTTAATCGTGACATTCATGGATTTAATCCCCCAGATCCGCAGCTGCCATCTCGGTAGCGTTGATCGTGAGATCCCGCAGAGGCATCCCCGGTGTCGGAGCCGCGAGTGACGTCAATATTAAGCGTGTTCCAGCCGGCCAATTGTCCACGACTACATAGGTTGTCTCACCGTCGAAATGGGTTGGACGTACATCAACAGATAATAGCGTACCGCGATCCTGTTCGGTCGCTTCGAAAACCCATATTTGATTGCCACTGCGGATCGCTGTGGATGGAATTGCGTAAGTGTTCTTTTGCATAATGCCGTCAATCTGAACTTTGGCGAAAGCATTAATCAACGCTGGAATGGTTCCAAAAGAGGGCGAGTTCGGGTTTAGTAAAATCGGCTCGCCAACGTCATCAAGTCCTATCGATACGCTCAACGTACGGGTTCGAGGGTCAAGCGCTGGATCAACCCGGCTCACGTGCGCATTCCATTGGTAGGTCTGCCCAGCAAAACCAACGTTTACGCGGGCTTTGGCGGTGCTTTCTTCAAACATTCCGGGGATTAGCGCGGCCTCTGCTTCGCGCACTGGAATGATCACTTCCATTTGGTTGTTGGTATAAATTTCAGCAATTGATTGCCCGCTTGCGACAACGCTACCGACCTCTTGTAATTTCTCAAGAACCGCACCGCTGAAAGGAGCAACAATTTGTTTACTTTTGACTGCGATGGATGCGCTTTCCTGAGCCGCAATAAGAGAGTTTAAACTCGCGGATAATTCTGCTTTTTGCGACAGCAATTGGTCCAGAGCCTGTTGACTGGCAAACCCACGAGACTGTAACTCTTCGGTGCGTGTCAACTGGGCCTCAACCAAAATCAGCCGAGCCTGCGTTGCCTCGACGTTTGCGACGGTTTGATTGAGCAAGGCGCGCTCTGCTCCATCGTCGAGTTGCACCAAAACTTCGCCTTTTGAAAATGTACCAAGATCAATAACCGAAGGATGTAGGTTTGATATGCGCCCGCCGCTTTGAGCCGAAACACTGACCTGTCTGTATGGGCTCACAAAACCTTCCGATCTTACAGGCAAAGGTTGCTCAAACAGCGCCATTTCCATGGTTTCAACCAATGCAACGGGTCGCGTAACGGGTTGGATTTCAACTATTTCACGATTTTCACCAAGATACTGGTACCCGCGGTACCCTCCGTAAACGCAAGCAATTGCGACGGCTATCCAAGCGGCTTCACGGGTAAAAATTAAGAAAATACGGTATAGTTTTTTCATAATGTACTCTCAGGTTGCGCCGACAAAACGCAGCGATTTTGTAAACATTCACAATCTTGTACGATGTTCAGCTTGAATCGGTTCAAATTTCATAATCTAAAAATGACTTTTTCTTCGGCAAACTATGCTCTCGCGGTTTGTGCGTGAACTCGGTTTGCAACTGATCAGCGGCGTCGTTTTTAACCGGAAAAAAGACAACCAAACCTATAGTCAGCTGCTGATCGCCATAGCGGCAGGCATCAAAATGCGTTTCATAGATTTTTGCAAGATGGGCGAAATTGGATGCGCAGCAAAGCAGTGAAATCGAGACCTTGCAAGAAAATTTGGGTTATTGGCCAATGATATGGCTTATCTTTCCGCTCGCTGTGTCCATTCCCACCATTTCACTTTGGCCCAAATGCCCATAGACAAAATAGGTTGGGGCGGTAATTGTTGCGGACTACCCATTGCTTGAATGTCTTGGAGCAGTTGGCTGTCGATCCCGTTAAGCGCCTCTGCTGCAAGCCTTCCAGACATAGTGCCTTTCGTCATGCCGACCCCATTTTGGATCATGGCGGACCAGACATTTTCCCGAACTTGCCCAAACCCTGGCGCAAAATTAGATGTCAAACCAATTTGACCTGTCCAAGTATCGGCGATTGGATCGTTTTGTAACATTGGAAAACGGTCCCGGATTTGTTTTATTTGCAAATCGCGTGATCGCTGATAGGCGCTTTGGGAAACGACATCACTTTGGCGTTTTCCCCAGAAACTACGCATAATTATACGTTTATCCATCGTGTACCGCATTGTTGGCCCGCCAAAGGCCATTGCCGGTACCAAACCCCAGTCCTCTGGATTGCCTAAGGCTGCCTGTTCCTCATCTGTTAAAATACGGGTCATCGAGGCGAAAGCCTGAATTGTGAAAATCTTGCGCTTCAGGTGGCCCATGAAGGGGGCAAACCCGTTCACCGCAAGGATACAGCGGTCTGCAGTAATCTTCCCGCCTTTTGTTTTTGCAATTACTTTTGCACCATAATCAATTTCCAACACTGGGGTGTTTTCAAAGAATGAAACATTCTCGGGCAGGCTGTCACCCAAACCGCGCACCAAGGCTGCTGGCTGCATAAGCACTGTGCCGGGCGTATGGATCGCCCGGCGATAATAAGTCATTCCGGTGCGTGCGCGAACCGCGTCACTATCCATGTCGGCATAAGGCTCCCCCAGCATATCAAGGCCTTTGATAAAGCTGTCTAAGACATCTTCGCCTTGCTTTGATCGGGCGGCCATCAATTGCCCTTGGCGGCTCCATTGGCATTTGATGTTGTGTGCCGTTACCATTTCATCAAGGTGCTGCCGCGCGGCTCTGGCCAAACGCAAAGATCGCTTTAATGTTCCTAGATCATCTAGGTCAGCCCCTACATTATGCGGTAAATCAATCACAAAGCCCGAGTTGCGCGCTGAGGCTCCATCCCCCAGTTTGCCAGCTTCAACAAGCGCAACCGTCCGGCCGGGATGAATTTCGGCAGCTCGGCGTGCGGCTGCCAGTCCCGCAGCTCCTGCGCCGATCACCAGCATATCAACGCGAATGTCGTCGGTAAGCGGTGGTAAAGACTGCCTCGGTTCTAATATATTGGTCCACCCGTTGGTTTGATCATGGGTCGGAAGACGGCTGATTTTCATGCTTCGGCCCAATTGGCTGGATGGATGGCATAAACTATCAAGGCATTTTCTGCCTCGTATTCCAATTCTGTTCCTTTGGGCAGCCAAATTGAATCAAATGGGCCCGCTGTAAAGCGTGTACTGTTTGCATGAACCGTTAACTCGCCTTCTAGCACGATAAGTATTTCGTCATACTTTATCGTCCAGGGGAAATGTGCATTGGTCAAACGTCCATAGCCTGATGCAAGTTCTGACATATCCTCAGCCCCGCAGACTTGAGTGGCTGCTGCTTGATCACCGTACTCAAACCTTGGTTGGAAGTTCAGGTCTGCAAATCGATGAACTCTTGGTGGAGATTTACCCATAATCTATTCCCTTTATCTCTAGACAGATGTGTCCAATGGTTTATACAGTATTGGGCAAGGTTGTCCAATAATAAGGAATGGCCGCAAATTCTCAGTCTAGCTGACAAGTGAGCAAGGAAAACTCTTATGAAATTTTACAGTCTTTCTGCGGCTACCGAACAGTTTGAATTTGCTGCCCATGTCCTTGCAAAAACACTGCTCACACATATGAAAACGCCAACTCCCTATCACCAAACCGATGAGCCATTTCGGACGCTCTATCAATGACTGGCGAAAAAAGAGACCCAAGTCGTCGTCAGCGGCGGCCCAGACGGCCTCGAACACATGAGGTCACCACCACCACGAACCGCAAGGTGAATTATAGTCAGCTGAAAAATCCATTCCCGGTGATGGAAGTGTTCTCAACCGATGAAATTGCCAACATGCATAATAGTGCAGTTCGCATTTTGGAAGAGCTTGGGATGAAGGTTCTACTGCCTGAGGCGCGCAGAATTTATGCCGCTGCAGGAGCGCGTGTAGATGAAGACAGTAACATGGTCTTTATCGGGCGCGATATGGTTGAGGCCGCGTTGAATATGGCGCCCAAGTCGATCAATGGACGGGCCGGAGCGCGGCACCGTGATATAATTCTTGAACAAGGTAGTTTGGTGTTTCAAGCCGGAGCTGGTGCACCCAACGCAACTGATCTTGAACGTGGTCGGCGCCCTGGGTCGGCGCGGGATTATACTGAATATTTAAAACTTACACACCATTTTGATGTCTTTCAAATGATCTCGCCGCAAGTAGAGCCACAGGACATTGCCACGCATCTAAGGCATTATTTTACCGTTAAAGAGCAGATGGTGCACAGCGACAAATTTCCGTTTGTTTTTTCTCGGGGAACACCACAGGCTATCGATTGCTTCGAAATGATCCGCGACTTTCGCGGAGTGTCGGATAGGGTTTTTCAAGATAACCCGCATTGCTACACGATTATCAACACCAACAGCCCCCGCACATTGGATATTCCTATGGCGCAAGGATTGATAGATTTTGCGCGCTATGGCCAATTATCAATCGTGACACCCTTTACATTGATGGGTGCGATGGCCCCTATCACAGTGGCTGGATCAATCACACTAAGCCACGCCGAGGCTTTGGCCGCAATTGTGTTGTCACAGTTTACCCATTCAGGAGCGCCGATTTGCTATGGGACATTTACATCCAATGTGGATATGAAATCCGGTTCACCCACGTTTGGAACCCCAGCTCACTTTCAGGCCTCGCTTGCTGCCGGGCAACTTGCGCGGTTTCTAGGCTTACCTTGGAGATCAGCGGCGGGCTCTGCGTCAAACCTAAATGATGTACAGGCTGCTAATGAAAATCAATTCGGCCTTTGGGGGTGCCTAATGGCGGGTGCAACCGTGGTTATCCATTCTGCGGGCTGGCTAGAGGGCGGATTAACAGTGTCCTATGAAAAGCTGATTACTGATGTCGAAGTCCTTAACATGGTGGCTGAGCTATGTGCTGGAAAGCAAGCCGGAGCTGATGAAATAGGGTTTGATACTGCCCTGTGCCAAGTCGCCCCGGGGGGACATTTTTTTGCTACCTCCCAAACAATGGAGCGCTTTAAAACCGAATTTTACGAACCAATTGTACATGACTATGCAAACCATGGAACTTGGAGTGAACGCGGATCAATAGACGCATCCGCTCGCGCTACAGAGGTCTGGAAACATATTCTGGCCGAAGGGTCCGGTCCGTCGATCGATGATGTAAAGCTTGGGGCCCTAGAAGATTTCATAAAAAAGCGCACCGCAGAGGGTGGCGCACCCCCGGAAAGTTAAAATGGCCAATCATCCATCCCCCTTGTTACACCGCGATAACCCTGACAAAGAGCCTTTGGTCGGCCATGTGAAGGTGACGCCCGAAGATTGGCTGAACGTCGCACGAGATGTTTTGGTGAGTGAAGGTGTGGCTGAAGTGAAGGTGATTGCTCTTGGGGAAAGACTGGGTGTTTCCCGATCTAGTTTTTATTGGTACTTCAAGAGCCGCAAGCATTTATTGGAAAAGCTACTGGATGATTGGGAAGCCCGGAACACAAAATCACTGATCGCCAAATGTAAGCTACCAACACAGTCCATTTCAGAGGCCACATGTAATTTTTTTCGCTGTTTTATTGACCCTGAATTGTTTGATCGTGGATTGGATTTCGCTGTGCGTGAGTGGTCTCGCCGGGATGGGGCCGTGCGCCAACGCATCGATCTAGCAGACAAATCCCGATTAGCTGCAGTTGCGGATATTTTTAAACGGCACGGGTTTTCCCCCTATGACGCAGATATCCGCGCCCGGATAATTTATTTCATGCAAATTGGCTATCACGCTATGGAGATCCATGAACCGATGCCTGAGCGTTTGAATAGGTTGGAAGGCTACCTTCGTGGGTTTACTGGCGAGGAACCAGACCCTGATGCAATGGCTGAATTTATAACCTTTGTCTCTTCGGTGGAAACTAAAAAATGACGTATGTCGAAAGTTCGATTGTGGGGATATATGTCCAAACAGCAGGTTTTCCAGCGTATAGGACTTCCCTTGATTGGGAATTAACGCCTTTTTATTTTGGGTTACAATTAAGCCAGACGGCTTTTCAACAACTCGCCGCTTCTTGTCAAAATAGGATACCCAATCATCGAAAATGATGTGTTAACCTGTTTCAATGCGCGTAGGGTTTCTTGGTGAATGTTGCTTGTTTCGATGCTCTCAACCAAGCCCCTTTGAAGTCTTACCAGATGTTTCTTTTGCAGCTTTTGTTCGATTTTGCGTATTTTTTCTTTTGCCAGAATTAGTTCTCTGGCTTCTTCTGGGTTCTGGTTCATCATAACATCAAGTGCTATTTTGACATTGTTTGAGATGCGCTCTGCAAACTGGGTTGATGGCGGTTCTTTTTTCTAAGCAACTGCGCAAAAATCAATCTTTAAAATGGCAAGTTACAGGCCAAACTATTCTTGGTACATTGCAGCAATAAGGGTCTATTAAAAGAGCTTAAATGATCAATTAAGCACAAGGCCTTTTTCAATAGATGTCAAATCATTGGTAAGCTTGTTTGAAATCTCTTCGCTTTGATAAAGCTGAGTTGTAACAAACTTATCAATCTCCATTCCACTCTCGGTTTTAGCCAACACCAATCTATCTTTTGCAAGCTCCGTTTTGCCCAAAAGACCGTAGCAAGCTGCTGAATAGAAAAGGCTCACTCTTGTTTCGATCTGCATATTTTTGAATGTGCTGATAGCAGCTTCATAATCTTCGAGCAAATAAGCGCAAACGCCTTTTGTTTCGAACATCAAGTCGGATCCAAATGGATTGATCCTCAAAGCCTTGTCAATTTGCTCCATGGCGTCCTTAGGCTGTCCTAGATAGGACAGTAAGACCGAATATCTGGCGAGGTGGAAGGTATCGCTTGGACAGATTTCAATGGCCTTTTTGTGATGGAAAATGGCTTTTTCCATATCACCTTCAAACAAAAGCTTCATTGCCCCTAGGATACGATGCGCCTCAGGATCGTCTGGGTCTATTTCCATCGCTCTGTTAATGGACGAAAAGGCATCTTCCATCCAGCCATCTGGCATGTCATCGGCAAACCACTCTGAATTATTGGCAAGCGAGCATGTTTTCCATGCAAATGCTCGAGCATAATTGGGGTCAACTTCTGTAGCTTTGGTAAACAAGCTTAAGGCCTTTTTGTTATTTTCAGCAGAAACCGAACTTTTCCGGTGAAATTCTAATCCCTGCAGAACCAAATCATAAGCTTCCATTACATCGGGTTTTTTGTTCGCCAGTTTTTTTACTTGGTCGCTTTCAACTTTTCCAACCAGTCTGGCAACGATTGTGGCAACAATTTCGTCTTGGACATCAAAGATTTCATCAAGCGTGGTGTCGAAATTCTGGCTCCAAATGACATTTTCATCTTCTGCAGATAAAAGCGAAGCACTTATCCGCATCTTTTTTCCCATTTTTCTAACTTTGCCCTCAACCAAATACCGCACACCCATTTCTGTGCCTATTTGGGATACGCTTTTCTCTTTGATCGAGTATGAAAAACTTGCATTGCTAGCAATCACCATCAGGCTTTTGTGCCGTGATAGTGCAGAAATTAAATCTTCACTAAAGCCCTCGCAAAAATATTCCTGTTCTTCATCGTTGCTCAAGTTTTTAAACAACATAACGGCTAGTGAACCGGCTTCTGCGCTTGAAACAGCCACTTTGGGCTCTGCATCCGCGCTTACAAGCCCGCGTGTCGCACCTTTACATTTTAACACGTTATAAGCGCGAACTGGGTTACTGATATTTTTTAAGTGCAGCTCGCCGGCATCCTCGTAGGACACCTTTACTTTCATGTTCACAAGCTCAAAAATACTTTGGGAAATACAAAGTCCGTCGGTTATCGCTTGGGCTTCCAGACGGGCAGCCACGTTAACTGCATCCCCAAATAAGTCACCGTCGGACACCAGTACCTCGCCCATATTCAAGCCTATTCGATAGCTCATTTTGTCGGCTTCTTCTGATTGATTGTTGATGGAAACCGATTTGTTTTGGATTTGAACGCCGCACTCCACGGCATCAACCGGATTGGGGAACTCGGCAAGAACGCTGTCCCCGGCGGTGTTAAAAATTCGCCCACCTTTTTGCTCAATCAGCGGGTCAATAATTTTTCGCCGTGCTTGGAGGTTCATTAAAGTTCTGTCTTCATCCTGTGACATCAATTTACTAAACCCCACAACATCAAGGGCGAGCACCGTCGTAAATTTGCGGTTCATGACAAACGTTCCTTTATTATGAAAACAGATTTAAGCATTTTGATAATCAAGTCGAAGAGTGGGTATGATAGATTGTGATACTAAAAATAATAAAAATATCAATGCAATAAAAATATTTGCTGCCATTATTTAATAATAATTATATTTATTGTGGTCAGGATTGACAAAAAAACATATTACTTGATTAAAATAATTACAGGTTGTGAGTATTTTTAGATACAAAAATGGATTTTAGTAATATGATTAATTCAAAAAGAGGACGTCATATTTTAGTTAAAAAATAACTAATAGAAGTTGGGTATTCTATAAACTGATGGGGAAATTGATTATATATTTTTGTGCAGAATTGATGTCGATTCTAAGTCTTTCAACTGGCGATTGGTATGAAGTTTTCCCAACTGAATAGGGCGTCTATCCGCGCATACAAAGGCCATGTACGGCCGTAATATACCTTCAAACTATATCAAAAAAAGTGTCAAATTTTGGCAGCAAGGCGTGTTCTGTAGGAGTTGACAGTTTTTTTGTCGCTTTTAAGCAGGATTCGAAACGTGTTTTTTCGTTTGGTGCAGAAAAGCTGAGCCGTGGTTCAACTCTTAAAGATTGAAAATAGTGAAGGCCCAGCAGGCTTGTTGCCTGCAGGCACGGCGGCAAGACAGATTGAAAACAAGGGTGACAAAATGAAAACGCATGCACAGGCAGTGGTAATCGGCGGCGGGGTTATTGGATGCTCGATCCTCTATCACTTAACAAAGCTGGGTTGGAGCGATGTTGTTCTGCTGGAACGCGATGAGCTGACTTCTGGCTCGACATGGCATGCGGCGGCCAATATACATGGGCTGCACGACAGCACCAATATCAGCCGCATACAGCATTACACCATGGGGCTATATAAAGATCTTGAGGCGGAAACCGGCCAGAGCTGCGGTGTGTTTCAACCCGGATCGCTCTATCTTGCGCAAACCGAAAACCGCTCGCACCAGCTGCAGCTTCAGGCGTCAAAAGCCAAGCTTTACAGAATGAATTTTTCCGAGGTGACGCGCGCGGAAGCTGAAGAGCTGCATCCGCTGGTTAATTTTGATGGCATCCGCACCATTATGTGGGAACCTGAAGGCGGCAATGTCGACCCCTCTGGTGTGACCGCTGCCTATGCGGCTGGTGCGCGCCAGAACGGCGCGGAAATTTACCGCTTTACCCCGGTAACAGCCACCGAAGCGCAGCCCGATGGCAGCTGGGTCGTGCGCACCTCCAAGGGGGATATTAAAACCCAGTGGGTGGTCAATGCCGCAGGTCTTTGGGGCCGCGAAGTGGCGCGGCTTGCGGGGCTTGAACTGCCCCTGCAACCCACCGAACACCAGTATTTCGTCACTGAAACCATTGCCGAGATAGATGCCATGGACCGCCGTCTGCCCTCGGTCGCGGACCGCGACGGCGAATATTATTTGCGCCAAGAGGGCAAAGGCCTTTTGGTCGGCGCTTATGAGCGCGATGTGCGTTTCTGGGCCGAAGGCGAAACCCCTGCCGGATTTGGCCATGAGCTGTTTGAAGATGATCTTGAACGGATCGAAGAAAACATGATGCGTGCGATCGACCGCGTGCCGGCGGTGGGTGAGGCCGGCATCAAGCGGGTGATCAACGGACCGATGATCTGGTCACCGGATAGCAATGTGCTCTTTGGGCCTGCGCCTGAGCTGAAAAACTATTTCTGTTGCAATGGCATTATTCCCGGCTTTAGCCAGTCGGGCGGCATGGGGCTTTTGGCGGCTGAATGGATCATTGAGGGCGAAACAAAATATGATATGTTTGCCTGGGATATGGCCCGCTTTGGCGCATGGGCCGGTAAAGAGTTCACCAAATCGCGGGTGGGCGATCAATATGCGCACCGCTTTAGCATCCATTTCCCCAATGAAGAGCGCGCCGCCGGCCGGCCGGTGCGCACGCGCCCGATTTATGAGATGCAAAAAGAAATGGGCGCGGTCATGGGGCTTAACTATGGCTGGGAACATCCGCTATGGTTTGCCGATGCGCCGGGCGCAGAGGATACCAATGGCTTTACCCGCCAAAACTGGTTCGAACCCGTGGGCAGGGAATGCAAAATGCTGCGCGAAAAAGCCGGTATCATCGACATTTCCAACTTTGCCAAATATGTGGTGCGCGGCGCTGAGGCGGGCAGTTGGCTGGATACGGTCTTTGCCAATAAAATGCCAACCGAAGTGGGGCGCTCCTGTCTGACGCCGCTGATCTCTGTGCGCGGCGGTCTGGCAGGGGATTTTACCGTCACGTTGATGGCAGAGGATGAGTATTGGATTTTGGGCTCGGGCATGGCCGAGCGCTATCACAAACGGTTCTTTGATGCGGTGCCTCGACCAGATGGGGTCAGTTTTGAAAGCCGGACAGAAGCGGTTTGTGGGTTTAATGTGGCTGGCCCACAATCGCGGGCCATACTGCAGCGCCTGACCAACACATCGCTGAATACCGAAGATTTCCGCTTTATGCGCTCTAAGCGTGTGGATTTGGCGGGGATGGATGTGGCCATGCTGCGGGTGTCCTTTACTGGCGATCTGGGCTGGGAAGTGCACTGTGATACGGCAGATCAAAAAGCGCTTTACACCGCTTTGCTTGAGGCGGGTAAAGAGTTTGGTGCAGCTCCCGTGGGCAGCCGCGCCTTGATGTCGATGCGGGTGGAAAAGGGCTATGGCAGCTGGTCGCGCGAATACAGCCCCGAATACTGGCCGCATGAGCAGGGTATGGAGCGCCTGTGCAAACTGGATAAGGAATTTTTGAACAAAGCTGCACTGCAAGAGGTTCTGGCCAAAGAGCCGCGCGAGCAGATGGTGCTCCTGCATCTTGATGAGGCAGCGGTAATTGCCTCAAACGCGGATGCCACAGGCGGCGAGCCTGTGTTCAAAGATGGCAAAGGCATCGGCCGCGTGACTTCGGGCACTTATGGGTATACGGTGGGCATGTCTCTGGCGCTGGCCATGGTCAAAGACGCCGCACCGGGGGATGAGGTTGAGGTCATGGTGCTGGGCCAGCCGCATAAAGCAAAAATACTGCATGAGCCCCCGTTTGATCCCAAAGGCGAAAAACTACGAGCCTAGAGGCATCAGCGCCAAAGAGGGAAGCCAGTGATGAAACACAGCGAAATAGCAGAGTTTTTTGAACTGGACGCAGTCGCTCTGGCGAAAAAAATCCGCCAGAATGCAGTTCGACCCGAAGCGCTGTTACAGGAGGCTGCGCGGCGGGCGCAAAAGCACAATATTGCGCTCAATGCCCTATCCCATATTGATGAAGCAACAGGTGAAAAGCTGCTGGCTGAAACGGATAGAGCGGCGGCGCTATATGGCGTTCCGACCTTGATCAAAGACCTTGGCGCTGAAGCCGTCGATTTTCATACCAACAGTGGATCTCAGCTTTTTGCCCGCTCAAATGTTTCGCAAAACTCATCTATCTTTGATCGGATGCGGCAGGCTGGGCTGGTGCCATTTGGGCGCACAACGTCACCCGAGTTCGGTGTTGGGCCAGTGACCGAAGCAGGATTTTACGGCGCGCCGACGCGCAATCCATGGAATAGCAATCATACCTCTGGTGGCTCGTCCGGGGGATCGGGCGCAGCCGTTGCGGCCGGAATTGTCCCCGTTGCCCATGGCTCGGACGGGGGCGGATCGGTGCGCATACCGGCATCGTGCTGCGGACTTGTGGGCTTTAAACCAACGCGCGCGCGGCTTCCCGATGGCCCGTTTCACGGTGAGGGCTGGGCCGGCATGGCGATTGACGGGTTTCTCACCCGTTCCTTAAGAGATACGGCGGTGCTTTTGGACAGCTGCGCTGGGCCGGATTTGGGCGCGCCTTATTACGCACCGCCCTTAAAAGACAGCCATGTGGTAGCACTTGAAAATAGGCCAGAGCGCCTGAAAATACTCTATCTAGATCGCGACTTTGCAGGCAATCCAATCCACCAAGAGTGCGCCCGTGCGGTAGTTCAGGCGGCAGATGCTTTGAAAAACCTTGGCCATGATGTTCATCCATGGGAATTCGAGATTGGCGCAGAAGTCCAGAAAATGATGCAGGCCTGGACCAAAATCGTCGCCACCGGTGTGCATCTTGCCCTGCGCGCCAAAATCGGCGCGGACAACCCAGCACTTTATCCCATGGATGGGGTAACGCGCGGGGCTTTTGAATACGGAAAATCGCTTTGCGGCGCGGATTACTTGGACGCTGTGGGGGTAATCCATGGATTTGGCCGCACCATGGCGGATGTGTTTCGCCATTTTGATGTGCTGCTCAGCCCGACGCTTGCGCAGCCGCCGGCGACTGTGGGCCGGTACAAGCCGACAAATCAGGATTTTGTCGACTATCGAAACGGGGCTGATGGAGTTTTTGCCTATTCGCCCTATACGGCGGTTTTCAATGCCTCTGGGCAGCCTGCGATATCCCTGCCGACCTATTGGACGTCTGATGATTTGCCGATTGGCATTCATCTGGCCGCCAAGTTCGGGGCGGATGAGCTGCTGTTTCATCTATCCTCTGAGATCGAACAAAATCTGCCTTGGGCGCAAAAACAGAGGCAGTTGATCCGGCGATTAAACAGCTAGGGTTTTAAGCGGCTGCGGCGCGTGCCGCAAAAGCGGCCAATTGATCACATTGCCGTCCAGCCGCCATCCATACTGATGGTGGTGCCGGTAATTTGCTCGGCAGCCTCGGAGCATAAAAAGCAGCAGGTACCGGCCAATTGCTCGACGGTTGCAAATTTGCGCGATGGCTGCCGTTCAAGAATAACCTTCTCGATCACCTCGTCGCGGCTCATGCTGTATTTTTCCATCGTTGCAGTCAATTGTGCCTCTAGAAGAGGCGTTAACACATAACCGGGGCAGATGGCGTTGGCAGTGATCGGCTCTTCTGAGGTTTCCAAAGCTGTGGTTTTGGTCAGGCCGACGATACCATGTTTGGCCGCGACATAGGCGGATTTAAACGGGCTGGCCGTCAGGCCATGCGCCGAGGCAATGTTCACAACTCTGCCCCAACCTGCCACGCGCATCATCGGCAGTGCAGCTGCAGTTGTATGAAAGGCCGAACTGAGGTTGATCGCGACGATATCATCCCATTTGCCGGCTGGAAACTGATCAATCGGTGCTACGTGCTGCACCCCTGCATTGTTCACCAAAATATCACAGCGCCCCACATCGGCAATCAACTGGCGGCAGGCATCGCCATCACGCATATCTGCCGAGACATAGCGCGCCGATACCTTGAATTCTGCGGCAATCGCATCGGCCATTGCATGATCTTGCGGTGTACCAGTGAAGGAATTGAGAACCACATCTGCGCCGGCTTCGGCCAGACCCCGTACCAGCCCCAATCCTATGCCCGAGGTCGAGCCGGTGACGATTGCGGTTTTGCCTTTTAAGATCATGCTGCAGGTCCTTCCTGAAAAACCGCGATATTTACGATCAAATTACTGCTCAGTTTTTCCCGATGCACCCTCTGCAATTTGCGGTGTTAGTCGCGATTGCCAGCAAAGCGCTCTTTCCAAGCATCGCGTTCGTCATCAGTGATTTTGCGAAAGGTCACATCCGGTACGGTAAAATAATGTCCCGGCGCCAGCGCCTCAAGCGCCTTTTGTACATCTGCTGGCCAGCTGTCATCTTCGGTCTGCATCGCGCCCATAAGCGTTTCGGACGCATCGGGCATAAACGGCGCCGAAAGCACTGCATAAAGCCGGATAAGGTTTAGTGCCATGCGGATCTGCGCTGCGGCTTGATCTGGATTTTCCTTAAAGGTCGACCACGGTGCGGCGGCTTGCAGGTATTCATTGCCGGCAACCCAAATCGCGCGCAGCTCGGCGGCTGATTTGCGCACCTCCATGGTGTCCATATGCTGCTCATAGGCGCGGATGCGGCCGCTGAGCTCGTCAATCAGGGCTTGCTCTTGGTCTCCCCATGCGCCGCCTTCGGGCACCGCTTCGCTAAATTTTGAGCGGCAGAATTTGGTTACTCGGCTGACGAAATTGCCCAGCACATCGGCCAGATCTTTGTTCACATTTGCTTGAAACAGCTCCCATGTAAATTCGGTATCCGAGGTTTCCGGCGCATTGCTTAAAAGCCACCAGCGCCAATAGTCGGCGGGCAATATCTCAAGAGCCTGATCCATGAACACACCGCGCCCGCGCGAGGTGGAGAACTGACCGCCATCATAGTTGAGATAGTTGAACGACTTTATATAATCCACCAGCTTCCACGGCTCGCCCGAGCCCAAGATCGTGGCCGGAAACGACAGGGTGTGAAACGGCACGTTATCTTTGCCCATAAACTGGGTATAGGTCACATCCTCTGCGCCTTTATCGGTGCGCCACCAGCGTTCCCAATCGCTGCCTTTGCCGGCATCCACCCATTCCTGCGCGCAGGCGATATATTCGATCGGGGCGTCGAACCAGACATAGAACACTTTGCCTTCCATGCCGAGCCAGTCCTGATCGCCGTTTTTAACCGCAATGCCCCAGTCCAGATCGCGGGTAATGCCGCGGTCCTGCAGCCCGTCGCCGTCATTGAGCCATTTCTTGGCAATCGAGGTGGTCAGCACCGGCCAGTCGGCTTTGCTGTCAATCCAAGCCTGCAGTTTATCGCGCATCTGGCTTTGCCCCAGATAGAGGTGCTTGGTCTCGCGCTCTTGCAGATCGGTCGCGCCGGAAACAGTCGAGTGCGGATTGATCAAATCGGTCGGATCAAGCTGTTTGGTGCAATTGTCGCATTGATCCCCGCGCGCCTCTTCAAAGCCGCAGTTCGGGCAGGTGCCTTCGATATACCGGTCTGGCAGATAGCGCCCGTCGGTTGGCGAATACATTTGGGTTTCGCTGACTTCTCGGATCAATCCGGCGGCAGCAAGCCGTCCGGCAAAATGCTGGGTCAGAGCATGGTTTTGCGGTCCGGACGAGCGGCCAAAGTGATCAAAAGACAGCCGGAAGCCATCGGATATCTTGGCTTGCAGGCTGTGCATTTCGTTGCAGTATTCGGCCACTGGCTGTCCGGCCTCTGCCGCGGCCAGTTCGGCGGGTGTGCCATGCTCGTCTGTCGCACAAAGATAAAGCACCTCATGACCGCGTCCGCGTTGATAACGGGCGAACAAATCTGCCGGCAACTGGCTGCCCACCAGATTGCCGAGATGTTTGACCCCGTTGATATAAGGAATGGCCGAGGTGATAAGATGGCGTGTCATATAGCAGACCCTAAAATTTGCGTTGGTTTCGTCTAGCGCATGTTGGCACAGGACGAAAGGGGGCATAGGCGGCTTTGACCCGGAAGCCGTTGCGCTGGAGTTTTATGGTTTGCGATTACGGCTGAGCAAACGGCCGATGGTAAAGGAGGTTCGCGGTGAATAGACATAGGGTGTTTTGTCTTCCACCGTTGGACGTGCACGCATCCGCCAAACGCCAAAGATGACCAAGATCGCATGTCCTAACGCAATCATCACAAACAGCGCAGCAGGTCCAAAAAGCTCGATAAGCTCAGAGGCAAGATAGGGCGCTGCAATCGCGCCAGTGGCAAAGAAAAACATCAAGGCCGCTGACAGCTCGACCCGTTCATCCGAGCTGGCAAAATCATGGGCATGGGCGGCGGCCACCGAAAAAATGGGAAAAGTGGTCAAACCAAATAGGCCTGCAGTGAGCAAAATCATGGTTTGGCTGCTTGAGGGCACAAAAATAGTCACAAGACAGCTGCAGATTGCCGCAACCGATAGCCATATTAATACCCAGCGGCGATCAAATTTATCCGCCAGCCAGCCTGTCGGGTATTGTGCCAATGCCCCGCCAAGAACGAAAGCGGCAAGAAAATATGCAATTTGATCCACGGCCAATCCGACCTCTTGGCCATAAATCGGCCCGACCATGCGAAAAGAGGCCCCCGAAAGAGCGGCCACCACAACGCCGGCCGCCGCCAGCGGTGAGCGCTCGACGGCAAGCATCGGCCGCAGGCGCGGTGCGCGTGGGACTTCGGGCTGTGTGACTTTGGTCAAGGTGATCGGGATCAAGGTGGCGCAGCATAAAAGCGCCAATAGATTATACGAGACATAACTGGCTGGCGTCAGAACCCCGATCAAAAGCTGGGCGGCAAGGGATCCGCCCATATCCACCACGCGGTAGGTGCCCATGGTGCGGCCGCGGGTGGCATTTGTAACCTTGGCCTGAAGCCAGGATTCGACCACCGTGTAACAGCCAGCCACGCAAAGCCCCGAGGCCACCCGCATCAGCGCCCAGGCATAGGGGTCGATCACCAGCATGTGCGCCAAAAGCCCGATTGCGCCTGCGGCTGTAAAGGCGGCAAAGGCGCGTGAGTGGCCCACCGATCCCATCACCCGAGGGGCCCACCAGCAGCCGATAAAAAACCCGACGAAATGCGCCGAGCCAAGCAAACCAATTTGCTGTGTGGTGAAATCTAATGCAAATCCAGAGAGCGCATCCAACGGGCCAACGCCGCCGGTGGACAATTGCAGTAATACAACGGATAAAAATAAAGCAGCAAAGGATAAAAGTAATCGCATAGGGGCATCTGGAGCATTTTTTAATCCGCTTGCAAGTCGATTGTCGTCAGTGCCCAGAATTTTTTTGCAGGAGAGGTGATTTTTGCAAGATGGCCCACCCTCAAGAGGCGATTTCAAACGGGAAGGCCGAGTTTTGCAAAATATGCCAGTCGCGCGGCGGTGCACGGCGCGCGCGGCTGCGTGCCAGATGCCAGCGCAGATGATCGTGCGGCAGCTCTTTGGCCATGTCCGGGGCCATGTCCGGCTGCATCACCCAGCGGGTTTCCACCCCCTGCGCGCCGCCTGCATCCGGCGTCAATAGCAGGCCAATCGGCGGCCGCGGGGCCTGCGCCGCGCCTGCCTCGGCGGCCAGATGCAGCCGGCGCACCGGGGTAAGGGCGGGAAACCCCGGCATATCGGCCACCACCAAAGGCACCGCGCCGCTGCGCAGCGCCTCTTCCATTGACCATAAAAGATCCTCGGTGCGCTGCGGGGCCACAAAGATAAACCGCCCCGGATCAACAAAACGTAGCATGCCATCGGGATTAAGCTTGTCGGTTCCGTATGCCGGCGCAATCCATAGCACCGGACCGCTGGTGCGCGCCGCCAGCATCAGCGCAAAGACGCGCCGCGCGCGGCCGGCACATTCATGGACCCGCCCCAGATCCAGATCAATATCTTTCAGAACCGTAAGCGCCGGCCACTTGGGGGATTGGTTTCGAGTTAAAAGAGTCGTTTGCATGACTCGCACTATACATTGTTCACTTTTTGTTCTCAATGAAAATTGACATATTTGTGGTGGTTTTCATTCGCTAAACAAGAATTGAATTCAGAGGAATTTAAGATCGTTATCCAGATCATCTGGTAAAATGGCATCCATTTTCGCACCTCCGCGATACTGCCGCGATAAAGACGCAATACCGACATGGGTTTTGCGCGGTTTCAAGCCCTATCTGTTTGTGATGTTTTTTTGCTTTCGCACGGATATATCTGGGGAATGCTTGATTGCATATGGCTATGAAATAGATCACAACTAAGCCAAAATATAGAAGGAAAGTAAGCAATATGAGAAAAAATCCAATGGGCCGCAGCGGTGTGATGGTGTCCGAGTTATGCCTTGGCACAATGACATTTGGCACCCAGACACCCGAAGCAGAGGGCCACGCGCAAATTGACATGGCGCTGGATAATGGGATCAACTTTTTGGACACGGCGGAAATGTATCCGGTGAACCCGATATCCAAGGAAACCATTGGAAGAACAGAGGAAATCATTGGCACATGGAATGCCAAAAACCCGGCGCGGCGCGGCAATTATATCCTTGCCACCAAACATTCGGGTGCAGGTTTAAAACACACGCGGGACGGCGCGCCGATCTCATCTGAAACAATTGCTGAGACAATCGAAGGCAACCTGCGGCGGCTGCAAACCGATTATATCGACCTCTATCAGTTTCACTGGCCCAATCGTGGCTCTTATATGTTTCGCCAGAACTGGACCTATGATCCATCAGGGCAGGATAAGGCCGCAACGCTTGCCAATATGCAAGATTGTCTTGAAGCGTTGCAGAAAGAGGTCGAGAAGGGCACTATCCGCCACTTCGGTTTGTCTAATGAAAGCGCCTGGGGCACTGCGCAGTGGCTTCGTCTTTCCGAAGATCGTGGATTGCCAAGAGTGGCAACAATGCAAAATGAATACTCGCTCTTATGCCGGCTGTATGACACAGACCTAGCGGAGCTAAGCGTAAACGAAGACGTTGGTTTAATAGCCTTTTCCCCGCTTGCAGCAGGGTTTTTAACCGGCAAATACCAAGACGGAAATATTCCCGCAGGATCGCGTATGTCGTTGGTTGAAAACCTCAGCGGTCGCGCAAATCCAAGGGTCTATCCCGCAGTGGATGCCTATTTAGCAATTGCCAGAAAACATGGGATTGATCCTGTTCATATGGCGTTGGCGTGGTGCCGCACCAGACCGTTCATGTGCTCGGCCATCTTTGGCGCCACCCGGCTTGGGCAGCTTGAACATATCCTTGGAGCAAGCGATGTGGTGCTAAGCCAAGAGTGTCTAGATGATATTACCGATGCCCATAAAGCGCATCCCATGCCGTATTGATGCTAGCTCTTTACATGGGTTTTGAAAAACTGCTCCAACTCTTGGGTGGCAAAAGACGCCTCTCGGATCAAAGCGTCAAAATGCTCGGTAAAGCTGTGAACCCGTTCGCTTTCGCGAAAGGCCAGATAATGGCGGCCCACATAGAGCACTGCTAGAAGCGGCCCAAACACGGTGACCGGCGCTGAATACAGCCGCCGGCTATCAAAAAGATAAATTCTAACCCGCGGATAAAATTGATCGCACAGGTCCACCAACCACCTTATTTGTTTGGCACGAACCTCTGGCGGCAAATCGCGGTAATAACCCTGCGAAGTGGCAAAACTGACCATTTCATGAATAGGAATTGCGATTTCATAATCCGAAGTCGATTGCCGCATCCAGTTTAGGCGGTCTTTTGAGGCGCCAATGGCCTGCTGAATTGTGCGGCCAAGGTGCGGTGCATATTCCCATTCCAACATAGCATCGGTTTTGAACATATCGGGCAGAGTTGCAGGGACGTGGCGAATTTTATATCCTGCGGCGTCGCGGTGCCACTGATAAATTTGCTCGTCCACAAGTGCACGCGGTGCGCGCGTGAGCGATAAGGAGTTAGCAACGATGTCCGTCGCATTTTCGGGACGGTCCGAAAGGCTCAGCAGCCAGTCAGCTGATACATTCAATGCCGCGGCGCATTCACCGACAATTTGTGCATTGGGAAGCCGGGCGCCGCTGTCCCCCAGAAGTTGAGAAATTGTCGAGCGGTCTACCCCGATGTTGCGGGCAAGCGCGGCTTGGCTGATACCGCTAAGTTGCAAGGCTTGCCTCAGGCGTTCGCGAAACTGTGCTGCACGGTTGCGTTTGTCTATATATATATTCATGTGTTTATAAATATCATCATATATTGAAAATGTTAATCATTTTCCGACTGTTCCCACTTTGACCGATTTGACAATGTCCCCCGTGATCCAAAAAGGGCAAAGCAATGGAAAGCAAACTAAGAACAGGAGTGAAGGCTGGGCTATGGATGATGATTGGCTGGATTATGATGTGTATAACGGGCCTATTCTTTACAGGGTCTGTCAAAATTGGTTTTAACATTGCAATTGCAAACAGCTTGATCGGATTGGTTTGCTATTTTGTTTATGAGAGGATTTGGGGCGGCATAAAGTGGGGTCAAAGAGGTGATTGACCGCCGGGCCAATAAATTTGAATGGCCAACAGTGGTTTTGGTGATATGTGTCTATATCGGTTTTGCGTTCGGCACGACGTGGTTATATACTTTTTGGCCGCCCTTAGGGATAGCGCTCGTCACACTTACAATGACCCTTCATTCTTCGCTGACCCACGAGATTTTGCATGGCCACCCTTTTCGTAATCAATTTTTAAATGCCGCTCTGGTGTTCCCTTCTCTTTCTTTTTTGATCCCCTATCTTCGATTTTCGGATTTGCATTTGGCGCATCATTATGATGAGAATCTGACTGATCCTTATGATGATCCAGAGGCCAATTTTATCGATCCCAAAAGTTGGCATCGTTTTCCAGAGATGCTTCGATATTTGTTTAGGTTCAATAACACGCTTATTGGGCGTATGTTGATTGGCCCGTTATTGGGTCAAATAAGCTTTATGTTCTCTGATATGGTAAGGATATCAAAAGGTGAACTGCGAGTGGCTCTGGGGTGGGCAATTCATGTTTTCGCCATGGCCAGCGTGCTATATTGGATTGTATATATAGCTGACATTAGTTTTTTTGAGTTTTTGATATCGGCCTACTGCGCTATGGCGCTCTTAAAGGTGCGCACGTTCTTAGAGCATCGCGCTCATGAAAAGCCCCGCGCGCGGACCGTCGTGATCGAAGGACAGGGTGTGTGGTCGTTCCTGTTCTTAAATAACAACTTCCATGTGGTCCACCATATGCACCCAAATGTTTCTTGGTATAAATTACCTAGCCTTTATCAAGAAAATAGGGAGCACTATTTGAGGCGCAACCAAGGCTATTATTTTGCAGGCTATGCCAGCATTTTTAGGCACTATTTGTTCAAGGCAAAAGATCCGGTTCCACATCCCTTGAAATTGAGAAAATAGCTATTGGTTAGGTTTGTCTGCTTTAAGAAGCGCATTTTTGTTGCAGTGTAGTGATCCAACATATTGGAAAGCAAAATTAACTTGATTCCGTTTTTATGTGTTCTCTTTCCGTTGCTCCTCGTTGAAACTTGTGGCAAGACAGCCTCTAGACCCAATAAAAGCCGAGTTTAACAATGACTGATTACGCTGCGCGACGCACAACAATGGTAGATACACAGGTACGTCCCTGTGATGTGACCAAATTTCCGGTGATTGATGCCATGCTGCGCGTTGAGCGTGAATTATTTGTACCCCGTGACAAACGTGAAGCCGCTTATATTGGGGAAAATGTTGATCTTGGCGGCAGCCGCGTTGTGCTTGACCCACGTACCTTGGGTAAGATGTTGGACTGTTTGAATATTCAAAATGATGAGTTGGTATTAGATGTAGGTGTTGGTCTCGGATATTCTGCGGCGTTGATATCACGATTGTCAGAGGCCGTTGTCGCTGTAGAAGATGATCCGGTTCGGATTGCAGAAGCAGAGGAAACGCTAGGCAGAGTGGGTGCTGATAATGTGGTGCTTCATAATGGAGCCTTGACTGAAGGTGCTGCACAGCATGGCCCCTATGACGTCATCATTTTACAAGGCGCAGTAGAGCAAATGCCCGATAAAATTTTAGAGCAGTTAAAAGATGGCGGCAGAATTGCATGCATTTTTAGTGAAGGAGCCCTTGGCATTGTCAAAATTGGGCATAAGTTAAACGGAAAGATAAACTGGCGCTTTGCATTTAATGCTGCTGCGCCGGTACTGACTGGTTTTGAGCGTGATAAAGCGTTCACACTTTGATTTATAAGCCGTGTTGTGGTTAGCATGTTCGCTATTGCCTTATCTGCATATCGGTAATTTGGGGGCCTCATTATGTTGACCACTTCTAAAAAGTCTGCAGCAATTTCACTTTTTGTGGCTGCTTTATCCTGTTCTTTAGGTCTGCCTTCACAGGCGGAGACTTTGCGTCAAGCAATGAGTGCTGCTTACAATAATAGTGGTCTTTTAGACCAAAACAGGGCTTTATTGCGCGCCGCCGATGAAGATGTTGCTCAGGCAGCGGCCGCCTTAAGACCTGTGGCAAATTGGTCAGCATCAGTTCAAGACCGACGTGGCTGGAGTCAAAATGCCAGCACAGGAAACACACGTGTTTTCAACAATTCCCCATCTGCCAACCTGGCAATTTCAGCAGAGCTAACCTTATTTGACGGTGGTCAAAACAAAACGGCGCTTGCAGCGGCAAAAGAGGCGGTACTTGCAACGCGTCAATCTCTTATATCTGTGGAGCAGCAGATTTTGTTTGCGGCGGTCGATGCCTATATGAAGCTACGACGTGAACTCGAAACAGTGGGACTGCGCGAAAATAACCTGTTGGTTATTCAAGAAGAATTACGCGCTGCTCAAGACCGCTTTGATGTTGGCGAAATCACAAAAACAGACGTTGCAGTGGCTGAGGCCAGACTGGCGGCATCTACAAGCGCTTTGGCAGCGGCGCGTGGAAGCTATATTCAGGCCCAAGAAGCCTATCAGCAAGCTATTGGGGCCCCAGCCGGAGAATTGGCAGAGCCGACTTCAACCCCGAAACTTCCCGATACGGTAGAAGCGGTAAAGTCGGCCGCTGTTCGCAACCATCCCGATATGCGGCGTATACAGCATGAAATTAAACAGGCTGAATTGAACGTAGCTCGGGCAAAGGCAAGCATGGGCACGAGCGTTAAACTGAGCGGTTCAATGAGCTATACCGACCAAGAGGCGGATGACTTCAACGCTCAAAGCTCAGTGAGTGTAACTGCATCAGGGCCACTCTATTCAGGTGGGCGGCTTCCTTCTCTTGTTCGCCAAGCCATGGCACGAAGAGACGCACAGCGATCTGGACTTCACATCACGCGCCACCGAATAGAACAGCAAGCCGGATCCGCGTTTGCTCTTATGGAAATGGCTAGGGCTGGGCGCAAAGCCAGCGAAGAACAAATTCGCGCTGCGCGTGTGGCTTTTGAAGGTGTACGTGAAGAGGCCACGCTTGGATCGAGAACAACACTGGATGTCTTGAATGCCGAACAAGAGCTTTTGGATGCTAAAGCTGGACTTATTTCTGCGGTGACGGATGAGTATCTTGCAGCTTACCGAGTTCTTGCTGAGATGGGAAATTTGACAGTGGATTCACTAAATTTGCCGGTGCAAAAGTATGATCTCACTGAATATTTTAACTTGGTTGAGACAGCGCCATCTTCTGGAAGTGCGCAAGGAAAAGCCCTTGATCGGGTGCTAAAAGCACTTTCTAAGTAGGTGATTCGTTCTGAGCTTGTGCGAATAGCAGTTCATGGTTACAATGGTATCACTCCTCACTAGAAGGTAGATACAATGAACGAACCATTGGGCAAGGTAGAAATAGACGACGTTTTAACCTCACTAAAACAACTTATAGCGGATAAAGACGAAAACGACGTAGGGCTAATAGAAACCGAAAGAAACGAAAAACTACTTTTGGGACCTGCATTGCGTGTTGTTGAAGGGCGCAAATTGGAGCGGATACAACAGGCACCTGTCTCCCGAAACCTTGAGGCTAAAATTTCACAATTGGAAGAAATGATCGCTCGGTCAGAGGGACCATGGGAACCGGATAGCGCAGGCCAAGACGACTATGCAGGCAAGCAAGTGACCGGGTTTCCTTGGGAACAAGTGGTTGATGCAGCTTTAGGCGAGTTTGACGCGCCGGCTGCCCTTCGCGCTGTTCAGGTAGATTTTGAAACCCCTTCGCAGTCAGCTACTAAAGAGAGCCTCAATTCCGAAAAGTTGCGAGAAACAGTTGCAGAGATTATTCGCGAAGAACTTCGCGGTGCTTTGGGTGAGAAGATCACCCAGAATATACGGCAAATGGTGCAACGGGAAATCCAGAGTGTTCTTAAGTCTGGAAAACTGCGCCGCTAAACTAAAAAACGCCAGAGTTTATCTGGCGTTTTCAAATAGCTTTACACGTTACCGAGGCAAGTTTATGCAGCTTCGGCTTGTTGCTGAGCTGCGTGCCGGCGCTCACACTCCTCGCGCGAAAGCGCAACAGAGGTACGTACACCCTTTGCCACAAACTCCATCAAACCGCCGACAACGCGTTCGTTCGGGTCAATCCCAGCGCAAGATAAGACTTCGCGGCCATCGCGCGAGCGGGCCCACCGTGCGATTTGCTCAGGGCCATTGCCATATTTTTTATCGTCTGCGATAGCATCATCCAAAGCGGCAAGAACCACGGCAGCAAAAAGCTTTCGTGCTCTGTTGCCTTGCTCACTGTTAAACGCGCTCGCGTCAACGAAATCTCTCATCCCGTCGTCCTTTATTCTTGCTCTTGTCTTTTGGCGTAGACTTGCTTATGGCCTAAAATTACTGATTCGGATAGACTTATTTTGCATACCTAATATGCGCTAAGCGCATAACAGGAGTGTGCTCATTAGCACATTTGGTTAACTTGCCAAGTCCGTCCCCTATGGATATAGGGGCATTGATCTAAAATTCAATCTAATAAATGCAGGTTTTGAGATGGCCAAAATAAATGGGAATGAAATTCGCCCCGGTAATGTTCTGGAACATGATGGTGGACTTTGGGCTGCGGTAAAGGTGGATCATGTAAAACCAGGAAAAGGCGGTGCTTTTGCGCAGGTCGAAATGCGTAATCTACGAAATGGTTCAAAATTGAATGAGCGCTTTAGAAGCGCGGACAAAGTGGAACGGGTTCGCTTAGAGCAGAAAGATCAGCAATTTCTTTATGAAAGTGATGGAATGCTCGTATTTATGGACACTGAGACCTATGAACAGATCGAGCTTTCCTCTGAGTTGCTCGGAGAGCGCCGGCCATTTCTGCAAGACGGCATGACTATTGTGGTTGAATTTTATGATGATGAGGCATTGAATGCGACGCTACCACAAAAAGTAACTTGTACAGTTACCGAAACCGAACCCGTTGTAAAAGGTCAAACAGCTGCAAATAGTTTCAAGCCGGCTATACTAGATAACGGCGTTAAAGTTATGGTGCCACCCTTTATCGCCCAAGATGAACAGGTGGTTATCAATACGGAAGCAATGGAATATTCCGAGCGCGCATAGTTGATGATTAAACATATGCTTGCCTTTGGTCACCAACGTGGTGAATTTCAATATTTCATAAAATGCTCTTAATTGGCTGGATCATGTGATAAGCTGACGGGCACTCCATTTGCAGTCATGTTTTCACCTATCCTGTCAAAACGCAGATATGCCAGCGCCAATCCGGATGACTGCGAACAAATATATCCCGCCTCTTTTCCTTGTGAAAGGATGGGGGTGTGAAGCGGAACGGGCGCTTTTATAGCCACCTGCATAATTCCTTTGCGAAGTTTGGTTTTGTGTTTCATACGGGCGATTATTTCTTGCCCCACATAACACCCTTTGGAAAAATCCACACCGTTTAAAGTTTCAAAACCCCATTCAAGGATATAGCTATCTGGGGTAAGCTCATATTCGGTTTCAGGAACCAAACAAGAAATGCGCTGCTCTGTCCAATCCACGTTGTCTGCAACAGAATTTGATGAATATTTTCGCCACCCCATATCCTGATGACGCGGATCTACATAACTGCCAGCGGGGGGCGCCCCGAGACCGCGCTCAATAAAAATTGGTGCTGTATTAAATTCAACATCTGCCCGTAAGCGGTACATCATGAGCCGTTTCAACAGTGGCTTAGATTGATTCTCCGCCACATCAAGCATCACATCGGCTCCATCGGCGAATAAAAAGAAATCGAAAAGAAATTTACCCTGTGGGGTCAAAAGCGCCGCATAAACCAGCCCTTGGTCAATTTTGTTCACATCATTGGTAACAAGGCTTTGTAAAAAATCCCGGGCATCATTGCCACTAACTCGAATGATTTCGCGGAAATTTGTGGTTAAGACCATGTGGCAATCCTTCGGTTCTCTCGATACATATATAGTGTGTTTTTTAGATGGAACAGAGGATGCGTGCTCCTATTTCGGTAATCATTCCAACCCGGAACGCTCAAGAAAGCTTGCCGAGCTTGTTGAGCAGTCTGTATGAAGGTATGACAGCAGGTTTGATATGTGAAGTGATCGTGTCTGATGGTGGCTCTTTGGATGAGACTTGCAAGATAGCAGATCAATCCGGCGCAGCCATTGTCAAAGGGCGCGCGTCCCGTGGAGGACAAGTGGCCCGTGCCTGCGCCGAAGCGCAGGGTAACTGGCTGCTCATTCTGCACGCTGATTGTATTTTACCCAAGGGATGGAGTGACGTAGTGGGCTCTTGTCTGGTCAATGAGCAAAAAGCGTTTTTCTTCAAACTGGGCTTTAACAGCACGCATCTTATGGCGCGGGTTACCGAAGCGTGGGCTAATCTTCGCTCAATGCTTTTCAGGTTGCCTTATGGGGATCAGGGATTATTGATCTCAAAACAACAACTGACAAGCATTGGTGGCTATCCGAACCAACCTTTGATGGAGGATGTTGCGATTGCTTTAAAGCTAAAGCAACACATGCGCATGCTGCCTGTGACAGTTTTAACCAGTGCTTTGGCTTATGAAAAAAACGGCTGGCTTCGGCGTGGGGCACAAAACTTGATCTATCTTTTTAGGTACTTAGGAGGCGCCTCACCGGAAGAGTTAAGCAAAAGTTACTACAAGCAAATCTAGCTAACTGGCTTAGGCTCACTGGGTCTCATTCAAGAAGGCCATTCCTTAATGTAACTGTGCGGTCCATTTGCGCCGCAAGCTGTGGATTATGGGTGGCAATAACAGCGGATAATCCGGTTTGCCGTACTACAGACACTAAGGTTTCAAACACTTGCTCAGAAGTGGTCTGATCAAGGTTCCCAGTCGGTTCATCCGCAAGCAGCACTTTGGGCGCGTTGGACAAAGCTCGGCAAAACGCAACCCGTTGTTGTTCGCCGCCCGACAACTCGGCTGGCCTATGATCCGCGCGCTCGGCAATGCCAACCTTAGACAGTAGCTCAGCAGCCCGGGATTTAGCCACTTTGCGCGATTGCCCATTTGCAAGCTGTGGCAGCATCACATTTTCAAGGGCGGAAAATTCAGGCAACAAGTGATGAAATTGATAAATAAAACCGACTTCTCTGCGCCGGATCGCGGTGCGTTTCCGGTCGCTCATTGTATTTAGAATTTCACCCTGAAATTTCACCTCGCCAGCGTCTGGTGTGTCTAAAAGACCAGCGATGTGCAGCAATGTAGATTTGCCTGCACCAGAGGGCGCGACCAAGGCTATGATTTCACCGCGTTTTACGTCGAGGTTTGCACCATTAAGAACATTGATTTGGTTGGGCCGGCCCCGATGATAGGCTTTTTCAAGAGCGTCTAATTCAAGCAGCAGATCACTCATAGCGCAGGGCCTCAACCGGATTCATGCGCGCCGCGCGCCGTGCTGGAAAAAATGTAACGCCAAAGCTTAAGCCCAATGATAATACCACCGCTGATAAAACGTCGTTTGGATGAAGTTCAGCAGGAACCGAATAGATACCCCTGATAGATGGGTCCCAAACACCGCCGCCAGCCACGTAATTGACCAATGAGAAAATCGGATCAATATAGATCGCAAACAAGCAGCCCAAGATCACACCGAATGTTGTCCCGATTACGCCAGTAAAGGCGCCGCAGATAAAAAACACCCGCATCACAGACCCCTCGGTTAATCCCATGGTGCGAAGGATGCCGATATCGCGGCCCTTGTTTTTCACCAGCATAATCAAGCCGGAAATGATATTCATGGTCGCTATTAAAACCAATATCGTCATGATGATAAACATCACGTTATCTTCGATTTCTAGGGCGCGTAAAAAGTTGCTGGATGCATCCTTCCAACTCCAAAGCTGGGCTCGGGCGCCAGCGGCTGAAGAAATCGCGCCTGCTAACTTTTCAACCTGATCAGGGTTTTCCACCATGACCTCGATCTCATCGGCCACCCCTTCACGGTTAAAATAATCCTGAGCTTCGGCAAAGGGCATATAAACGCGGGTTTTATCAATGTCATAGCGACCTGCTGTAAACACATAGGTGATCGGATAACTCTTGACGCGCGGGCTGGTTCCAAAGGCTGTTTTAACGCCATTTGGAGAGATAAGTTTGATTTTATCACCAAGCGTTACGTTTAAAATTCGTGCAACGCCGGACCCGATGGCAATGCCCTGTTCAAAATCGCCTATATCGCCTACAAAGTCTTCCGGGTTTGCAATCCGCGGCAATGTCAGTAGATCAGAGGCCGAAATACCGTACACCTGCACACCGGCGTTTTGCCCCCCGGAACTGGCCATCACCTGACCTTTGATCAGCGGCGCAGCACGGGTCACACCTTCAATATGGCCAATGTCTTGCGCCATGTCGGCATAATTATGAATGGTGCGATCTAAGCGCCCAAAATCATCTGTTGCCGGAATTTGATAGACAGTGACATGGGCATTTGCCCCCAAAATTGTGTCTACAATTTCCGAGCGGAACCCAGAGCGGACAGCGAGGGTGGCAATCAACGCAAACACCGCCAGCGTGATACCGATCAGGCTGATCCATGTCATCACACTGACGCCACCTTCGGCGCGGCGCGCGCGCAGATAACGCCAAGCGATCATCCATTCATATGCAGCAAAAGGTTGGTTGCTATGGCGCACAGTCGGGCTCCGTTTTATGTCTGCTGCAGACCCTGTGCCTGATCGAAACGAAGGTCAAGACTGGATTGGATTTTACCGCAATGATCGGTTCAAAATTGCGTGATGCGCTTCGGATCATTTGCTCTGCGCAGCGCGCCGTTGAATAGTTATAGTTATTTTTCTGTATGATAGCTCTCAAAACCTTTACGCCCTTGCCTCTGATAGCAATATACCATTATCTCTGTGCTATGAGCAAACCAAGTTATACCAAATTGGTCGAAAGCCTGCCGGCAAGTGTTCCCTTTGTCGGTCCAGAGACCCAAGAGCGGGCAAGAGGCGGCGCTTTTTCGGCGCGTCTTGGGGCCAATGAAAACGTTTTTGGCCCATCCCCTAAGGCGATTGAGGCGATGCAGATAGCAGCCTCGGATATTTGGAAATATGGTGATCCCACCAGCTTTGATTTACGCGCGGCTTTAGCCGATCACCACGCCATATCGGCGGAAAATATTGTGGTTGGCGAAGGAATAGATGGTTTGCTTGGCTATCTTGTGCGGATGCTGATCGGACCGGGTGACAAAGTTGTAACATCAGATGGTGCCTACCCGACGTTTAACTATCATGTGGCTGGATTTTGCGGGACCTTGCTTAAAGCGCCCTATGTCGGGGATCACGAAGACCCTGCCGCGCTTTTGGAATTGGCCGGACAGCAAAATGCCAAACTGATCTATTTGGCCAACCCAGACAATCCGATGGGAACGTGGCACAGCGCAGATGTGATAGAGGAAATGATCTCTAATGTGCCCGATGGCTGTCTTTTAGTTCTGGATGAAGCATATATCGAATTTGCGCCCGAAGGCACCGCCCCAAAGGTGGCGATTAATGACCCTAAAGTGATTAGAATGCGCACCTTTTCAAAAGGTTACGGCATGGCAGGGGCACGAGTAGGCTATGCTTTGGGCGCGCGGGATCTGATCGGGCAATTTGAAAAAATTCGCAATCACTTTGGCATGAACCGTGCAGCGCAAGCCGGTGCATTGGCGGCGCTTGGCGATCAGGACTGGCTTGCCCATGTGCGCGAACAGGTGGCAAAAGGCCGCGCTACCATTGCGCAGATAGCTGAAGAAAACGGGTTATCTACGCTGCCGTCTGCCACCAATTTTGTTGCAATAGATTGCGGCCGGGATGGCGCTTTCGCCAAAGCCGTCCTAGACGATCTGGTGGCCAGTGGCCTGTTTGTTAGAATGCCATTTGTGGCCCCGCAAAACCGCTGCATCCGGGTCAGTGCCGGCCATCCAGAAGATCTTGAACTATTACGCGATTTGCTGCCCAAAGCGCTTAGCGCAGCATTAGCTCGCTGATGCCATAACCCGCGCTGCGGCTTCGACAGCGCCGGATCCGTGCGGGATATCAAGTGCACAAAGCCCGGCTTCAACGGTGCCCAGCAGCCCCATGATCATCTGTGCGTTGACATGACCCATGTGGCCAAATCTGAAAAATCCGTCGCCATTGGGATCTTCGGGCGTGGACATGCCCAAGCCGATGCCAAGGGTTAATCCGGCCTCATGCTCAACCCAGCGGCGGAGATTTTTTCCATCAGGCGCACCAAGGTGCAGCGAGGTAACCGCATGACTGCGGTGCTGCGGGTTTTGCACATTCATCCGCATCTGGCCTGCGCCGCTGCCCCAGCACTCTACTGCGGCCCAAATGGATTGGGCGAGCACTTTATGACGGGACCAGATAGCATCGATGCCTTCGGCTTTGATCATGTCCAAAGCGGTGCGCAACCCATAAAGATGAAGAGTTGGCGCCGTGCCGCAAAAATACTGGTAAAAAACCTCTGCATTGACCCGCGGTTGCCAGTTCCAATAGGAACTGACCCGTTCAAGGGCGTGTTGCTGCTCAGCCGCTTTTTCGTTGAAATAGACAAAGGCCAATCCCGGCGGCACCATCAATCCTTTTTGGCTGGCCGCAACCATCACATCAACACCCCATGCATCCATTTCAAAGCGATCACAGCCAAGCGATGCAATGCAATCCACGGCCAATAGAGCAGGGTGAACGGTGGCATCAATGGCGTCGCGCGCCGCTTTTATGTCGTTCTTAATGGATGTGGATGTGTCCACATGGGTGATCAGAACAGCTTTGATCTGCCGTGCTGTATCGGCCCGCAAAGCATCACTAATGCGCATAGGGTTGATCGGCGACTGTGTTCCAAATTCAATAATTTCTGCATTAATTCCAAGGGTTTCGGCCATCGCAGCCCACCCATGGGCAAATTGTCCAGTGGCGGCCACCAAAACCGTATCGCCAGGGCCTGCCATGTTCGCCAGCGCGGCTTCCCATGCGCCATGGCCGTTTGCTATATAAAGCGCAACATTCTGGTCAGTGCGCGCAACGGCGCATAAATCTGCAAGCAACGGCGGCATCATGTCCACCAATTCGCCTTCATAGATATTCGGCGAAGAGCGGTGCATTGCCTGAAGTACGGCTTCAGGAATGACAGAGGGACCGGGGATAGCAAGATAAGACCGACCATTTGCAAGGGACATTATATTCAATCCTTTAAAATTCCATTTACGGAAAGTTCAGCGCCTGTTTAATAAGGCGGTATGACTTTTACACGAGATATTGGCTCAAAAATCGCCAAGGTCAATCACCTCAATCAAGGAAAATGTTGCAACAGACCTTGGCACTGTCAAATTCATTGAAAAAAATGGTGCTGTAATTTCCATCGCCGTAAATTAGACGTATGCGGCTGGCAATGGATTTGTCATGATCCCTAAATCAGCTCTTGAAAAACCCAGCGCATGTGTTCAAAGCTAATGTGCGCAAAAGCAGACTAAGGGATTCTAGATGGCCGAAGTTACCGTTGAAATCATTAAGCAAAAAACGAAAACTGCATTACAGGCCCATGGGGCAGCTGATTGGATTTCCGAACATGTCGCGGATGCTGTGGCCACAGCAGAAAGCGTCGGCAATCGGATTTGCGGTCTGTATTATCTTGAAAGCTATTGCCACCAATTGCAAAGCGGGCGGGTCAATGGAACGGCCGAACCGGTAGTGACGTCTGCGAAGGCCGGGGCGGTGCATGTGGATGCTAAAATGGGGTTTGCCCAATCTGCATTTGCGCGGGGGTTGCCGGTGGCGGCTGAGGCGGCGCGCGAGCTGGGCATCGCAAGTTTAGCGGTGGGCCATGCCCATACCTGTACCTCACTTGGGTATTTTACCGAACACATTGCCCGCGCTGGGCTGATTGGGCTTGGGCTGACCAATGCCTCGCCGATTGTGGCGCCTCCGGGCGGTAAAACACGGGTCATCGGCACCAATCCAATTGCGTTTTCCGTGCCTGATGGCAAGGGCGGTATTGCCATGCAGTTCGATCAGTCGACAACCACAGTGGCACTGGGAAAAATCACCATGGCCAAAGCCGCAGGGGAGCGCATTCCAGAAGGCTGGGCCATTGATTCCAAAGGAATTCCCACCACTGATCCCGAGGCGGCGCTGGCCGGTTCGCTGGTTTCCATGGGCGGCTATAAAGGCTGGGGATTTGGCCTGATGGCCGAGCTTCTGGCGGCCGGAATGACTGGCGGCGTGGTCTCGCGCGATGTCAAACCACTGAAAGCGCCCGAGGGCCCGCCACATGATCTGGGGCAGTACTATCTTTTGATTGATCCGGCCTCAGGTCCGGCCTTTTATGACCGGTTCGAGGCAGTGGCCGATGCGGTTGCTCTTGATCCAAATGCGCGGATGCCGGGGCAGGGCAAAACCCCTGCAACGACGGTCGATGTACCCGATGCGCTGTGGGAAATGGTCGGCGAATTGGCTGCGAAATAGGCTCGATTCGGGGGTCGGTTTTACGTCGGTATCGCGGTGGTGCAAAATTTAGGCGCTCCAGAGCGAAATCAAGCGGTAATTCCTGTCACGCCGGTTGGGCAAGGCCGGATATAATCGGGCAATCAGGGCGATCATCACCGCGGCAAGCGGTGATGAGATGGGCCAGCTCGTCATGCAGGTATTGCAGCTCTTTCTGTTTTTCCTCAATTTCGGCCAGCCGCCGTTTGGCAATGTCTTTCACATCCGCGCTTGAGCGGCTGTCATCCACATAAAGGCCGAGCAATTCACGGCATTTGGTAATGCTAAACCCGAAAGCGCGCGCGCGGCGGATAAAAATCAACTTTTGGATCGCGTCCTGATCATAGCTGCGATATCCAGATGCGCTGCGGTCTGCGGGTTCAACCAGCCCGATATCGGCATAATAGCGCACGGTCTTAACTGGCAATCCAGCCCGTTCTGCGGCATGTGAAATTTTCATCTTGGCCTCCCTTGACCTTCCAATTACTGGAAAGCCTATATCAGCCTTAAACGAGAGGCAAACGGGGTCGTCATGAACGTTTTATCAGATACATTTTCAATCAACTGGCGCTGCCGTCACACATGGCGCCGGTCTTCCAAAAATACCCTATGGTGTTTGCTTGGCTGCTCGATCGGAGATTTGGGCACCATTGCCTTTTTCCAATATACCGGCATCCCATGGAGCACGCTGGCGATTATGAGTCTGGCAATTTTCAATGGATTGCTCACCTCGATTGCGCTTGAGACAGTTATTTTGATGCGCCAAATGGCTTTGAAAGTGGCGTTTCAAACGGCAATTGGCATGTCGCTAATTTCGATGATTTCGATGGAGGCTGCGATGAATTTGGTCGATGTCTGGCTGACGGGCGGCGCCAAGCTTACGTGGTGGGTCATCCCGTTTAAGCTTCTGGCCGGCTTTATCACGCCGCTTCCCTATAATTACTGGCGTTTGAAAGCTTTGGGCAAAGCCTGTCATTAAAGCGTTTTGAAACCCAAACCTAGGCGGGGAGGTAAAATGTCGCGCTGGCGCGGGCCACAAGTTTGTCATTCGGCCGGGTGGTTAATTCAGCGCTCAGAAAAAACACCGCTTTGCCGGCCCGCTCCACCTTGGCACGGCAGGTTAAAATATCGCCAGAGGCAGGCCGCAAAAACTGGCTGTCCAGTGTCGTGGTGGTGACGGGGGCCAACTGGTCAAGATGACTAAAGCAGGCAAACACCATGGTTGTATCCGCCAACGCACTGATCGCTTGGCCGCACACAATATCCCCAAAGCGTTTGATATGCGGCGTGATCGGGATATCGATCTCGGCGCTGCTATCTTCAAAACGGGTTAGTTTCGGTTGAAGATCCAAAATCCACTGAGCAAAATTTTCATCTAGAAACTTCTGGACAAAGGGCAGGGTCAGTTGCGTCACCATTGATTTTCTCCGGGCTGGACTGCACAGTCGCTTAGACGTCCGTGAACCATAATTCAGGCCAGAGCAAGAGAGCAAGCCGAGAATAAAACAATGTCAGAATTTGTCACTTTGAATGGCCATAGATTTTTCCTGCGAACTTGGGGCGATGCTAAAAATCCTCCGTTGCTGCTGCTGCACGGGTTTCCGGAATATTCCGGCGCATGGGAAGAAGTAGCCACACGGCTGAGCGACCGGTTTTACTGCATTGCGCCGGATCAGCGCGGGTATGGGCAAAGTTATTCGCCAAGTGATGTTGCAGCCTATCACATTCAGCATCTGGTTGGTGATCTGGTGGCATTGATTGATCATATTGGTGTCCCGATTGATGTTGTGGGCCATGATTGGGGCGCTGCTGCGGCCTATGCCTTGACCATGGCGCGGCCTGATCTGCTGCGCAAATTGGTGGTGATGAACGGGCCGCATCCGGTGCCGTTTCAACGCGCCCTGATCGAAGATGCGGATCAAATTGCGGCCTCGCAATATATCTTATGGTTGCAGCGCGCAGGATCAGAGCAGGTGCTTGCCGCCGATAACTTTGCCAAACTGCGCGAGATGTTTGCCGGTCCAATGAATATGTCATGGCTGGATGGAGCGCGGCTTAAAGAGTATCTCGCCGCATGGCGCGACGCTGCTGGGTTGCAAGCCATGATCAACTGGTATCGGGCCACAGGGCTATATGTGCCGAAACTGGGCGCGCAAATTGATCCCCCGCCGCCGCTTGACGCAGGTGTGATGCGGATTTTGGTGCCGCATCTTTTGATCTGGGGAACCGATGACACCGCGCTTTTGCCGTCAAGCTATGCAGGTATGGATGCGCTTTGCGATGCCTTCACACTGCATAAGATAAGCGGAGCCGATCACTGGTTGCACCACCAAAAACCCGATGAGGTTGCCGGATTGATCCGTGCGTTTCTATAACAAGTGAAATTGGATGTGTGCTAGGTCTGCTGGGTGATCCAGACACCAAGTGCCATCACCCCAAGCCCGAGCGAACGGGTCAAGCTCAGCGGTGAACCGGTAGCACCAAAAAGCGCAAAGTGATCCACCACCGCCGCGCTGATCAATTGGCCTAACAGCACAAAGAAAATCGCATTTCCCACGCCGAAATGTGGCGCAATAGCGGTGATCGACAAAATATAAAAGGTCACCAGTAAGCCTGCCAGAAACAAATGCCTCGGGGCTTCGGCCAAGCGCGCAAAAGACAGGCTTGAGGTGGTCAGTAAGATGATGAAGATCGCGCTACAGGCCACGCATAAAAGCACGGTGACAGCCGCGACCGGCGAGCCAAGAAATTGGCCAAGCGCGGCGTTGAGCGCCGCCAGAACTGGAATGCCAAGCCCTGCGGCCAGCATGATAAGAGCAGAAGTACTATACGACATTGCGCCACCTCATTGATCATTTTGCGCAACCCTAGTGGTTAAACCGCTGACGGCAAACCTATTTTTGAAAAACAGCGATGGATGGAAGATGGCCTTTAGACATCCAGCTCTTCGACAAACTTGGCATTTTCTTGGATATATTGATAGCGCAACTCGGGCTTTTTGCCCATCAGTCGTTCCACCAGATGTCCGGTTTCGCCCGGCTCGTCCTCGTCGATGCTGACCCGAATTAACTTGCGGGTCGCTGGATCCATCGTGGTTTCCTTGAGGTCTTTGGCGTCCATTTCGCCCAGACCTTTAAACCGGCTAACATCGATTTTCCCTTTGCCGCCCAGACCTTTTTTAAGCCATTCGTCGCGCTCTGCTTCGTCAACGCAGTAGACCCGTTTGGCCCCTTGGGTCAGCCGGTAAAGCGGCGGACAGGCCAGATAAAGATGGCCGGCATCAATCATTGGCCGCATCTTGGTGAAAAAGAAGGTCATCAAAAGCGCGGCAATATGGGCCCCGTCCACATCCGCATCGGTCATGATAATCACTTTGTCATAGCGCAGATCATCAAGATTGAAACGCGTGCCAAGCCCGACACCTAGCGCCTGTGACAGATCGCTAATCTCTTGGTTCGTACCCAGTTTCGAGCTGGCCGCGCCCAGCACGTTCAGGATTTTTCCGCGCAGGGGCAGCAAAGCTTGGGTTTTGCGGTCGCGGCCCATTTTGGCCGAGCCGCCGGCGCTATCGCCTTCGACCAGAAACAATTCGGTGCCATCGCGCGCAGTGGCCGAGCAATCCACCAGCTTGCCAGGAAGCCGAAGTTTTTTGGTGGCCGTCTTGCGCTGGGTTTCTTTTTCCTGCCGCCGGCGCAGCCGCTCTTCGGCGCGCAGGACTAGAAAATCAAGGATCGCACCAGCAGATTTTGTATCGGCAGCCAGCCAGTTGTCAAAATGGTCGCGCACCGAATTTTCCACCAGGCGCTGGGCTTCGTTGGTGGCCAGCCGGTCTTTGGTTTGACCGACAAATTCCGGCTCGCGGATAAAACAGCTGACCAAGGCGCAGCCGCCAGTCGATAGATCTTCGCGGGTGATGTCTTTGGCTTTGCGGTTGTTGACCAATTCGCCGTAGGCACGGATGCCTTTCAAAATGGCGGCCCAGAAACCGCTTTCATGGGTGCCGCCTTCGGGGGTGGGAACTGTATTACAGTAGGACTGGATGAACCCGTCGCGCGACGGGGTCCAATTGATCGCCCATTCCACTTTGCCCGGGGTTTGAAAGCGCTCTTGAAAATCAACAACGCCGCTAAAGGGTTGTTCGGAATAGGTGGTTGCGCCGTTAAGCGTTTCATTAAGGTAATCGCTCAATCCGCCGGGGAAATGAAAGGTCGACTCGGTCGGGGTTTCACCGTCGTCAATTTCGGATTTCCAGCGAATTTCTACACCGCTAAAAAGATAGGCTTTGGAACGGATTGATTTGAAAAGCCGCGCCGGTTTGAACCGCAATTTACCAAAAATCTCTGCGTCGGGGTGAAAGGTTACGGTGGTGCCACGGCGGTTTTGCGTCGGGCCAAGCTTGGCCAGAGGCGCCAGAGGAATACCGCGGCTAAAGCGCTGTTCATAAAGTTCTTTGTTGCGCGCCACCTGCACCACCATACTGTCGGACAGCGCATTCACAACCGAGGCGCCAACCCCATGCAGGCCGCCCGAGGTCTGATAGGCTTTGCCGCTAAACTTACCGCCCGCATGCAATGTGCATAAGATCACCTCAAGGGCAGATTTCTTGGGAAATTTGGGATGCGGGTCGACCGGAATACCGCGGCCATTGTCGCGGATGGTCATCGCATAATCACTGTGCAGTTCAACTTCGATCCAGTTGGCATGGCCGGCGACAGCCTCATCCATCGAGTTATCTAGAACTTCGGCAACCAGATGATGCAGCGCCCGCTCGTCCGTGCCGCCAATATACATACCGGGGCGCTTGCGAACGGGCTCAAGCCCTTCCAACACCTCAATGGAAGAGGCATCATAATCATCACTTTGGTCGCGGCTTAATAGATCGCTCATACAGGCTGCTCTTTTTTGTTTTGCGTTCAGTATGACACTTTGCAAAGGCAAGGGGAAGTCACCAAGCGTGTCATCGTGCAAAAGAAAGTCAAAAATGAAATCGTCTTAAAGCAGCAACTGCTTTAAGACATGTAAATATCGCCATATCTGTGGACTGATGAGAGGCATCGGAAAAAAATTAGATCGGATACGTGTCATCTGACCCATTTTGGTTAATAGCGATAATTCTATTTTGATAATTTAAAGAGGTGACGCTTCAGATTAACATATCGTAAGATATTGAATAAAATCGTTAAAAATTTTGTTTTCTATATATCTTGATTCTGCAAAGTACACTTTGCAACTTTCTATGTTGTATGAAACGGCCCTTTACTGCAATTTTAACCTATAGCAAGGGCTTACTCACAGACCTTGTAAAATCTTAGAAAGCGCACTGTTAAGTTCAATGAAAAGGTTAATTTGTTTGCCTTTTCTAAGATTAAATAACCTGAGGTTCGGCTGTTTGGTTGGTCCATCGGGATAGATAGCTAAAACTGCCCGACCTTTTGGTTTGTCGATTAAGGTGCGCCCGGGCAGGTAATTGCATCCCACCCCTAAAATCCCTTCTGTCGGGGCGCATCTTTTAAAATAACTCTATCACTTTTCCGCGCTATTGGAGTGATCCGATAGCGCGGCTTTTTCTTGTGGCATGCTTTACTTAGGGGTAAGGCAGAAGAATGTATATTTCTGACGCTTACCGTTCACAGATCAAAAAAATGATAGCGCTTGGTGCCCCACTGGCAGCCGGTTATATTGTGCATGTCTCAATCGGCGTGACAGATACCATCATGCTTGGCCGCTATTCTATCGACGCTTTGGCTGCCGTGGTGCTGGGGAGTACTTATTTCTTTGTCTTCTTTATCGTCGGTTCAGGGTTTGGTCACGCAGTAATGCCCTTGGTGGCCAGTGCGGTTTCAAGCGGGGACAATCAACAGATACGCCGGGTGACGCGGATGGCGCTGTGGTTATCGGCATTGTTTTTTGTCGCTACCTTTGGTCTTTTTTGGTTTTCTGGGGCGGTTTTGGAAATGTTCGGGCAAGACCCTGCGTTATCTGACGTTGCGCAGAGCTATTTGCGCATTGTCGGTTTTGCCCTTTTGCCGGCTCTTATATTGATTGTGATCAAAGATTATCTTTCGGCGCTGGAATTGATGCAGGCTGTTCTGTTCATTACAGTGGGCGGCTTTATCATCAATATTCCACTGAATTATTGCCTGATCTTTGGCAATTGCGGGGCGCCAGAGCTGGGTGTGCAAGGCGCGGCCATCGCTTCACTGACGGTCAATATTTTCATGGCGGTAGGCGTTTCGGTTTACGCCCAATGGGCTTTGCCCGAGCAACAGATATTCGCTCGTCTGTGGCGCCCTGATTGGAGCGCGCTACTCAAAGTGGCAAAACTGGGCGCGCCGATTGGTGCCACAAGTTTTGCCGAGGTGGGTCTGTTTTCCGGGTCCACCATTATGATGGGGTGGCTGGGCACAGTGCCCTTGGCGGCCCATGGGGTGGCGCTACAACTCACCAGCCTTGTTTTTGTTGTTCACGTTGGCCTATCGGGCGCGGCCACCATTCGGGTGGGCAAAGCCTTTGGCCAAAACGATGCGGTTACGCTACGCCAGGGCGCTATTGCGGGTTTTGTGCTGTCGATGATTTTTGCAGCCGTAACGGTCCTTGCTTTCGTAATGATGCCCAAGCCTTTGCTGTCGGCTTTTATCGATGCAAACGATCCGGATTTTGACCAGATTATCCTTTATGGCAGTGTGCTTTTGTTGATGGCAGCGCTGTTTCAGGTGGTGGATGCTGCCCAGGTTATGGCCTTGGGGTTTTTGCGCGGAATACAAGACACCACGGTGCCGATGGCCATGGCCGTGGTCAGTTACTGGGTCATCGGATTGCCCGGCGCCTATGTGTTTTGTTTTATGCTCGATTGGGGCGGCGCCGGTCTTTGGGCTGGCTTGGCGGTTGGGTTGTCGGCAGCAGCCTTTATGCTTCTAGTGCGTTTCGCAATGTTGTTGCGGCGACTTTAAAATGCCCTTTTTATCCTCAATCTAGTGAGGCGCAGAAATCCGCAATTCGTTTGCAGGCGGCCTTTAGCAATTCATCCGAAGTGGCATAGCTGACACGGAAATTTGGCGACAAACCAAAGGCTGCGCCAAAAACCACCGCCACACCGGTTTCTTCGAGCAATTGCATGGCAAAGTCTTCGTCCGTGGCAATCACATGGCCTTTTGGCGTGCGCTTGCCAATGAGCCCGGCGATGGAAGGATAGACATAAAACGCACCTTCGGGCATCGGGCAGTCTATGCCGTCGATGGCGTTCAATGCGGCCACAACCAGGTTGCGGCGGCGCACAAAAACCTCATTGTTATCTGCCAGAAACTCTTGTGGGCCCGTTAGTGCTTCTAGCGCAGCCCACTGGCTAATCGACGATGGGTTCGACGTGCTTTGACTTTGCACTTTGCGCATCGCGGCAATTAGCGGCTCTGGCCCGCCAGCATAGCCAATGCGCCAGCCGGTCATGGCATAGGCTTTGGACACGCCGTTACAGGTGAGCGTGCGCTCATAAAGCTGTGGTTCAACCTGCGCGGGGGTGCAAAAGCGAAACCCGTCAAAGGCCAGATGCTCATACATATCATCGCTCATCACCCAGACGTGGGGAAAGTCGAGCAGCACATCGGTCAAGGCACGCAATTCGTCTTCGTTATACCCTGCGCCTGTGGGGTTTGAGGGCGAGTTAAAAATGAACCATTTGGTGGCGCTGCTAAGCGCCGCGCGCAAATCACCCGCGCTCAGTTTATAGTTATTTTCCGCGCGGGTTTCGGCAATCACCGGCGTGCCGCCCGCAAGTAGCACCATATCAGGGTAGCTCACCCAATAGGGCGCAGGGATCACCACCTCATCCCCGGGGTTGAGCGAAGCCACCAAAGCGTTATACAAAATCTGCTTGCCGCCGGTGCCGACCGAGATTTGCTTGGGCTGGTAGCTAAGGCCATTATCGCGGGCAAATTTATCGCAAATCGCGGCTTTCAATTCGGGCATGCCGTCAGGGGGGGTATATTTGGTTTTCCCCGCTTCAATGGCGGCGATGGCTGCGGTTTTGATGTGGTCCGGGGTGTCGAAATCTGGCTCGCCAGCGCTGAGGCTGATAATATCACGTCCCTCTTGGCGCAGCGAACTGGCCAGGGATGACATGGCAATGGTAGGCGACGGTTTTATACGTGCAAGGCCGGTTGAAAGAACAGACATCGGGGAACCTGTTTGTAGTTTGGTTTGGTTTGTCATAGGCTCTGCGCCACACAGGATCAAGATAATATAGGTTAGGGAATTTTATGACGGATGCAGCATTTGATTGGTACGGCCCCGATACAGCAACATTTGGGGATCGGTTGGCGGCTGCACGTGATGCAACCAGCATGACACAGCAGCAGCTGGCAAAGCGTCTGGGGATAAAAGTGGCAACCCTTAAGGCCTGGGAAGGCGATCTGTCTGAGCCGCGCGCCAATCGCCTGTCGATGCTTGCAGGTCTTTTGAATGTGTCAATCACCTGGCTGATTAACGGCGAGGGTGAGGGATTGGACAGCCCAGAGGCAGCGCCTGAGATAAGCCAAGAGATGAGTGATCTCTTGATTGAAATGAGAACGCTTAAATCCACACTCAAAGAGTCGTCGGATCGACTTGGCCGGTTAGAGAAACAGCTTCGCCAAAAGCTCAAGGATGCAGTATGAGCGAAGCGCGGCAGACGCGGCTTAAGCGATTAAAGATGCGTTCTATGCGCCGTGGAATCAAGGAAATGGATATCATTTTGTCGCGATTTGCGAACGACTGCCTGTCGCAGATGAGCCCCCAAGAACTGAATATATATGAAGATTTTCTAAATCAAAATGATCAGGATCTGTATCAGTGGGTATCGGGGCAGCGCCCCTGTGCGCCGCAATTCATAGCGGTTGTGAGGGACATAAAGGCGCATATTTCTCAGGTTCACGGCTAATTTTTTCAGATTTAACCGATTATTTGGGTTTATGGTGCACTCTTTGATCCGCACCGATCACAGGAGACGGCAATGAATGTTCCAAGCGCAGTGGCAGCCACCAAAGAAACGGCTTTTATGAGTGGCTATCTTGATGCCCTTGCAATGGTCGAACGATTACACCGCTTATTGCTGGATGTGATTAAGGATGAATTTGAACGGGTCGGGGCCTTGGAAATAAATGCGGTGCAGGCGCTGCTCTTGTTCAATGTGGGAGAAAATGAGCTGACCGCTGGTGAATTGAAGCCACGCGGCTATTATCAAGGCAGCAATGTCAGCTATAATTTAAAAAAACTGGTGGATATGGGCTATATGCACCACCAACGCTGCGAGCTTGATCGCCGGTCGGTGCGGGTCAAGCTAACCCCCAAGGGCCGCACTGTGCGTGAAGTGGTGGCCCGTCTTTTTGCCCGCCATGCCGAAGGGCTTATCACCCAAGACATTCTGGACACGGGATCGATCAAAGACATTTCATCAACGCTTAAACAGGTCGAGCGTTATTGGACCGATCAAATCAGGTATATTTATTGACGTCATCAACTGCCTGATGCTGTCTCGTTTTACCAATGCCCATTATTGCCCATCGAGGCCCAGGGCTCGGCCGGTGCAAGCGCTGGGCCATCTTGCAGCAATTCTACTGACACATTATCCGGCGAGCGCACAAAGGCCATGCGTCCATCGCGCGGCGGGCGGTTTATAACCACCCCGTTGTCCTGCAAATGCTGGCAGGTGTCGTAAATATTATCCACCGAATAGGCCAAATGCCCAAAATGCCGGCTGTCACTGGGCAAAGCGTCATCGCCATCCCAATTATAAGTTAGCTCGACCGGGCAGTCCTCTTGTCCTTTAGGCGCCATAAACACAAGCGTAAATCGGCCGGCTTCGCTGTCGTGACGGCGGGTTTCTTTCAGCCCAAGCAGTTCATAAAAGGCCATGGAAGCCTCAAGATTTTTGACCCGAACCATGGTGTGAAGATACCGAATACCCATTGCTTTGCCCCTTTGCAGCCATCGCTTTTGCGTTCAGAGGGTAAAGTATCATGTCCTGCCCGACTGTCCAGAGCGGCGTCAACAGCCGATTTGCCGAGCTTTGGCCGGGCAAAGCCAAAGCAAAAGATATTGTTTTCGCCTAATTATCATTGATCTAGCGGTTTCTTCATTCCCTTGCCCAAGATATAGTGGAACCGATTCAATGCTAAAAAGGATTCGCCCATGCCGCTGTCGTCTGATCAACTGGCTGAAATTGATGCCCAACGCGCCCAAAGCCAGACCACATTGCGGACCGTCAGCCCCGGTATGGAAAGCCATCTTTACACCGCTTATCCTGTGCTGGATCACGGCTTTGTGCGGGTCATAGATTATATGGGCGATGATGCAGCCATCTGCCAAGCGGCGCGGGTCAGTTATGGCAAGGGCACCAAATCAGTGCAAAACGACGAAGGCCTGATCCGCTATCTGATGCGGCACTGGCATTCCACACCGTTTGAGATGTGCGAGCTGAAACTTCATGTGAAACTGCCGGTGTTTGTTGCCCGCCAGTGGATTCGCCACCGCACGGCAAATGTGAACGAATATTCCGCCCGTTACTCTATTTTGGACCGTGAGTTTTATATTCCGGCCCCGGATAAAGTGGCCGCGCAATCGGTGGTCAACAATCAAGGCCGCGGTGAGGTGCTCACAGGCACGGAAGCGGTGCAGGTTCTAGAAATTCTCAAAGCGGACAGCACCCGCGCCTATGACAATTACGAGGCGATGATTTCCCAAGAGGGCCAACAAGGTCTTGCGCGCGAGTTGGCGCGGATGAACCTGCCGGCCAATATTTACACTCAGTGGTACTGGAAAGTTGATCTGCATAATCTGTTTCATTTCTTGCGGCTTCGCGCGGATGCGCATGCGCAATATGAAATTCGGGTTTATGCAGATGAAATGTGCAAGCTGGTCGCCGATTGGGTGCCCTTTGCCTATCGCGCGTTCGAAGATTACCGGATGGGTGGCGCAACGCTGTCTGCCACCGCTTTAGACTGCGTGCGCAGGATGGTAGCCGGCTACCAGGTCACTCAAGAAAGCTCGGGTATGAGCAAAGGCGAATGGCGCGAATTTGAAGCCATGCTGTCTGCATAGCGCGGCGCATTAGGGCAGTTCGACGGCCACTGTTTGAACCAATTCACCTTTGAGGTTGTAAATGAGGATCTGGTCATCACTGGTCACAATAGAGTACCAGGACCGGGTTTGGGTAAAGGCCACCGGCCTTGTGCCATCGGGCAGGGTGACAGTGTTGGGCATATCAATCCCACTGTCCTGAAAGCGGATGACAAACAGGGCTATTAACACTACCATGCCCGCGATCATGGTGAAGCTTAACACAGTCACCAGCCGCCGCAAAAACGCCAGGTGCGGCACATCTTTTTCTGGCTCAAAAGGTTCGGTCATGACGATGTCCCTTGTTCAGTTTGCGATTGCGGAAGATCCACCCAACCGCCTTGATAAAGCTCTTTTCCGCGATGCGCCAGAGCAGGCGGATCTGTCACGCACCCGTTTGGGAAAACTGATCGAGCAAGGCGCGGTCCGCATCAACGGCAAAATCGCAGATAGTCCTAAAACCAAGGTTGCCGCCGGCGCCGAGATCGAAATCACGCTACCGGACGCGACTCAAATCGCAACCGAGGCAGAAAACATCCCGCTTAAGGTGGTTTATGAAGACGCCCATTTGATTGTAGTCAACAAACCGGCGGGCATGGTGGTGCACCCGGCGCCGGGCACGCCAAGTGGCACTTTGGTCAATGCGCTGCTGTATCATTGCGCCGACACCCTTTCCGGAATTGGCGGCGAACGGCGGCCCGGGATTGTGCACCGCATCGATAAAGACACAAGCGGTTTGCTTGTGGTTGCCAAAACCGATAAAGCCCACCATCATCTTGCGGATCAATTTGCCGCCCACAGCGTTGAGCGGCTCTATCAAGCGCTGTGTTTTGGGGTGCCAGAGGCCAGTAATCCAAGGTTGCGCGGCGTTCGTGGGGTCAATTTTGAGCCCGGTAATGTGATGAAAATCACCACCCAATTGGCCCGCCATAAAACTGATCGACAACGTCAGGCGGTACTGTTTGAAGGGGGGCGCCATGCGGTGACACGCGTTCGGGTGGCACAGCGATTTGGAACGCCGGCCGCAGCTGCGCGGATTGAATGCTGGCTTGAAACCGGCCGGACCCATCAAATACGTGTACATTTGGCGCATACAGGCCACGGGCTTATTGGCGATCCGGTTTATGGCGGCAAACGGCGCATTGCGCGCAAAGTGATGGGCGAGCATGCAACTGACGCCATTGGCAATTTTACCCGTCAGGCGCTCCATGCCAGTGTTTTAGGCTTTATGCATCCGGTGAGCGGTGAAAAACTGCGCTTTGAGGCGACTCTGCCGGATGACTTTTCCAAGCTGCTGAGCGATTTAACGAACACATCTGCGTGAAAATTGGCCTCAATGGTCATATTTTTGCCCAAAATCGATGTAAATAGCGTAGAAATTTTAAACAGGCCTTGAAACTGTTTTCATCCAATCATACTTAATGTTAACAAGATGAACATTGAGGGAGCGACATGAGCAACTACGCAAATCTTCCAGCCCCAACCCCGGAAGGCGGTCTAAGCCGGTACTTGCAGGATATCCGCAAATTTCCGATGCTTGAGCCGGAAGAGGAATATATGCTGGCCAAACGCTGGGTCGAAGAGCAAGACACCGAGGCGGCGCATAAAATGGTCACCTCGCATCTTCGGTTGGCGGCAAAGATTGCCATGGGCTATCGCGGATACGGTTTGCCGCAGGCCGAAGTTATCTCAGAAGCCAATGTCGGTTTGATGCAGGCGGTTAAACGCTTTGATCCGGAAAAAGGGTTTCGACTGGCAACTTATGCGATGTGGTGGATTCGCGCCAGCATTCAAGAATATATCCTACGCAGCTGGTCACTGGTAAAAATGGGCACCACCAGCGCTCAGAAAAAACTATTCTTTAATCTGCGCAAGGCGAAATCCCGTATCGGCGCTTTGGACGAAGGCGATATGCATCCTGACAATGTGGCGAAAATTGCCACTGATTTGGGCGTTACCGAAGATGAGGTCATTAGCATGAACCGCCGGCTTTCTGGTGGCGATGCATCGCTCAATGCAATGGTCGGATCAGCTGATGGCGAAAGCTCAATGGAGTGGCAGGACTGGCTTGAAGACGAAGATGCAGATCAGGCGGCAGATTATGAAGCCAAGGATGAGCTGGACACACGGCGTGAGCTTTTGGCGGAAGCCATGAAAGTCTTAAACGAGCGTGAACAGGATATTCTGGCCAAACGGCGGTTGGCCGAAAAAGCGATCACTTTAGAAGAACTAAGCGAGCATTATAATGTAAGCCGCGAGCGTATTCGGCAAATTGAAGTGCGTGCTTTTGAAAAGCTGCAACTTAAAATGCGGGAACTTGCGCTTGAAAAAGGTCTTGTAGCGGCGGCCTAGGGCTTTTCTCTTTTGCTGTAACGCCCTATCCTCACTGCACGTCAGGATAGGGAATAAGTTATGCAAAGAGTAATGCGCTGGGGTGTTATAGGGGCATCAAAGTTTGCCCGAACCCAAATGGTTCCGGCAATGATGCTGGCACACAATACGCAATTTTGCGCTTTGGCCACATCAAAGCCTGAGAAAGCTGCAACTTTTCAGGCAATTGAACCCGATTTAAAGGTCTATTCTGACTACGATGCGCTGCTGGCTGATCCCGAGATAGATGCGCTTTATATTCCGCTGCCCAATCAATTGCATGTGGAATGGTGCAAAAAAGGGCTTGCGGCAGGCAAGCATGTTTTGTGTGAAAAGCCAATTGCAATGCGGGCCGAAGACATTGATGATCTCATCGCTCGGCGCGACCGCTCGGGGCTTTTATTGGCCGAAGCCTATATGATCGTGCATCACCCCCAGTGGCACTATGCCAAAGAGCTTTACCAAAGCGGTGCAATTGGCGAGTTGGTTCAGGTGGACGGGGTATTTTCCTATAACAACAGCGCAGATCCCAACAATATCCGAAACCGGCTAGAAACCGGCGGCGGTAGCCTGCCGGATATCGGGGTATATACTATGGGCGCGGCCCGTTTTGTGACCAAAGAAGAACCGGTTGAAATCGTCGATGCCAGTATCACTTGGCAAAATGATGTGGATGTCTGGGCGTCGATCAACGCCAAATTTCCATCGTTTCACTTCAATGCCACCACATCGATGCGGATGGCGCCGCGCCAAGAGATGAATTTTCATGGCACCAAGGGCTTGATCCGCCTGACAGCCCCGTTCAATCCTTCGGTCTTTTCACAAGCCGAAGTTGCGTTGCATTCCTCTGATATGGTGGTGTCAACCAAGCGCTATCCAGCGGAAAATCACTATGTGAACCAACTTCAAGCCTTTCGCGCATCCGCTTTTGAGGGAACGCCCTATAGCTGCCCGTTAGAATTTTCCCAAGGCACCCAGAGAATGATTGACATGGCGCTCGAAAAAGCGCGGCGTGATTAATTTTTTGCGGGTGTTGCGTCGCTATTGGCGTCAATAAATTCCAGCACCAGCGGGCGAATGTTTTCACGCCAGCTTTTCCCGGCAAAGATGCCATAGTGGCCCGCCTCTGGTTCAACGTGGCTGGCCTTTTTATCCGCTGGAAGCCCAGAGCAAAGATCCAGTGCGGCGATACATTGCCCGGGCGCAGATATGTCATCTTTCGCGCCCTCGACAGTTTTGATTGCAACATTGGTGATTTTGGAAAAATCAATTTTCTTTCCGGCCACTGTAAATTGGTTTCGTGCAATTTCGCGCTGTTTGAAAATCCGCTCAACCGTTGACAGGTAAAATTCAGCGGTCATATCCATCACAGCGAGGTATTCATCATAAAACTTGTTGTGTTTGTCTTGCTCCGAGGCCGTGTTTTGGGCCACGCGCATGATCTGATCGGAAAAGGCTTGGCTGTGCCTGTCGCTGTTCATCGACATAAAAGAGGCCAGTTGCAATAAACCGGGGTACACTTTGCGCCCCACACCGGCATATTTAAATCCGACCTGCTGAATTAAGGTATGCTCAAGCTGGCCCATGGTGACGCGTCGGCCAAAATCAGTGACATCTGTGGGCGCTGCATCGGGATCAACGGGCCCGCCGATCAATGTTAGGCTGCGCGGCTGCGCCGCTGGGTTTTCTTCGGCCAGATAGGCTGTGGCCGCCAGAGCCAGAGGCACAGGTTGGCACACGGCGATAACATGGGTTTCCGGTCCAAGGTGATCTAAATAATCCACTAGATAGAGTGTATAATCCTCGATATCGAATTTACCCTTTGAAACGGGTATATCGCGTGCATTGTGCCAGTCCGTGACATAGACTTCGCAATCTCCAATCAAGCTTTTGACCGTTGACCTTAATAATGTGGCGTAATGCCCGGACATGGGCGCGATTAAAAGCACCTGGCGGGATGCAGGTTTGCGGCCCTGTACTTCAAAGTGAATTAAGTCTCCAAAGGCACCGGATACAACAGGCTTTACCTGAACCAAATGGTCCCGACCATCATTGCAAGTGATGCTATCAATTCCCCAATCAGGCTTGGTGATCATCCGCTGATAGCTGCGCTCGGTTACTTGCCCCCAAGCAGCGGCCCACTGCAGCCAAGGATTTGGCACTGCGGAAAAGGCTGGGTGTGACGCAAAAGCCTGGGCGGTTGCACCCACCCATTGATTGGTGTTGCGCATGGCTTCCATTAAATCATAGTTGGCCATATGGCGCATTTTTTATCTCCTGCCTGATGTGGCTAATTGCAATATTTAGCCACTTTGCCTTTGGGTTTAAATTTTGTTATGCTGCACAGCAGCGAAGGTATGCGGAAATTTACTAAATGACAACCACAGATAAAGATATTGAAAATCAAACGTTAAAATTAGAGCAAAATGTTGCAAGACTGGATGAGTTAAGTCAGCGATTGATTGCGGTATTGCAAACAAAAAAGACTACTGACCCTGCGCTTAGCGGCCCCGGTCACGATTTAGCGCTCAAGACGTCAGTAGCTTATTGGCAGGAAGCAATTCAGAGCCCAAGCAAATTAATCGAGCATCAAGTCGCCTATTGGGGAAAAACGCTTGCCCATTTTATCGAAACGCAAAGCACGATGATCAGCAATGATTTCGAGTCAGAGGCACCGTCAGTGCCGTTGGATAAGCGGTTTTCCAATCCTTTATGGCACAGACATCCTTATTTTAAATTCATCAAGCAGCAGTATTTGCACAATGTAGAATTGGTGCAAAGTTCGATTGAGTCTATTGACAGCCTGGAGACAACTGAAAAAAAACGACTTGAGTATTTTTCAAAACAAATTGTGGATATGATGGCGCCAACAAATTTTCTGGCGACCAATCCCGATGCTTTAGAGCAGGCGGTGCAAACCCAAGGACAGTCCCTGATTGATGGGTTGGAAAACCTAATTGCTGATCTTGAGGCCAATGATGGCGAATTGGTTGTGCGCTTGGCAGATGAAAAAGCCTTTGAGCTCGGTGGGAATATTGCCACCACTCCTGGAAAGGTCGTGTTTCGGAACCATATGCTTGAGCTTATTCAATACAGTCCCAGCACCCAAACCACACATGAGATTCCGTTGGTTATTTTTCCACCGTGGATTAACAAATTTTATATTTTGGATCTGACAGCGCAAAACAGTTTGATTAAATGGCTGGTTGCGCAGGGCTTCACTGTTTTTATTGTTTCCTGGATCAACCCGGACGCCAGTTATAAAGAGGTCTCGCTTGAAGATTACATAGAACATGGCTATCTGCAGGCTCTGCAAACAGTACGGTCCGAAACCGGGCAAGATAAGGTAAATGCAGTAGGTTACTGTATCGGTGGAACGACCTTGGCCCTGACCTTGGCTTTGTTAAAACAGCGCGGTGAGAAATTAATCAATAGTGCAACCTTCTTCACCACACTGACGGATTTTTCAAACCAAGGTGAGTTTTTACCCTTTCTGCAGAATGATTTCATTGATGGGATCGAACAGGAAGTGGGCGCAAAAGGCATCCTTGAAAGTTACATCATGGCACGGACCTTTAGCTTTTTGCGGTCGAATGATTTGATTTATACACCTGCGATTAAAAGCTATATGATGGGCAAAGCCCCCCCCGCTTTTGATCTTTTGTACTGGAATGGAGACGGCGCGAATCTGCCCGCAAAGATGGCCGTGCAATACCTGCGCGGATTGTGCCAGCGCAATGAATTTGCGGAAGGCGGATTTGAGCTTTTTGGAGAAAAGTTACATTTGCAAAATGTTGATGTGCCGCTGTCCGCAGTTGCGTGCGAAACTGATCATATTGCCAATTGGAAAGACAGCTACCGCGGTGTTGCGCAAATGGGAAGCCGATCTAAAACCTTTATATTGGCAGAATCGGGTCATATTGCGGGTATCATTAACCCCCCGAGCAAAAATAAATATGGGTATTTTCTAAATTTTGACCTAAAAAAAACACCAGAAAAATGGCACTCAAACGCAAAATACCATGCTGGCAGCTGGTGGAATGAATGGGCAAGCTGGTTGAAGAAACGCTCTGGAAAACAAAGGGATGCACTTGTGCCGGGCAGCGACAGTTCGCCGATTATTTGTGACGCACCGGGGCTTTACGTCACTCAGAAAGCCAAAGTTTAAATCAAAATTAATTTTGCTGCAGCGCAGAAAAAGACTTGAAATGCTGCATTGCAGCATGCATATAGAATTTATAAATATATTCGGAAATAACTTCTGAGCGTTCAAAGGATCAAAAAAATGGCGACGACGGCACCTGATATGACTACTTTCTTTAAAGATATTATCGCTGCATTCCCTGTGGATACAAAATTCTACCAAGATGCATTTGATAATTCGGCTGAAATGAATGAAAAAATGATTAAAGTTGCTTTGCAAACTGCCCAGCAAAGTGCGGATATTTCAAGCAAATGGACAAAAGATACACTGGGAAAAATCTCGACGATCTCTACAGTGAAAACCGATCCAGCAGACTACGCAAAAGCCCTTACTGATTTTGCATCTGCTCAAGCTGAAGTGGCCGCTGAAAACATCGCCGCTTTCGCAGAAGTTGCAAAAAAGGCGCAAATGGAAACTGTTCAACTGGTGATGGCAGCCGGCAAAGAGGCCACTCAGGAAGCAACAGATGTCGTCAAAAAGGCAACTAAAGAGGTCAACGCAGTGGCTAAAAAGGCAGCTGGTCAGTAATTTTCTCTCGTTTTCTACTCTAAAGAAAACTGTGGAGGGTGAGCAATAGCTCACCCTTTCTTTTTTTGCTGCAAGCGCGTAGAGTTTGCCGCAGCGCTGCATTTTTCGGAGGTCACCGTGTCGACGACAGATAAACCACTCTTGATAAAACGATATGCAAGTCGACGCTTGTACAACACAGAAACCAGTGACTATGTCACGCTTGAAGATATCGCAGGCCTTATTAGGGACGGCCGCGAGGTTCAGATCATAGATCTGAAATCTGGCGATGACCTGACCCGTCAATTTCTTTTACAGATCATTGCCGATCATGAAAGCCGGGGCGAAAGTGTTTTGCCCATCAATGTGCTAACCGATTTGGTGCGCAGCTACACTACCCAAGCCACCAGCATCGTGCCGCAGTTCTTGGCCATGTCTTTTGATATGATGCGCGATGGGCAATCAAAAATGCTCGAAAACATGGGCGCCATGAGCCCGCTTAGTGGAATGCCCGGTTTCGAAGCGATGCAGGCTCAACAAGAAGCGTTTTTAAAGGCAATGACAGGCGGGTTTCCAGCACGGTCTGACGAAAAACCCAGCCCGGAAACGTCAAAGGAAAAGCCTAGCGAAAGTGGTGATCTTCAAACAATTAAATCACAATTGGCGGATCTGCAGGCGCAGTTGGAAAAGCTGAGCCGCTAGATGTAGGTTTTCTGGTTTTGCGGGGTTGATGATTGGTTACAGTCCCAAACGATCCCGCATGGCATACCAACTCATTGCTAATACCAACAATGGGCTGCGCAGGCGATTTCCGCCAGGAAAGCGTATTGCCGGTACCTTTGACATGGTTTCAAATCCACCCGCAGCGCCGTTAATTGCCAATGCCATCATTTTACCTGCATGGGTTGCCGTGCCCACTCCGTGACCGGAATAACCGGATGCACTTAGGATATTGGGTTCCAACCTAGTTAGATAGGGCATGCGCCGCACGGTTATTCCCAAAGTACCGCCCCATGCATAATCGATTTTGACATCCGCAAGATGTGGAAAAATCTCTGTCATCGGTTTGCGCACTGTTTCAGTAATGTTCTTTGGAAAATGATAACTATAATTTTCACCGCCACCAAAGAGCAGGCGACCGTCGTGCGACAGGCGAAAATAATTCACCACAAACTTTGTATCGGCCACCGCGACATCTTTGGTCAACACCCGCGATGCTTCGCTTCCCAACGGTTCGGTTGCTGCGATAAAGTTGTTTATGGGCATCACCCGCCGGGCTACTTTCGGCTCAAGCCCGCCCAAGTAACCATTGCAGGCAATCACCACGTGCTGGCAGCGCAAAACCCCGTTTCCAGTTGTGACAACAGGGTTTGATCCCCGAGCAACTTCTTGAACGCGGGTCTTTTCATAAACTGTAACGCCCGCCTTGATCGCCGCCTGTGCGAGGCCCAAGGCTAAGCGCAATGGGTGCAGGTGCGCAGCCCCGTGATCCAGTATGCCGCCATAGTAACGTGGGGACGGACACAGGTCCTCGGTAGCGCCGCGGTCTAATTTATCAATCTGCGTATAGCCATAGCGGTTTTCAAGAAACTCGGCATAGTGATGCAATTCGTCCATTTGCTTTCGGTTAAGACCAATACCCGCCACGCCAGGCCTTAAATAACAGTCAATTTTATGGCTTTTTATCAATGATTTGACGGTATCTTTGGCATCTTCTGCAAGCTGCCACAGTTGATCGCCAACACTGTCGCCCATCAGCTTGAGCAGATCGTCTTGGTCCATCCTTTGGCCAGTTCCAAGCTGACCTCCATTACGCCCTGATGCGCCAAAGCCAACCCTTTGGGCATCCAAAAGCACTACATCAAAGCCAGCTTCTGAAAGATGCAGCGCGGCAGATAGACCCGTAAAACCCGCACCAACAACACAGACATCAGTGCGGTGTTCCCCGCGCAATTGGTCAAATTCCGGAAAAGGGGTTGCGGTCGCAGCGTACCAGCTGTCTGGATACTGCCCCAAATGGTCATTGGCATCTAAAAGGTTCATACGTTCAGCAGTAAATGTTCGCGTTCCCATGGGCTGATCACTTGCAGAAACTCTTCGTATTCTGCGCGCTTCACAATCGAATACACCCGCGCGAACTCAGGGCCAAGGATTTCATGTAATTCGGGCGAGGCTTCAAAAAGGTCCAAGGCTTCGCCCATTACTCTGGGTATATCGGTTTCGCCCTCATAGGCTTCACCGCGAAATTGTTTGCCCGGACGCAGTTCATTTTGCATCCCTAGATAGCCGCAAGCCAGCGACACAGCGATGCCCAGATAGGGGTTGCAATCCATCCCCGCCAGCCGGTTTTCCACCCGCCGCGCTTCCGGGTCTGAGATTGGAATGCGGATACCGGCCGTGCGGTTGTCGCGCGCCCACTCAAGGTTGATCGGCGCAGAGTGCTCTTTAACGTAACGGCGATAGGAATTGACATAGGGTGCCAGAATGGCAATGGCGCGTGGAACATAGCGCTGCAAGCCGCCAATAAAGTGGTAAAAAAGATCGGTTTCGCCGCCTTGGGGGCCAGAGAATGCATTGGTGCCGGTTTCGATATCAATGATGGAATGGTGGATATGCATGGCGCTGCCTGGCTCATTTTCAATCGGTTTGGCCATGAAAGTGGCAAAGCAATCATGCCGCAGTGCTGCTTCGCGGATCAGCCGTTTAAAGTAGAACACCTCATCGGCCAAGCGCACGGGATCGCCGTGGCGCAAGTTGATCTCAAGCTGTCCGGCGCCGCCTTCTTGGGTGATGCCGTCTATTTCAAACCCTTGGGCTTCTGCAAAGTCGTATATATCGTCAATCACCGGACCAAATTCATCAACCGCGGTCATGGAATAGGCTTGCCGCGCGGCTGCTGGGCGGCCGGACCGTCCCATCATTGCAGATATTGGTTTGGCTGGATCAATGTTGCGGGCGACAAGAAAAAATTCCATTTCGGGGGCCACAACAGGTTCCCATCCTTTGGTACGATAAAGCTCAACCACCCGTTTTAAAACATTGCGCGGCGCAAAGGGGACCGGTTCGTCTTTGCGGTCATAGGCGTCATGGATCACCTGCAATGTCCAATCGCCGGTCCAGGGCGCGGCGGTGGCGGTGGAGTAATCGGGTTTAAGCACCATATCGCGCTCGATAAACCCGTCATCGCCGGCCGCCTCTCCCCAGCCGCCGGTGATGGTTTGATAAAAGATCGAATCTGGAAGATAAAACGAGGACTGGCGGGCAAATTTCCCTGCCGGAACAGCTTTGCCTCGGGCGATGCCCGGTAAATCGGCAATAATACATTCGACCTCGTCCAATTTGCGTCCCTCAAGATAGTCGGAGGCAGATTGAGGCATTTTTTTAAAGGTATTTTCCAACTTACTCATGCTGTCACCTGTGCTAAATCGAGTACGGAATGAATACGGTCTGCCAAGGCAGAATTTGAATTAGGCAGCTCTAATTTGCTTGATGCCTGATCAAGTAGATCATCTGGCACCACGCCGCGGCCGCGCTTGTCGATCAGACCGCGAAGGAAATCGCTTTTGAATTCAGGATGGGCCTGCACTGTGAAAACGCTTTCGCCGTAGCCCAAAAAAGCATATTTGCAAAATGGGCTAGATCCCAGGACCTGCGCCTCTGGCGGAAGCTTTACAATTTGATCTTGATGCCAAGCGTTTAGCGTCACGGTTTGGCCTTCAAAGTCATACTCGGTAGCGCCAACTGACCAACCGCCAGAATATTTTTCCACCTGCCCACCAAGTGCCTGAGCAATGATCTGATGCCCAAAGCAAACCCCTACAAGAGGGATGTTCAAGTGATAGATTTCCCTCACAAGCGCTTTTAAAGGCTCGATAAACGGCAAATTATCATAAACCCCGTGACGTGAGCCTGTGATCAGCCAGCAATCAGCTGATTGAGGTGATTTTGGAAACTCCATATCAACCAAGCTATAGGCGGCAAACGAATAGTCTCGGCCGGACAGAAACCGTGCAAACATCTGTGCATAATTGCCTGTTTCGGCAATCATTTCAGCGGGCGCATGTCCAGCTTGCAAAATACCGACTTTCATAAATCACCCGTTGCTTTTGTGCCTGCGGCCAAGCGGCCAAGACTATTCATACTGTCTCCAGATAGATTTTCCAGTGCGCTTCTTCTGGAACTGTTTGCAGTTTGTCGTATTCCTGTTGTTTTGTCATACAGAAATTTTCAATCAGCGCGCCCGGTAATATTCGCGCAATCATCGGATCACTTTCAAACAGCGACATGGCCGTTGTCCAATCTGTGGCAAGCTGCGGCATATGCTGATCATAGGCATTTCCGGTGATCGGGGCAGGCGGGGATAAACCGTCCTCTATGCCTGCCAATGCTGCCCCCAGCACAACGCTAAGCATCAAATAAGGGTTGATGTCACCGCAGGCAACGCGGTGCTCAATCCGCCGCGCGGCGGGTGGGCCGCCGGGAATGCGCAGTGCCGCCGTGCGGTTTTCATAGGCCCAGCACACCCCGGTTGGAGCATGTGCGCCCGGTGTGATCCTTTGGTAGCTGTTGCTGTGCGGGGCAAACACAAGCGTTGAAGCTGTCATGGCGGCGAGACAGCCGGCCACAGCCTGATGCAGAAAGTCTGATCCGCTGTCCGAGCCATCGTCAAAGATGTTTTTGCCATCTTCGTCTATGACCGAAAAATGCACATGCAATCCATTGCCCGCATCTTCCGCATAGGGCTTGGCCATAAAAGTCGCTGCCATCTGATGTTTGCGGGCCAACCCTTTGACCAAGATTTTGAACAGCCATGCGTCATCTGCTGCGCGCATTGCATCACAGTGATTTAAGCTCACTTCGAATTGCCCAAGCCCGACCTCTGATGTGGCGGATTGAACCGCAATCCCCATCAGTTCGCAGGCCGCATAAAGTTCGGTAAAAAAGCCGTCAAATGCATCAAGTTGCGATACGGATAATACGGCGTTGCTGTGCAAGGGACGGCCGCTGAGGGGGTTGATTGGCGCCCGCAACTGCCCGTTACTATCGTCGACCAGATAAAATTCCATTTCAGTGGCGGCAATGACCTGCCAGCCTTTATTGGCAAACCGATCTAGGACCCGGGCCAACGCATGTCTTGGATCGGCTTCAAAAGCTGATCCATTGTCAGAAAACATCCACATCGGCACCAAGGCGCTCGGGGTCTGCAGCCAAGGCATCGGGACCGCCCCACGCTCTGTTGGCACCATAGAACCATCACCGTCGCCGCTTTCAAATACCAACGGGCTCTTTAAGCTGTCCTCGCCCCAGATATCCAAAACCAAGGCAGAAAGCGGCATCCTAACCCCGCCATTGGAAAGTTTGCTGGCATAGTCACTGGGCAAACGTTTTCCGCGCATTTGGCCGTTTAGATCGCAAGCCGCCACGCGAAACGTTCCAAGTTTTTCAAGATCCATAAAAGCCTCGGCTAAAATTTGATCAAATTATTTCAGCCCAGAATGGATTTGTCCACCGCTGTTTGCAAGCTCCAGTATATTATCCAGTTTAGGATCGGGAGGCCCGTGGGCTCATGATCTTTTGATACAGTAGGGTGTTAGGCAATTCTAAGTGATAAACAGGACATCCCGCCATCAATTTTGGCGCATTCACTATTGTTAAGCTGAACCACATTAAAGCCTTCTGACATCAACATTTGCGCGGTTTTAGGAAACCCATCGCTCATAATGAGCGCGTCATTGAAACGGATCATATTCGCGGCGGCTTCTTCGCCCTCGGGCACCTGCAGAACCCTATAGTCAGAAAAGCATCCCGATGCAGCGAGCCTTTGGGTGGATAAAATAGTGTTTGAGGCGATAAGCGAGCAATCTGTTTTGAAATGCAAAACGCCCGGTGGGGTTTCGACGGTTCTAACGCTGTAGCCTTTTGGTTCCACAAAAGCGCTTAATTCGGCAATGCCGGCATGATCCGTACGCTCAGATGTGCCCACAAGGATTTCGCGCCCTGTGTACAGGATATCGCCGCCCTCGATAGACCCGGGCCCGGCAATTTCAAACACGGTTTCAAAAATCTGGCGAATTGAATGCGCCATAGGCGCAACTTCGGGCTGCCGGCTTTCGGCACCCGGGCGCATCAACACTGCAAAATCGGGCAGACAGAGCGCCGTATCCTCGACAAACACCGCATCCGCTAAATCCTCTAACGGATCAAGCTCAAGCACTTCGGCGCCTGCGGCCCTTAGGCTTTGGACATAGGCTTTATGGTCCTGTTGCAACTGGGCAAAATCCGGGTTGCCTGCATCATGGCTGCGCAGCCCATTGATCACGCTTGAAGATGGCCGGCGTGTTATTGCCTTGGAAAATGTAATCGCAGGGTCTGTCATGTGCTTTGGTCTTTTTCTAGCTTTAAAGGTGGGGCCATGGTTCCGGTTTTATTTTGCTGGGGTCAAGCCAAGAATTCCTTTAGGCGATCTTTGCCCTGTATCATCCTGTAATAGGCCTCGGCCGCTGTTTTTCCAAGCGTGCCATAAGTTTGTTGTTTCGGGACCGCATGAAATGGTGCCAAGCGGTTGTCGTTTCCTGAGATGACTTCGGCAATAAGTTTTCCGGCAATCGGCGCCGTATTCATGCCGTGACCGCCAAACCCGGCAGCGCAAAAACTGTTTCGACCAAGCGGCCCAACATAGGGCATAAAATGGCGTGCATAGCCCATTGTTCCGGACCACGCATAGTCTAAACCAATTTTAGCAGCCGCCATCTCTTTGGCCATTTCGGGCAAATGCGCGGCGATATCTTGCAGCGCAAGGCGTCTTACATAGGCGCTGTTTGGGGCGGCCAGCGCAGAAATGCCCATGCCCCAGAGCAAACGGCCGTCGGGCAATTTACGGAAATAATTTCCGGCTCTGCGCGTATCGGCGATGGCGTAGGGCGTTGGAATATGCTGCGTAAGAATTTCCGGCATAGGTGCGCTGACGGCGATAAAGGTTTGGACCGGCACCAAAAGTTTGGATAGTTTTTTAAACTGCATCCCGCCAGTACCACCTGTGGTGATTACAGTTGTTTTTGCCGCAATTTCATTTTTATTTGGCCCTACGGTGATTAATGTTCTTGTGTTCTTGTCCCTTTTCATATGCAGAACCGGGCAATTTTGCAAAATTGTCACGCCAGCCTCCAAGCAGTCGACGGCAAGGCATCGTAAAAAGTTAAGCGGATGGAAATGAAAACCTTCGTGGTCAACCGAGCCGCTTTTATAACGCGGCCCTTTGATGAAATCACCCAGTTTTGATTGAGTGATGGGCAGGGGGTCGTCCGCAAAAAGCGATAGGGTCAGACAGCCGTTAACCGGTTGGCAGGCGCTGTAGCTTTGCGAAAAACACCGCGCGCGCATCCATTCAAGCCCTTCGCTGGCCAGCGCATCCAGCGCTGCGGCATTATCTGGTCTCAGAAGCTTTTCTATTGCAGGCGCGCTGCTGGCCCAGCCGTTGGTGCAAAATCCGCCATTGCGGCCCGAGGCGGCATCCCCGATATTATATTTTTCGATTAAAATCACGCGCGCACCGCTTTGGGCAAGGTGAAAGGCGGCGCTTAATCCGGCAAGACCTGCCCCCATGACGGCCACGTCATAGAGGCCGTCGATATCTTCGATCCGATGGCAATCAGATGCCGCAACTGCGGTATCTGCATACCAAGTATTGGCAAAATTTGCCGATAAGTGGGCCGGTGCGCTAGTCATGGCCCCGTGATTTATTCACGATATTATCCAAAGCCTTGATCCCCGAGGCTGCAAGAATTGTCAGGACGACATAGATCAATGCGGCCGAATTAAACGGCTCGAACGCCAAAAAGCTCTGCGCCTGAAATTCGCGCATCCTTTGGGTCAGATCGCGCACTGACAGGATTGACACCAATGAGGTATCTTTGAGCATTGCAATGAATTCATTGCCCAGAGCGGGCAATACAATCGCAATCGCCTGTGGGATCACAATCAACCGCGCAATATGCCATTCGCGCAAACCAAGCGTGCGGGCCGCTTCAATTTGACCCTTGGGAACCGCTTCGATCCCGGCGCGGAAAATTTCGGCCATATAGGCAGAGTATCCAATCGCTATGGCAATAATACCGCGGGTCATCATGGCCATATCCAAATAGCCACTGGTGGCGGATTTAACGGCCCCGGCCAAAGGCAGGCCAACGTAAAGGATAATCACAAGCATGGGGATGCCGCGAATGGTATCCACAAAGAAATCCGAAAAGACCGCCAAGGGGTGGGCGGTGGTGATATTGCCAATCAGCACCAGAAGCAGGCTCAGCACGCCGATGACAATGGCCACAGTGGCCAGTGTGCGGTCTGTGGGCGGCAAATAGGTTGTTTGCCAGATCACAGGCCTGTCTCCGATCTGATCAATAGGCAGAATAGCAGCACTAATTCGGCCCTTTTCAAGCAGATCAAGCGCCTGCTGTTCGGATTTCAAAGACCGGATTTTAAATGGAGTCTCTGGGGGCGTTTGCAGAAAATCACCGTAACGTACAATGTCCGATAGGCTTTGCGGAGTACCGGCAACAATGCCAATGCGGCCATCAAGATCGCCGACAAGAGCGACCTCTGCATGCGGTTTGAAGCCGAAAAATAACCCCATAGCAATAGCGAGGACGCCGAAACCTGTCATCACCCGGTTGGCCATGGCAGATGGCTCTAATCGGCCTAAAAAGGCCCAAACCAACCCCAATATTGAAGCCCCAATATAGGCGAAAAATGCAGCGCGAAGGGTGACCATCAAACCGACGGAAAATCCGGCATGGGCCACCATCAAAAAGTAAAACAGGAAGCTAAAATTGATCAAGAACAGCAAGAAGATGACGATTTGCCCATAGCTGGTCTTGATATAGCGCGACGGCACCAGCGTGCCTGCAGCACAAAGCGCCGAAAATACGGAAGCAAGCCCCAGATAGAAAAAGCAACCGGCAAGCAGGCGGATCTGAAAGTCCGGATCAAGCACAAAGACCTTGTCAATCACCACAATAAAATCAGTCGAGCGCGGGTCAAACCCGTTGACCGCAATCGATACAAAATAAGGGGCGAGCCAAGAGGCCTGGGACATTAAAACAAAAAGTACGCCTTGAATGACAAAGCCAATCAATGCTTTGCGCTGCAGGCTTTGCGTGAGTTGCGGGTCCTGATCTGGTCTGGTTGAGCGGATCAAAGCCAAGCTGGCCCAAACCCCAACAGCACCGGTCACGCAGAAGAATAGAAAACTGCCCAAAAGCTGTGTGGCGTTTTCTTCTATCCCCAAAACGGCTTTGATGGCGGGGCCGTAATTTCTTGAAGTTGCAATAAAATATACAACCACAGGTGCCACAAAAATAAACACCAGATTGCTGGCACGCATCGTTCGTAGCCAAGTGAAAACAGAGGGCATGATTAGGCTTTCAATTGGGGAAAAAAGATGTCCAAAGGGCAGGACGCCCTTTGGACCAATGGTTTAGGTTATTTTGGCCACCACTTAACGACCAATTCTTGCATGGTTCCGTCTGCAATGATTGCCGCGAGGCCTTCATTGAAGTCGTCCTGAATGCTATCACCTTCTTGGAACACCAATCCGAGCGGATCAGAGGAAAGTCCTGTGATGCCAACAGTCAATTCACCCGCAAATTCCTGCTCGTAAGCTGCAGCTGAGGTTGAATCGATGATCACACCGTCAACGTCACCATTTTGCAGGGCAACAACAGCGTTGTTGAAGGCATCGAAAAGTTGAAGGTTATCACGTCCGACGAGCTCTTCGCCAAGGGCTGCGTTCGTCGTACCTGTTTGTGAAGCCAAGCGCATATCGCCGCTTTTAAAGTCGTCAATCGAGGATCCGTCATCAGACACACGCATCAAAACGCCTTGTTGAACGATGATATAAGGATCGGAAAAATCGACAATTTTGTCGCGCTCTTCGGTGATGGTCACACCAGAGACAACCATGTCAAACTGTCCGTCTGCAAGCGCCGGAAAAATACCATCCCATGCAGTTGATACCCAGTTTGGTTTACAGTTGATGCGCTCACAGATCGCTGCAACCACATCGACGTCAAAGCCTTTGACAACCCCATCTTCGATGAATTCATGCGGCGGATAAGTGGTGTCAGAACCGATGTTGAGCACCCGTCCGCCAAGATCAGCGGCAAATGCTGGCGCCGCTGTAAACGCGGCAACCATTAAACTCGCAATTATTTTTTTCATTTTCTACTCCTGTTGATGGTCTGAATGAAAAGTCAGTCCGATGCAGAACACTGTGCTTAGGTTCCGTTCCTTGGTCAAGAGCCGAGACAAGGCCTTTGCTCTGATTTTTACTTTAAATGTAGGCATTTCGACCAAATTGATCGCCCTAACCAAAAATGAGTTTGCGCAGCATGGCTGTGCAAGAACATTACTTGCCTATAACTTTGGTGGCACACCCCCTATAAATTAACTGGCTTACCACGCAGGTAACATCTCTACCTGACTGTGCGGTCCTACAGGACTCCTAACTTTTCAAGCAGTTGGCAATAAGCTTGTTGTCCCCTGCGGAAACTGGACAGACGAAAAAATTCATTTGGAGCATGCATGTTTTCGTCATCCAAACCAAAGGCAAACATGGTTGCATGGACCCCCAATTGATCTAGCAGCATGCTCATAACTGGTATCGAGCCGCCTACGCGGACCATATAAGGCTCTTTGCCATAAACCTCGCTTAGCACTTGGGTTGCGATTTGGCTTGAATTATGACCGGCAGGGATCAAAAACGGATTTGCGCTTCCCGGCAGACGCTTAACTTCGGCCGTTACCCCTGTGGGGACATTGGCCTCAACGTGTTTTTTCAGCAGATCATATATATTTTCCGGATCTTGGTTGGCCACCAAACGGCAGGTGATCTTGGCATGCGCCTGGGCCGGCAGAACAGTTTTGGTGCCTTTGCCCTGATAGCCCCCCCAAATACCGTTTAATTCAAGTGTCGGACGCGCCCATAACCTCTCATTGGTGCTAAATCCCGGCTCGCCAAACACATCTGGAACGCCTAAATCAGTGATATAGCTGTTCTCGTCAAAAGGGACCCTTGCGATGGACCTGCGATCGTCTTCGCTCAGTGGAACAACATCATCATAAAACCCATCAACTGTGATTTTCCCATCAAGCCCTTTCATCGATGCAATGATGTGCGAAAGTGCGTGGATCGGGTTGGCAATGCCGCCGCCCTGCATTCCGGAATGCTGATCGCTTTTGGCGCCACTTACAGTAATTTCGCAGCCAACAAGGCCCTTTAGACCTGTGATCATGCAAGGTTGGGTTTCATCCCATTGCCCGCCATCTGCGGAGAAAATCATATCGGCCTTAAGCAGATTGGCGTTTTTGTCGATAAATGGCCGCAGGGTTGGCGACCCGATCTCTTCCTGGCCCTCAAAAAAGAATTTTACATTGACCGGCAGCTTGCCTTGGGTCGCAAGCATGGCTTCCGCCGCTAGAATTGGAATAAGCATGCCGCCCTTATCGTCTGAAGCCCCCCGGCCTCTTACCGTCTCATCTATCACCACAGGCTCAAACGGCGGGCTTTCCCAAAGTTCAAAAGGCTCTGCTGGCTGGACATCAAAATGCCCATATATCAAGATCGTGGGCTTTTCACTGCCGGCATGCAGCCAGTCACCATAGACCACCGGATGGGTTTCTGTTTCCATCAATTGGACATTTTCAATGCCGGCATGGGTAAGACGCTCAACCACCCAATTCCCGGCGCGCACAACATCGTCAAAATGCTCATCTATTGCGGATACCGATGGAATGCGAACGAAATCGAGTAGTTCTTCGACAAATCTGTTTTGGTGCTCGTCTAAATAAGTTTGCCAAGTCATCAGCCCCTCCAAACATTGAAATTTTGTATGTGAATGCAAATCCAGGGCAGATTGCAACAGATTTTGGCATGAGTACAGATAAAAAATCTGCCATTTTAAAGCAGCTTTGTGTTGTTGGAAAAGTGAATAAATTGCCAGTTTTGAAAACTGGATAAATGCTACAACGATTTGACATCACATGCGTAAACGGTCGACAATGACCTGACAAATTTAGAAAACCATCGAGAAAAATCATGCCATATTACAATTTGGGTACACATAGCTTTTCAATTACGACCGCTGCGCCTGAGGCACAGAAATGGTTCGACTGCGGGCTCAACTGGACCTATGGTTTTAACCATCATGAGGCGGTGAGCTGTTTTAAAAAGGCGCTTAAGGCGGATTCAGGCTGCGCCATGGCTCATTGGGGCATCGCCTATGCATCGGGTCCCAATTACAATATGCCATGGAAGCTGTTTGATAAAGCAGGCCGCAAGGCTGCACTGGAAGCGGCCTTTGATGCCACTCAAAAAGCGCTGGATCTTTTTGAAAGTGTCACGCCTTTAGAGGCAGCCTTGATTACGGCCCTGAAGGCTCGCTACCCGCAACGGAGCATCATCGACGATATGCAGCCGTGGGATGATCGCTTTGCGGCTGAAATGCGTGGGGTATTTCAGGCCTTTCCTGACCAACTTGAAGCCCGATGCATTTTTGTCGAAGCGATGCTCAATCGTACCCCTTGGAAAATGTGGGATCTGCCCAGCGGCTTACCCGCTGACGGGGCGGATACTGTTGAATGTCAGCAGGTGCTAGAAGCGGCCTTTGCCGAAATGCCTGCGGCAATGCAGCACCCCGGATTGTTGCATCTCTATGTCCATCTTATGGAAATGTCGCCCTTTCCCGAGCGCGCGCTCAAGGTTGGTGATGCCCTGCGCGCGTTGGTGCCCGATGCTGGTCATTTAGTGCATATGCCGACGCATATTGACGTGCTCTGCGGTAACTACAGTGATGTTGTGCTGTGGAACCAAAAGGCGATTGAGGCAGATTTAAAGTACTATGACCGCGAAGGCGCTTTTAATATCTATACCGGCTACCGGCAGCATAATTACCATTTTGTGATCTACGGCGCGATGTTTTTGGGCCAGTTTGAACCGGCATTGGCCGCCGTGCGCGGTATGGCGGAAACCACCCCTGAGGACATGCTGCGTATGCCATCCCCGCCAATGGCGGATTATTTTGAAAGCTATCTTTCGATGGAGCCGCATCTTTTGGTGCGCTTTGGCAAATGGGCAGAGGCAATCGCCTTGCCTCTGCCCGACGATCAAGAGCTGTTTTGCACGCTCACTGCCTTTACCCATTACGCCCGCGGTGTTGCCCAAGCAGCGCTTGGCCATGTGGCCAAGGCCGAGGCCGAAGAAAAGCTGTTTCTAGCCGCCAAAGGCAGGGTTCCAGACAGCCGCGTTCTGCATAACAACAAAGTTATTCACCTGATGGAAATTGCAACCCATATGCTGCGCGGCGAGATTGCCTATCGGCAGGGGCAATGTGATCAAGCGTTTGCGCAGTTGCGCGAAGCAATCAATATAGAAGATAACTTGCACTATGATGAGCCGTGGGGCTGGATGCAGCCCACGCGCCACGCGCTGGGCGCGCTGCTGTTTGAACAGGGTCATATCGCCGAGGCTGAAACGGCCTACCGTGAAGATCTGGGGCTTGGCGGGCAATTATCGCGCGCCACCGTGCACCCCGATAATGTCTGGAGCCTTAAGGGTCTTTATGATTGCCTTGAGGCCCGAGGTGAGGATGTTGAGATTGTACATATAAGGCACAGACTGCAGATGGCCGAAGCCCGCGCGGACCATAGTATCAAAGCCTCTTGCGCCTGTGCGCGCGCAGCCCTGCAGGGCGGCTAGGCTATATTCGCTGGGTTTTTTGCTTTAGGCGGTACACGACCATAGGGCGCAGTGGATCATCCTCAGGTAGGGCGGGATAGTCGAAATCTAAATCCTCTGCCCGCTGCATGCCGATGCGCTGCATCACCCGCTGCGACGGCGGGTTCAATTTTGGGGTGTAGCTAAAGATCTCGGTCAGGCCGAGTCTGTCAAAGCCATAGTTCAACCATGCGCGTGCCGCCTCGGTAGCGTAGCCTTTGTGCCAGGCCGATGGGGTCAGCCGCCAACCAATTTCGCTGCAGGGCGCTATTGGCACGCCCTCTTCGAGACGCGATAATCCTGCCATGCCAATCAACTGTCCGTCGTGGCGGGTTTCCACCGCGGCAAACGCATATCCATACCGTGCCAGTGCGTCGGCCCATACCGCAAGCATCTTTGCGGTTTCTTTCGCCGTTAGCGGCGCTGGAAAATACCGCATGACCTCAGCATCTGCGTTGATTTCAGCAAACTTGGGCAGATCGCCAGACGTGAATGGGCGTAAAATCAGGCGTTAAGTTTTTAGTTGCAATAAGTCTTTCCTTACAGCTATAGGTTATCAGGTGCTCACCACATTTTTCAAACTCTTTTACAGTTCAATTTGATGCTCAAGTATTCCTAATCGGGTTTTGTTGAAAATTGAGGGTTAGCGCCGCTTACTCAGGTTTAATTAGTGTAAAACATCAAAAGAAAGTCCAAAGTATGATCAGGCAGAGACCATTTATTCAATGTGATGTATTTTCATCTGTTGCCACCAAAGGCAATGTGCTTGCAGTGGTCAATGATGCCGATGACCTTAGTACAGCGCAAATGCAATCTTTAGTACAGCGCAAATGCAATCTTTCGCGGCTTGGACCAACCTAGCCGAGACAACCTTTATCCTCAAGCCTAGAGATCCCAAAGCTGATTACAAGTTGCGCATTTTCACCCCTGTCAGAGAAATGCTGTTTGCGGGGCACCCGACACTGGGAAGCTGCGCGGCCTGGCAGCGTTGGGGTGGCCAGCCCAAGGCAAAGAATACTGTTGTTCAGCAATGCGGCATTGGTCTGGTAGATATCCATTTAGATGACGGCAGGAACGCCTTTGTTGCGCCTGCGACCAAGATCGAGGCTTTGCCACCTGACCGCCTTGACGGCATCACAAAAAAGCTTGGCATTCCGCGTGATAAAATTCTTGGGTCTGCACGTTTGGAAAATGGTCCTGTTTGGAATGTGATTGAGTTGGTTGACGCAGAAGCAGTGTTGAATATTAACTCTTCTCTTGTCAAATATGGCGATTTTGGTCCGATTGGTTTTTTGGGGATCAATAACGATCAGTTTAAGGTTGATTTTGCCGTCAGAATGCTAGCCCCCTCAAGCGGCATGGCTGAAGATCCAATCACCGGATCCCTAAACGCCGCTTTAGCTAAATGGCTGTTCAGTCAGGGCAGGTTAACCAACAGTCTGATTATTGCGCAAGGTGAAAAAATTGGCCGAGAGGGGCGGGTCTATGTCGATTTACTTGATAGAGATGAAGGACAAATAACTATTGGCGGTGAAACCCAGATTTTAATCGAGGGGCAAGTTTTGCTGTAAATTGTAGAAAATAGCCGTCGTTTTGAAACAAACAGATAACCGCCATAAAGTTCCCTTAAAAACGCTGTCTAAGGTTTGGCCAGCCCTGTGCCAAGGGTGGTTGAATGCGTTTTAGCCTTTATTATGCCAGTTTTGCCCAAAGGTCGTAGTCACCAGCTTCGTCAACCTCAACCGAGACGATGTCTCCTAAGCTTAGGGTTTCAAAACCTTCGTCGATAAACAGATTACCGTCGATTTCTGGAGCATCCGCTTGGGTGCGGCAGGTTGCGCCGCTCTCGTCGATCTCGTCGATAATCACATCCAGTTTTTGGCCAACTTTAGCTGCCAGTTTTGCCTCGGATATGGCCTGCGCCTTGGCCATGAACCGCTCCCAGCGGTCCTGTTTGACCTCACCTGCCACATGATCAGGCAGCGCGTTTGAGCGTGCACCATCAACATTTTCGTACTGAAAACATCCCACGCGGTCCAGTTGCGCTGCGTCCAGCCAGTCGAGCAGGGTTTGAAACTCGGCCTCGGTCTCGCCGGGATAGCCAACAATAAAGGTCGAGCGCAGCGCAATATCGGGGCAGATATCGCGCCAAGCGGCGATCTCATCCAGTGTTTTGGCCGCCGCGGCAGGCCGCGCCATGCGGCGCAGCACATCCGGGTGCGCGTGCTGAAAAGGTATATCCAGATAAGGCAGGATCAGCCCCTCGGCCATCAGCGGGACCAGATTGCGCACATGGGGGTAGGGATAGACATAATGCAGCCGTACCCAAGCGCCAAGCGATCCTAAATCGCGCGCCAGATCGGTGATGTGCGCGCGGTGGCCGCGCGCTTCGGCGTGTTTGATGTCCACCCCGTAGGCGCTGGTATCCTGCGAGATGACCAAAAGCTCTTTTACGCCATTTTCAACCAGTTTTTCCGCCTCGCGCAGCACCGCATGTGCCGGGCGGCTGGCCAGACGGCCACGCATATCGGGGATAATGCAGAACTTGCATTTGTGGTTGCAACCTTCTGAAATCTTTAGATAGCTGTAATGCCGCGGGGTCAGCTTGACGCCGCTTGAAGGCAGCAAATCAATGAAGGGATCAGGGCTGGGCGGCGCGGCGCTATGCACCGCATCCAGCACCTGCTCATATTGCTGAGGGCCGGTGACAGCCAGAACACGCGGATGCGCGCCAGTGATATAATCGGCTTCAGCCCCCAGACAGCCAGTGACGATGACCTTGCCATTTTCCTGCAAAGCTTCGCCGATCGCCTCAAGGCTTTCGGCTTTGGCGCTGTCGAGAAATCCGCAGGTATTTACAATCACTGCATCGGCGCCGCTGTAATCAGGTGAAATGCCGTAACCCTCGGCGCGCAGGCGGGTTAGAATACGTTCGCTGTCCACCAAGGCTTTGGGACAGCCAAGCGAAACCATGCCGATGGTCGGCTGGCCTTGGCGGGGCGCCTTTGGCGGTTGCGCATTGGCAACATCCGGGCGCAGGCTGGGCGGGTTGCTGGACATTTTTTCGCCAAACATCTGGGACGCATCGACGGGCATATAAAGCCGATGGCCGAGTTTTTTTAAACTAACGCCGCCGGTCGCGGCGTGTGCTCATGGGTTGAAAGGCCACGCCCACATGGGCTTCGCAATAGGGTTTGCCGGCTTGGGTCGGCAAACCGCAGAACCAAAAATCATCAGTTGCCGGATCGCCAACGGGCCACTTACACGTGCGCTCGGTCAATTCCAAAAGGCTAATCTTTTTTGCCTTTTTCTCGATTTCACTGACTTTGGCAAGCGCCTCTGGGCTTATTTCATTCGCTGAAGGCTGGGGCGGCAAAGGTTGACCGGCAGGGATAATTTGACGCCGGGCAGGGGTGACCACTGGCTTAGGCTCTGGCTCTTTTGGGGGCGCAGGACTTTTGGGCGCAGCTTTGGTTTCTTGCTTTGGTTCGGCCTTGGCCTTGGCATCGGACTTTGTGGTGGTTGTAGCGCGGTTCGATAGCCCCAAACGGTGGACTTTTCCAATCACGGCATTGCGCGTGACCCCACCAAGTTCTTTGGCAATCTGGCTAGCGGATTGGCCTTCGCCCCACATTTTCTTTAAAAGCTCGACGCGTTCATCGGTCCAAGACATCTGTCATTCCTATCTGATAAAGCGGCCGAAAATATCAGCCGCTTTTAGAATTTTAATCAGGGGCCTATTCTATACATCACAGAAAGAGTTACAAGACACCAAGAGCAAAGAAATCAGAGGTCCGCTATGCAGTTTGGTCATAACATAGGAATACGGCGATTTGGTCGGGTCAATTGGTTGGGGTTGATGACCTTGATCTCGCGTGAAGTTCAGCGGTTTATGTCGGTTCGCATGCAAACCCTGGTGGCACCGATGGTGACCGCTGCCTTGTTCCTGATGATTTTCAATATCGCCATAGGTCCAAGACGCGGCGATGTCATGGGGCTGCCGTTTGTGGTTTTTCTGGCGCCGGGGATCACGATGATGACGGTGATCCAGAACGCTTTTGCCAATACCACATCGTCGATCATGACTGCAAAAGTGCAAGGCAACATTGTGGATACGTTGATGCCGCCCCTGTCAGCAAGCGAATTGGTGGCCGGTTATCTGGCTGGTGCGGTGGTGCGCGGAATGTGCCTGGCAGTGGGGCTGTGGCTGGGAATGTTTCTAATCCTAGGCATTGGGCTCGCCCATCCTCTTTATGCGCTTGCCTTTGCCTTTTTGGGCTCAGCCATGCTGGGGGCGATTGGCATAATTGCGGCCATTCACGCGCAAAAATACGATCAGATGTCGGCAATAACCAATTTTATTATCACCCCGCTAGCGTTTTTATCTGGCAGTTTTTACTCAATCGAGGCTTTGCCCGACCTGATCCGGCAGCTCACGCTTTGGAACCCTATTTTTTATCTTATTGATGGTTTTCGCTTTGCGGTCATTGATGTCTCGGACGGCGCGCCATTCATTGGGCTTGTGGTTTGCACCTTAAGTACCCTGACGCTTTCGGTCATAGCTTGGGGTATGTTTCGAACCGGATACAGGCTTAAGTCTTAGCTGCGGGTATGAGCTGTTGCACGATCCCTGCCGACACCAGATAAACTGAGGTGATGACCAATCCCCAATGCGCCCAGCTTTGGGGATGAAAATCCACCCATGCGGCCCAACCGGCAAAAAAGATCCAGCAGAGTGACAGCGGCAGCGATAGCCACCGCCAGCGCTTTGTGCGTACCGGATGAACAAACTTGAGGGGCAGAAACATGGCCACCGCAAGCGCGGCCACAAGGATCAAGATAATCCAGAAATTGGGCGACAGGGCGAACAGCACCAGAACCAACATGTTCCAGCAGCCCGGAAAACCATGAAAACTATTATCCTTGGTTTTCATATTGCCGTCACAAAAATACATCGCAGAAGCAAACGTAATGACGAAGATTGCAAACCAACCAGTCCATCCCGGAAGCAAGCCCGATTTGAAAAGCGCAAAGGCCGGAATAAACACATAGGTGAGATAATCTATGATCAGGTCAAGCAAGACACCATCAAAGCGAGGGGCGTTTTTCTTAACATCATATTTGCGCGCCAAGGCACCATCAATGCCGTCTACACCAAAGGCAACAATGAGCCATAGGAACATCAAGCTCCACTTGGATTCAGAAGCTGCGAGCATTGCAAGCATTGCAAAAACCGCGCCTGTCGCTGTGAAAAGATGCACGCCAAGTGCTTGTAACCTAATCGTCATATACCTGTCATGCCGTAGATTTGCACATAATGCAAATCGCTATTTTGCCTTGGGATGTGTTTTCGCATAGACCTGCATCAACCGTGCGCTATCCACAGCCGTATAGGCTTCGGTTGTCGACAGGCTTGCGTGTCCTAAAAGTTCTTGTATCGCGCGTAAATCGCCTCCGGCGTTCAACAGATGCGTGGCAAAACTATGGCGAAGGGCATGCGGCGTGGCGCTGGCAGGAAGCCCTAGTTGCAAACGTGCAGATTGCATTACTTTTTGAACTTGTCGCGGGTTCAATGCGCCACCTCGGACGCCGCGAAACAAGGGGTGTTCCGGCACAAGATCGTAGGGGCAAAGCTGTGCATAATGGGCAACGGCGTCGCGGGCTATATCAATCACCGGCACGATCCGTTCTTTTCCGCCTTTGCCCAAAATGCGCAACACCTGCGGCAACGGCGCATCGCAGCCGAGCAAGGACAGCGCTTCGGAAATGCGCAAACCGCACCCGTAAAGCAAAGTAACAACCGCCGCATCGCGCGCAGCCACCCATGGGGTCAGCGATTGAAATTCGACCCTGTTGATCATATCCTGCGCCGCTTGCGGCGACAGTGGCCGGGGCAGCTTGGCCTGAAATTTTGGCGCGCGCATTGATAGAACCGCTGTGGCATCAAAGCCTTCGCGCCGCGCAAGCCAGCGGTAAAAACTTTTCACCGCTGATAATTTTCGCGCCAAACTGCGGGGGCTAACTTTTTCGTTGCGCATCTGCGCCATCCAGGCACGCATATCGGATACAGAGATTTTGGCCAAAGCTTTTAACCCGCACTGTCCGCCGTAATGCTGGCCTAGAAAGACTAAAAAATCGAGCACATCGCGCTCATAGGCTTGCGCAGTTTTTTCCGATTTCGCTTCGATTGATATTTTGACGGCCAGCCATTCTTTCAGTGCCTGCAGGGCGGCTGGCGCAATGGATATCATGCCAGCCAGCGCCGCATCACCCGCTCGAACACACCACCGAAAAATGCCAACAAATCGGTGCCATGTTGCGGCGTGAACTGATGCGGATCGTCAGACCCCATAAGCAGCAGGCCAGGCAGTTTACCGCGTCCAAAATCCAGTCTTAATGCTGCTTCAGAGCGCAGGAACTCGGCAGCATCGCCATAAACCTGTTCCGCGCCATATTGAATTTTTCGCAATGTTACATCCCGCGCCAGAGTGTTTTTCCCTTGGGTCAGATAGGCCTCGATGAACCCGGGAATTGCAACGGTAATGGCATCATTAAATTCCCCAAATGCACGGTTCGACTTTGTATCGGTCTGGCGCGTTTCAAGCACAAGCTTGATTGATTGAACGCGCAGAATATCAGCAACGTCGCCTTGCAGATCGGCTAGAAACTGTTGGAAATCTACCGCGTCCATCATGCGCAAAATGGCCCGCTGGACTTGATTGATGCCTGACAGGCTTTCATAAGAGGCTGCAATCACACTGCGGTGCAATTCTTCCAACCGATCAAGCCGGGTTTCCAAACGGTCCATTGCGATCCCTCTAAGATCGACAATGTTGCCCCCCAGCGTTTGACCATTGGCGTCAACCAAAGCCTGCATCAGATCCTGATCATCCAGAATAACATCTGGTTGTGCTATGATCTTCTCGCGCAAAGCGCTATCAATTTTGGGCGGTGTTGTCATCTGGCTGCCCCTCTACCAAGGATATATGAGGCTTTATACAGATTTACAGAATTTTTTGCCCAGTTTTTTCAATATCTGCCAAAAATGCCGCCAAACCCTTATCTGTGAGGGGATGACTTGCCAGACTTTTGATCACAGCGGGTGGGGCTGTAATTACATCTGCACCAATACGCGCGCTTTCCAAAACATGGTTTGCCGTGCGGATAGAAGCCGCGAGGATTTGAGTTTCAAAGCCATAATTGTCGTAAATCACCCGGATATCTTCGATCAGGTCCATACCATCAAGGTTGATGTCATCCAGCCGGCCAATAAAGGGGGAAATAAAGGTTGCTCCGGCTTTGGCGGCCAACAGTGCTTGATTGGCGGAAAAGCAAAGTGTCACATTTACCATTTGTCCCCCGCCGGATAGCACTTTACAGGCTTTCAACCCGTCCCAAGTAAGCGGCACTTTAACGGCAATATTGTCCGCAATTTCACCCAGTTTGCGGCCCTCTGCAATCATCTTGTCGGCTTCAGTTGCCGTAACTTCTGCGCTGACAGGTCCTGAAACGATGCTGCAAATCTCTTTCGTAACTTCGACAATGTCGCGGCCAGATTTTTTAATCAAAGATGGGTTGGTGGTGACCCCATCAACCATGCCTAAATCATTCAGTTCGGCAATTTGGTCAATTTCAGCGCTATCTACAAAAAATTTCATGACTTTGATCCTCTGATGGGTTGGCCTAAGGTTGCTGTGGCTTTACTGCAAGTTCAGCCTTTGGAAAACCCCCAACGCGGAGCAAAGCGTGCAACAAGCTGCTTTTTTTCGACAAGATGATCTAATTTCGGTGGTCACAACCCAGCTGATCGAGCGGGCCTTGGATTATCGTGCGCCCGAAGGTGGATGTTTCGATGGCGCCTTTGTTGAGGTGCCGCTGGGTCCGCGCAGAGTTTTGGGGGTCGTCTGGGGGGCTGGGCAAGGCGGCTATGATGCGGCTAAAATCCGGTCGGTTCTGCGGGTGCTTGATGTGGCGCCGATGACGCCTGAAATGAAGTTATTTTTACAGCGCGCTGCAGATTACACCGTGACCCCCTTTTCCGCGATGCTGCGGCTGGCCACCCGGGCACCGAGGTTAAGCGATCCGCCGTCAATGCGCAAAATCTATTATCCCGGAGAAAAGGCAGCGATTAAAATAACCAAAGCCCGAGAACGTGTTCTGGATATTTTTGAAACCTACGGGGGGGCGGGCTTTACACTCAAAGAGCTTGCCGGACTTGCGGGGGTATCCACTTCGGTGATCAAAGGGATGCTGCCGTCGGGCGCCGTTGTTGAAAAAGCCTCGCCCCGCGATCGTCCGTTTGAACGTCTAAATCCGGATAAAGCCGGAAAAACTCTTACTGAGGCGCAATCAGCAGCAGTGGAACACTTGCGCGCGCTCATAACAGAGGACGCGTATAGCACCGCTTTGCTACGCGGTGTCACAGGATCAGGCAAAACTGAAGTCTATCTCGAAGCGGTTGCACAAACCCTGCGCCAAGGCCAGCAGGCCCTCGTTTTGCTGCCCGAAATTGCTTTGACAGGTGAATTTTTGCAGCGCGTTGAAAGCCGGTTCGGCGTGCGGCCGGCAGAATGGCATTCGGGCGTGACCATGACCGAACGCCGCCGCATCTGGAAAATGGTGGGCCAAGGGCAGGCAGAACTGGTGGTAGGCGCCCGCTCGGCGCTGTTTTTACCATTTCGCAGTCTTGGATTGATTGTTGTCGATGAAGAACACGATAGCTCGTACAAACAGCAAGACGGGGTGCGGTATCACGCCCGAGACATGGCGGTGTTAAGGGCTTCGATTGCGGGTGCGAAAGTGGTGCTGGCCTCGGCCACGCCAAGCCTGGAAAGCTGGACCAATGCGGGGGCGGGAAAGTACCACCGAATTGATCTAACCGACCGGTTTGGACCTTCTATTTTGCCAACCATCGAAACCATCGATATGCGGTCGGAAAATTTGCCTTCGACGCGGTGGATATCGGATACTTTGGCAGCTCAGGTGCAGACGCGGCTTGAACGCTCAGAGCAAGTTCTCTTGTTTCTCAACCGTCGCGGCTATGCCCCGATCACCTTGTGCCGCGGCTGCGGAACGCAAATCGAATGTACCCAATGTGATGCGCGAATGGTCGAACACCGGTTTTTAAATCGTTTGGTGTGCCACCAATGTGGTAACAGTCAGGCCAAACCAACAAGCTGCCCGTCTTGCCAAGCAGAGGACAAGCTTGCCGCCGTTGGTCCGGGGGTTGAGCGGCTTGCCGAAGAGACAGCAGAGCTGTTTCCACAGGCCCGGGTTGTGACCCTTTCGTCGGATATGTTTGGCACGGCGCGGGCGCTCAAAGAACAGATCAAAGAGATTGCAGAGGGCGCAGCAGATATTATTATTGGCACCCAACTGGTGGCCAAAGGCCATAATTTCCCGAAATTGACACTGGTGGGCGTGATTGATGCAGATCTTGGCTTGCACGGATCGGATCTGCGCGCGGCGGAGCGGACGTTTCAGCTGATGCGGCAGGTGGCTGGCCGCGCCGGACGTTCGGACAAGCCGGGCGTGGCGCTGTTGCAGACCCATCAGCCTGAGCATCCGGTTATAACGAGCATCTTGAGCGGTGATGAAGAAAAGTTCTGGGATGCTGAGGCGCAGGCGCGCCAAGATGCCGCTGCGCCCCCTTTTGGCCGCATGGTTGGTATCATTATCAGCGCCTCTAACCCCGAAGCGGCCTTTGAGTTCGGCACGCGTCTTGCGCAAAATTCCCAACCGCTTCAGGCCATCGGTGCGCAGGTGTTTGGACCTGCTTCAGCGCCAATTGCACGTATTCGTGGACGCCATCGGGTTCGGCTTTTGATTAAATGCGATAAGGTAGCGCCGGTTCAGGCCGCCATCCGCCAGTGGCTGCAAGCCCTTGCGCCGAAAGGAGATTTAAGGCTTGCGGTGGATATTGATCCGCAGAGCTTTTTGTAAACCATCGGGGATAGAGCGCCTGTCCTGCATCATCTGGTGTTGAAAATTTATTACGATGCATCAGGTTGATTTTGCTGGCCAAGGGTAAATTAAAATCCTAAGCCACGTTTATGAATTCCTCTTTTCCAGTATCCGAAGCCCAAAGCCTTCCCGCATGGCGGCGTCCAACGGCTCTCTTGTTTGTCTTTGCCGCTGCAATGCCTTTGTCTTTTGCGGTTTGGTCCGCGCTGCTGAATAACTTTGTCGTCGAAGTGGTGAATTTTGACGGCTCAGATATTGGCCTGCTGCACACAGTGCGTGAAATTCCGGGATTTTTTGCGGTGGGCGTGATTGCAGTGCTTTTGTTTATGCATGAGCAAATCCTTGGTTTGGTGTCACTCGCCCTTCTCGGGGTTGCCACGGCTGTGACGGCTTGGTTTCCAAGCATGGGTGGAATTTTAACCATCACAATGCTCAGCTCCATCGGTTTTCACTATTTTGAGACCGTCAACCAGTCGCTTCAATTGCAATGGTTTTCAAAAGAAGAAGCGCCGCGCCAGTTGGGCAAGCTTTTGGCAGTCGGATCGGGGGCTACTTTGGTGGCCTATGGGGTGATTGTGATCGGTTGGCGCACCTTGGATTTGTCATTTAACATTGTTTATCTTGTATCAGGCGGCGCCACAGCGTTAATCGCCGCCGTTTGCTTTTTTGCCTATCCCCGATTTGAAGCGCCCTCGGTTCAGATCAAGAAAATGATCCTGCGCAGGCGCTATTGGCTTTATTATCTTTTGCAATTTATGGCCGGTGCGCGTCGACAGATATTTGTTGTTTTTGCCGGTTTTATGATGGTTGAGCGGTTCGGTTTTGAAGTGCATGAGGTCACATCATTGTTTCTGCTCAATTTGGTCGTCAACATGTTTGCTGCGCCAATTTTTGGTCGGGCAGTGGGACGGTTTGGGGAACGCAATGCACTTTGTTTTGAATATTTTGGCTTGGCCTGCGTATTTTTAGCCTATGGCGGAATATACTATTTTGGCTGGGGCATGGTCTTGGCGGCATCGCTTTATATTATTGACCATCTGTTCTTTTCTCTTGCGTTGGCCCTGAAAACCTACTTTCAGAAAATTGCCGATCCGGAAGATATCGCACCTACTGCGGCGGTCGCCTTTACCATCAATCATATTGCTGCCGTTTTCCTTCCGGTCTTATTGGGCTACCTTTGGCTTATATCGCCGGGGACGGTGTTTTTGTTGGCAGCGGCAATCGCTGGTGTGTCTTTGCTTCTGGCACTGCTCATCCCGAGGCACCCTCAAAAAGGCCAGGAGACAATTTTTGCGCGCTATTATCGTCAAGAATTCTAGATTGAGTGCTTTTGAATGACGCAGTCTCAGGGTAGGTTTTTAACCGGCTCAACCATGGGTCATGTGCTGCGGATGACGCTGGCGGGAACAGCCGGCATCACATTTATGTTTCTGGTTGATGCCGCAAATTTATTTTGGATTTCTCAACTCGGCGACATCCAACTTCTGGCCGCCATCGGCTATGCCTTTGCGATCCAGTTCTTTTCAATATCCTTTGGCCTTGGATTGATGATTGCGGCAACAGCTATTGTGTCCAAAAGTATCGGACAAAGCCAATATGATCTGGCACGTCAACAGGCCAGCTCGGCTATGATTTTAGCCTTTCTCGTGCAGGCATTTGTTGCTTTTCTCATTGTCATCTACCGGCAGAAATTTGTGGCTTTAAGTGGTGCAGAGGGCGAAACCGCCGCGCTTACTGAACGATACCTGCTGCTGACACTTCCAACACTGCCAATAATGGCAATTGGGTTGGTAGGAGGCGCAATTCTGCGGGCAGAGGGGGATGCATTAAGAGCAATGCTCGTGACCATGGTTTCTGGCGGCATCGCCATGTTGATTGACCCGTTTTTAATCATTTCGCTCGATCTAAGGCTCGATGGGGCCGCCATTGCTCTTTGGATTTCAAGGCTGGCCATGGCGGGCCTTGCTCTTTGGTTTGTGATCGGAAAACACAATCTAATGGCCCGGCCGACATTAAAAAGCCTGATTGCAACTTCTGGGATATTTTTCGCAATTTCGGTGCCGGTTATTCTAACCCAATTGGCGTCTCCGGTGGCCAATTATCTGCTCACCAAGATCATCTCGGATTTTGGCGACAGTGCAGTGGCAGCCTGGGCAGTGATCAATAGATTGACGGTTGTTGCGTTCGGAGGAATTTTCTCACTCTCTGGCGCAGTTGGCGGTATTTTTGGTCAAAATTTTGGTGCCCAGAAATTTGAACGTCTGCGCTCGACCTACCGAGATGCGATTATTTTCTGCATTGGATATACGGTACTGGCTTGGGCGCTTTTGATGTTGGCCTCAAACTTTATCGCAAATGTTTTCGGTCTGGACCCGGAAGGGGCAGATATTTTATGGGCCTTTACGCATATTGGGGCTGCAGCATTTGTTTTCACGGCGGTGATGTTTGTGGCCAGTGCGGCGTTTAACAACATGGGCAAACCGATTTGGTCAACTGCGTTAAACTGGTTTCGAGACGGGCTGCTTACGTTGCCGGCGGCGCTCTGGCTTTCGGGGATATTTGCGGCGAACGGCGTGATTTATGCGCAGGGAATGGTGGCGTTTGTTGCTGGCATATTGGCTACATTCTGGGGGTTTTGGTTTATAAAATCAGCGCAGCAGAGCCGGTCAGAGCTTGACCCGAGCAGCGGTGGCGCATAACGCAGGACCAGCATAATCCGGAGATCTGCATGCCCACTTTTACCGCTCTGACAACCCTGCCTGAAAAGCACTCTGCGACAGCCCTTGGCTCTGCCATGGAGCGTTTAGACCCTGAGCCGATGGGGGTTGGGGTATTTGAACTGGAAGATGGCTCGGGGTTATGGGAAGTTGGCGGCTATTTTACACAAGCGCCTGATGACACCGCATTGGCGATTTTGGCAGTGGCATTTGGTGCGGTGCCCTTTGCCATATCACAATTGCCCGAAACGGATTGGGTTGCCAAAGTCAAACGCGAATTGAAACCCGTTCAGGCGGGACGGTTCTTTGTCTATGGCAGTCATGATGCAGATCAGGTTCCACCGAATAGTGTTGCGCTTTTAATTGAGGCAGCAATGGCTTTTGGCACTGGGCATCATGGAACGACCTTGGGCTGTTTGCGGGCTTTGGACCGACTGGCCGAGACCGGATTTGAAGGGCGCAACGTGATTGACGTCGGCTGCGGGACAGCGGTTTTAGCGATGGCGGCCGCTTCGATCTGGTCGTCGCCTGTGCTGGCCAGCGACATTGACCAAGTCGCGGTGGACGTGGCGCATGCCAATGTTGTGTCCAATCAATTGGACGGGCGCGTTACATGCCTTGAGGCCGCTGGCTTTGATCACCCCGATTTATCCGCCTCAGCGCCCTTTGATCTGGTCTTTGCCAATATTTTGAAAGGCCCGTTGATTGATCTGGCTCCGGCCATGGCAGACCATATTAAGGATCAAGGATATGCGATTTTATCAGGCATCCTGACCGAACAGGCAGATCAGGTGACATCGTGTTACGCCGAAGCGGGCTTTGAACTTGTGCAGCGCGAAGATATTGGCGAATGGTCAACGCTCACCCTGCGCAAATCGCAATAAAAAAGGGCACTACGGAAAACCATAGCACCCATAAACGACAGGTAGAAATGTCGGGTAATCAGCGTCCGAGGGGCAAACGCGTGAAACTTTCGATGTCACCGCGGCATAGCCCGATGTCTTCGAGCTGCCGGTCAGATAACCGAGACAGGCTCGTACGGGTCAAACGACGATCATTCCAATTGTTAATGGCGGCAAAGACATTGGTGAAAAGTGCTGATCTTTTGCCTGAGTTGCGCGCTAAGTCGCTAGTGCTTACTGCTGACATAATTAAAGTCCTTTAAAAGAGGGGTTCCTGAGGCTCACGTAGGCTCGAAACCCTGTCAGCACAATCATCATTTTTGCATGTCCTCTATGCTGTTTCTGCATGGCTTAAACGCGACTGGAAACAGGTGTGAATAAGCGCCCTTTGCCGCCCTATGTCTCACTAGGTTTTTGACGCGCGTGGGTCTTGCTTGCAGCAGTGAATAATCTGCGTGAATATTTTGTGATTGGCATTTGTTCACGTTTCGTGCTAATCGTTTCGCATAACAAAATATAAAAAGGGCAGTGAGCATGCGGGTACTCGGGGTTGACCCAGGTTTACGCAATATGGGCTGGGGGATCATCGAGGTCTCAGGCAGCCGGATTGCCCATGTAGCGAATGGAATATGTCATTCCAGCGGTGAAGATTTGGCCATGCGTTTGCTATCTTTGCACCATCAACTCACGGATGTGGTGTCAAAGTGGACACCCGAAACAGCAGCTGTCGAGCAAACCTTTGTCAACAAAGACGCTGTGGCCACGCTAAAGCTGGGGCAGGCGCGGGCGGTGGCGCTTTTGGTGCCTGCTCAGGCGGGGCTGCCGGTGGCGGAATATGCCCCCAATAAAGTGAAAAAAACCGTGGTCGGCGCGGGGCATGCGGATAAGCAGCAAATTGACCATATGGTGCGCCTTCAATTGCCCGGGGTTGATATCAAGGGCGCCGACGCCGCAGATGCTTTGGCCATTGCGCTGTGCCATGCCCATTATGCGCGATCATCGGACCGGTTGTCGCGGGCAATAGCAGGGGCTGTGGCATGATTGGAAAGCTGTCGGGCCGCATTGAGTATAAATCTGATGACCATCTTCTTTTGGATGTCCGCGGTGTGGGGTACATCGTTTTTTGTTCGGATCGGACCCTTATGGCGCTGCCCGGAGTTGGCGAGTTTACTGCGCTTTACACAGATTTGGTGGTGCGCGAAGATTTAATGCAATTGTTTGGATTTCTGACGCTGGTGGAAAAAGAATGGCACCGGCTTTTGCTGTCAGTCCAAGGGGTTGGGGCAAAAGCATCGCTGGCAATTCTAGGGGCTTTGGGACCAGACGGGGTCAGCAAAGCAATTGCGCTGGGCGATTGGACATCTGTAAAAGCGGCCAAGGGGATCGGGCCGAAAACTGCTCAGCGTGTGGTTAATGAGCTTAAGGACAAAGCTCCAAAAGTAATGGCGATGGCTGGAAATGTACCGGCGGCTGTGGATCACCCATCTGATGCAGATGCCGTTTTAGAGCCAATCGCTACGGCAAAGCCTGATGTGCCAACCGCTGCTAAGGCGGGCAATCCGGCGGCGCAAGCCGAAGCCTTGTCCGCTTTGAGTAACCTCGGGTATGGCCCGGGCGAGGCAGCCTCGGCGGTGGCGCAGGCTATGGCTGACGGCAGTGATGGCGACACAGCCGCATTGATCCGCGCGGCCTTGAAACTTTTGGCACCGAAAGGCTAGGGCATGAGCGATCCTGATCCAATAGTGCGCCCTGCACCGCTCGAAGATGACAATGACCGTGCGCTCAGGCCGCAAGGGCTAGATGAGTTTATTGGTCAAGCCGAAGCGCGGGCTAATTTAAGCGTGTTCATACAATCCGCGCGCCAGCGCGGCGCGGCCATGGATCATACCCTGTTCTACGGCCCTCCGGGTTTGGGGAAAACCACTTTGGCCCAGATTATCAGCCGCGAGCTCGGCGTGAATTTCCGAATGACCTCAGGGCCAGTGCTTGCCAAAGCAGGTGATCTGGCCGCCATTCTGACCAACCTTGAAGCCCGCGATGTTCTATTTATCGATGAAATACATCGGCTTAACCCCGTTGTGGAAGAGGTGCTCTATCCGGCACTGGAAGATTTCGAGCTTGATCTGGTCATCGGCGAAGGTCCGGCCGCGCGCACCGTGCGGATTGAATTGCAGCCCTTTACCTTGGTGGGGGCCACCACGCGGCTTGGGCTTTTGACAACCCCGCTGCGGGATCGGTTTGGTATTCCGACGCGGCTGCAGTTTTATTCAGAAGATGAGCTTTTTGAGATCGTCAGCCGCAATGCGCGCAAGCTTGGGGCGCCTGCGGATGAAGGCGGGGCGCGTGAAATTGCCCGCCGGGCGCGCGGTACACCGCGGATTGCCGGGCGTCTTCTGCGCCGGGTGGTGGATTTTGCCGTGGTCGAAGGCGACGGGCGCGTCACCCAGGCCCTGGCTGATCATGCGCTCACCCGTCTTGGGGTGGACCATCTTGGTCTTGATGGGGCTGATCGGCGCTATCTTACTCTCATCGCTGAACATTATGGCGGCGGCCCGGTGGGCGTAGAAACCCTTAGCGCAGCACTTTCAGAAAGCCGAGATGCGCTGGAAGATGTGATCGAGCCTTATCTTTTGCAACAGGGTCTGGTTCAACGTACACCGCGCGGCCGGATGCTGGGACAGCTTGGATGGACCCATCTGGGGCTGAGCGCCCCCAAAACGCGAAACGATTTATTCGAATAATGCACAGCACAGTTACAGAGTAAATATCCGGTTGAAACCCACTGCTGTTTTGCGTCGGTATCGCATCGGTATGGCGGCAGCGTGATTTTGCCAACCATTGGTGTCCCGACGGATTGCAAACAAAGGCTTGCCATCCGCCGGGCACGAGGTCGGAAAAAGTGCGCCGCCCGGGGCGAACCGGTGAAGCCGGATCTGGAGAAACAGTAATTCCGACGTCACTGTTTTCGTCCGGGCGGGCATATTCTTAACGGCTATATTGTTCGTAACTTTAGTCTAATGGACTAATTACGTTCAACGGGTCTAGAGATAACTCGCTTTGCTCAGGGAGATTCTGCCTGTTAAATGGTTTTCATGCCCGCAATCTTGTCGGTTATCCCGGCTTGGATAGCAAAAAAAACAATGGTAAGCGTGGAGTAAATGACAACAAGCTGACACGCACAGGAGCATTATTCCAAATGACACCGCAAGAGGTCGAAGCCCATTTTACCCGCAACGGCGGCAGTTATGGTTTTGCCCGCTGGGGGCGGCCAATCGCCCCGATTGTTTTTGGGGTAGAGGATGCGACACTGGTGGTGCTCAAAGGCGCAATCGAAGCGGTTGTGACGCTGGCCAATCATAAGATGGCTGAAACCGATCCGGAATTGGGCTCTAACCTGATGGTGTTTTTCTGCCGGGACTGGAATGAACTGCTGGGTGTTCCTGACCTTGATAAGCTTGTGCCCGAACTTGACGCTCTGGTCGCCCGATTAACCGGTCAGGCGGCGAACCAATATCGGATTTTTAGATTTGATACCGACGGGGCGATCAAAGCCTGCTTTGTGTTTCTAAGGATCGATAAGTCTTTGGCTGACATGCCGGCGCAAACCCTATGTCTGTCGCAAGCGGTGCAAACAATCGTTCTATGGTCCGAGGCCGCCTTTGCCCAACGTTCACCGCTGGCAATCCTGCCCGGCGGTAAAACCGTCTTGCGGCCCGAGATCGCCGATTTGATCCGCGCGGCCTACGATCCGGTACTGCCAGCGGTGGCAACTGATCCCACACACGCATTACGCCTGTCAGCGCGTCTTACACTGTCCAAGGCGGCCGAATGATGATCGATCATCAATTTGATCTGAGTGTATATTATGAAGATACCGATCTTGCCGGGATCGTCTATTATGCCAATTACCTAAAATTTATTGAGCGCGCCCGAAGTGAATGGGTGCAAGGGCTCGGGATTGACCAGATGCGGCTTAAGGCCGATCACGGGGTGGTTTTCGCGGTGCGCCGGATTGAAGCCGACTATCTGCAGGCGGCAAAATTTGGCGACCGGCTAAAGGTTCGCACGCGGGTTTTGGACATCACTGGCGCTCGGGTACGTCTAGAGCAAATAGTTGAGCGAGATAAAGAGGCGCTGTTTACAGCAATTGTGACGTTGATTGCACTGACCGAAGACGGCAAAGCGACCCGCTTGCCAGCGGAATTTCGCCTCAAATTGAACAAAAATTTGTGATTTCGTCGGGATCGGCGGCATAATTCTTGGTTTTGGTTGTTTTTTGGTCTAGGCTTGCGCGAGTTAGAAGCCGTAAAATGGCCAAACAGATAGCAGATAGAGAGCAGGCAGATGGAAGCAGAAACGCTGGCTTTAGCGCAAGAGATCGACTTCTCATTCTGGGCATTGTTTGCCCGGGCCACCCTTACAGTCAAAATTGTCATTGCGATTTTGGTCTTTGCCTCATTCTGGGCATGGTCAATCATCGTCCAACGTGTTTTGATCTATCGCCATGCCCGCCGCCAAGCGAAGCGCTTTGACCGGCTGTTCTGGTCAGGTGAGCCCCTTGATGAGCTGTTTGAAAAAATGGGCCCCGAGCCCAAGGGCCGGGTGCAGCGGATATTTGCAGCAGGCATGATTGAATGGCAACGCAGCCACCGCTCGGACGGGGCTTTGATCGCAGGCGCGCAGTCCCGGATCGAACGGTCTATGGACGTGGCGGTCACAAAAGAAGCCGAAGCCTTACAGGCGGGATTGCCGGTGTTGGCCACTGTGGGTTCAACCGCGCCGTTTATCGGTCTTTTTGGCACGGTTTGGGGCATTATGAATGCCTTTATCGAGATTGCGCAGCAGCAAAATACCAATTTGACAGTTGTGGCCCCCGGGATCGCCGAAGCGCTTCTGGCCACCGGACTGGGTCTGCTTGCCGCGATACCTGCTGTGATTTTCTATAATAAGCTGAGCACTGATAGCGAACGCATTATCGCAGGTTATGAAGGCTTTGCAGATGAGTTTGCAACCATTCTTAGCCGTCAGTTGGACAGCTGATATGGGCGCGAGCACAGTTTCAAGTCAGGCAAAGTCGCGCCGCAGTCGCCGTACCCGCAATAAACCAATGTCTGAGATTAATGTTACGCCCTTTGTCGATGTGATGCTGGTGCTGCTTATCATCTTTATGGTGGCGGCCCCGATGCTGACGGTAGGGGTGCCTGTTGAATTGCCGAAAACGGCGGCCAATGCGCTGCCGACCGAAAAAGAAGAGCCGTTGACCGTCACCTTGACCGCCGAAGGCAAACTGATGCTACAAGATACCGAAATCCCACCAGAGCAATTGATTAATAAACTCAAAGCCATTGCGGTTGAACGTAGCAGCGATCGGGTGTTTCTGCGCGCGGATGGTGCGATTTCCTATGCCCGTGTGGTACAGGTGATGGGCGCGCTCAATGCGGGTGGATTTTCCAATATTGGATTGGTGACGGATGTGGGTGGGCCGACGCTGGCCGAAACGGACGGCTAAGAGGGCCGCATGCATATCGGGCATTATATCTCAGGAAGCGCACATATCGGGTTGCTTGGCTGGATGTTGCTTGGTGGTGTGTTTCAGTCCGAGCAATTGGCGGTGGACGTGAGCAATGTCTCAGTGGTGAGCCTGTCCGAGTACGCGGACATTGTGATGACGGACCGCGCCCCTAAGGCCGCTCTAGAACCACAGGATTTGATGCAGCCAGAGACGGAAGCAGATCCTTTGCCTGAACGCCCCAGTCAAGAGCAGGCAGTTGAGAATATACCGCAGCCGGAGCTGATGGCGCAGCCGGAAGAGACGTCGCGCAGCGCCCCGCAGACCCCTGATCCGCTGTTTGTCCCGACCCCCGAGGTAACCGAACCAACAGATTTGGTGGCGCCGCAAAGCAATGATACTGCTTTTATAGTACCGCGCTCTGCGCCTGCGCTGCGCCCGCAGCCTAACAAGCGGATTGCCCCAAAACCTGTTGCACCGCCACCTCCGGACGTTGCCCAAGAGGATCAACTTCGCCAAGCCGCAGCCCCTTCGGAAAACCCTGCGGCAGTCCCGCAGCCCGAAGTTGACGCCACAGCCCCCGAAGAAGCCGTCAGCGAAAGTCTGGCCGAGACAGACACGCCGCTAAAGATGGCGCCCGACAGCTCTGTGCGCCCACAGGCGAGACCGGCGCTGCCCGAGCCGCCAGAGGCGCCTGACCCGTCACCCGAGATTGCAAATCAATCACCAGATCCTGTCGAAGCGCCGGAACCCGAGCCGAAACCAGAAGCTGAGCCGAAACCAACACCGCAAGAAGATCCGATACAAGCCGCGCTTCAAGAAGCGATGCAGGGCGGATCTGAACCATCAGAGGCCACAGGTCCGGCATTGACAAAAGATGAAAAAGAAGGTCTGCGTGATGATGTGCAAGCCTGCTGGATTGTGGATGAAGGCAGCCTGGTGTCGAAGGTGACAGTGACAGTGGCTATGTCGATGACGCCCGAGGGAAAAGTATTGGATGGCAGTTTGCGACTGATCAGCGGGGAAGGCGGGTCGGACAGAGCGAAACAAAAAGCCTTTGAGGCGGCAAGAAGAGCTATTTTACGTTGCCAGAAAAAAGGCTATGACTTGCCTAAAGAAAAATATGAACATTGGCGAGAAATTGAAATAATATTCGATCCAGAATCGAGAACGAGATAATGATGCGTATACTGATCCTACTGACGAGTTTGCTATTGGCCACGGCGGCGGTGTCTGCCCCGCTGCGGATAAAAATCACCGAGGGCGTGGTCGAACCGCTGCCGTTCGCCGCCCCGAGCTTTATTGCGGAAAACGCTGCGGGGGCCGAATATGCCAAGGTGTTGGCGGATGTCATCGCGCAGGATTTAACCGGATCGGGTTTGTTCCGTGCAATCCCCGAAGCGGCGCATATATCGAAAATCACCAGCTTTGCCTCACCGGTGCAATATTCTGACTGGAAGGCGATTAATGCACAGGCCCTGATCACAGGCACCGTCAGCGGCAGTGCAACGGGGCAAATCACCGTCAAATTTCGGATTTACGATGTTTTCGCGGGCGCGGAATTGGGCAAAGGCCTGCGCTTTACCGGCAGTGCGGACGGATGGCGCAGGATGGCGCATAAAGTAGCGGATGTGGTTTACGGGCGGATTACTGGCGAAAGCGGTTATTTCGACAGCCGGGTTGTGTTCGTTTCGGAAACCGGCCGAAAGGGTGCGCGCAAAAAGCGTCTGGCGATTATGGATTACGATGGCGCCAATGTGCAATATCTGACCGACAGCGCTTCGATTGTTTTGGCGCCGCGGTTCTCACCCACTGGCGACAGGGTGCTCTACACCAGTTATGAAACAGGATTTCCGCATATCTATCTGCTTGATGTGGGGTCGGTAAAACGCAAAGTCTTGCAAAACAGTGCCGGCACTATGAGCTTTGCCCCACGCTTTGCCCCGAATGGAAAATCTGTTGTTTATTCGCTTGAGCAGGGCGGAAATACAGATATCTATCTGATGAATTTAAGCTCGGGCAAAAGTCGGCGGTTGACCAATGCAGCCTCGATTGAAACCGCGCCCAGCTTTTCGCCCGATGGATCACAAATTGTCTTTGAAAGCGATCGCTCTGGCTCGCAGCAGCTCTATGTGATGTCTGCAAGCGGCGGCTCGCCAAAGCGCATTAGTTTTGGCGATGGGCGCTATGGCACGCCGGTTTGGTCACCGCGCGGTGATATGATTGCCTATACCAAACAAAACAAAGGCCGATTTCATATTGGTGTGATGCGCGTAGATGGTTCAAGAGAGCGTCTGCTCACGGCATCTTTTCTAGATGAAGGCCCAACCTGGTCTCCGAACGGGCGGGTGATTATGTTTACTCGTGAAACCCAGGGCGCACGCGGCGCGGCATCGCTCTATTCGGTGGATATCTCGGGGCGTAATCTAAAGCCGGTGAAAACCCCTGATGGGGCCTCGGATCCGGCGTGGTCACCGCTTGGGCGTTAAACCGCCAATAGCAAAAGCGCTCTGGCGTTTCCATGAGATACAAGATGTGTTAATACGATTGAAAATATGAGGACATACGACAATGAGATGGCTAATCCAAGTCGGCGCAGTTTTGTGTTTGACAGTGCTAATTGGGTGTTCTGAAACAGGTGCCCCTGGATCAGGTGTCAATGGCGGCAGTCGCGGATCAGTTGATGATCCGACCTCAGAGGCATTTTTTGAAACATCGGTTGGGGATCGGGTATTTTTCGCTATCGATGAATCGGTGCTCAATGCAGAAGCCCGCAATTTGCTTGACGGTCAAGCCACTTGGTTGAAGGGCAATACGGAATATACGGTGATTATCGAAGGTCATGCGGATGAACAGGGAACCCGCGAATATAACCTTGCTCTTGGGGCCCGGCGCGCTAACGCGGTAAGAGAATACCTCATTGATTCAGGGGTCAGCGGGGATCGAATACGAACCCTCAGCTATGGCAAAGAGCGCCCAGTTGAACTTTGCAGTCTCGAGCGCTGCTATGCACAAAACCGCCGTGGTGTGACTGTGTTGAACAACGTTGGGTTTTAACAGGTCATGATAGGAAGAGGTTTTTGCGTACTACTGGTCTTTCTTGCCCTTCCTTTTGCCATGCAGGCGCAGGAGCGCGAGCAAACGTTAGCAGATATCCGTCAGGATCTCTCGGTTCTGTATTATGAGCTGCGGCGGCTGAACAGGGAACTTTCAACCACCCAAGCCCCCTCAGGCATCGGGTCTGGGGCAAATGTCAACGACCGTCTAGATGCGATCGAAGCAGAATTGCGGCGGTTAACAGGGGCCACTGAAAAGCTAGAGTTCCGGATCAACCAGGTGGTCAAAGATGGCACCAATCGTGTTGGCGATTTAGAGTTCCGTTTGGTTGAGTTGGAAGGCGGGGATATTTCTACGCTCGGGGAAACCTCAACACTTGGCGGTGATATTGCGCAACTGCCCATTGATGATGAGCCCCAAGCCGAAACCGAGCTTGCAGTTGGAGAAGAGGCAGATTTTGCCATGGCGCAGGCGGCCTTGGATGAAGAACGCTATGAGGAAGCCGCTGAACTTTTTGCGCGCTTTACCCAAACCTATCCGAGTAGCCCGCTGACCGCAGAGGCGCATCTTCTGCGCGGCAAGGCATTGGATGGAAATTTTGACTATAAAGCCAGTGCCCGGGCCTATTTGGAAAGTTTCAGCAATTATCCAAACGCATCGGTTGCCCCAGAGGCGTTGATGCGCCTTGGAAAGGCGCTTGTTAGCTTGGGACAGGTTGATGCGGGCTGTCAGACTTTGTCGCAGGTGGAAATTCGCTTTCCTAACACACAGTTTGCCATTGATGCCCAAGATGAAATGCTTGCTTTGCAGTGTCTGTAAACGACCCACTTTCTTTAGCCGCAGCCTTTGCAGATGCGGTTCAGAAAAATATACCTGCTGCACTTTGTAAGCCCTTAAGCCATTTAACGCTGGCCGTGTCGGGCGGCGGGGACAGTATGGCACTAATGCATCTTGCTGCTCAATGGGCCGAGGCGCGCGCCGTCCAGTGCCATGTGGTCACGATTGACCATGGGCTGCGATCCGGCAGCGCATCAGAGGCCAAATTTGTAGCGCAGGCAGCAGCCGAGATTGGGCTCACACATAACACACTGCGTTGGGCAGACTGGGACGGGCAAGGCAATCTTCAAGATCAAGCGCGTCAGGCGCGCTACCGGTTATTTGATGACGCGCGCGGCGCTAGCCAACTGGTTTTGATGGGCCATACACTGGACGATCAGGCCGAGACGTTTTTGATGCGTCTGAAACGTGGCTCAGGCGTTGATGGGTTGGCCGGCATTCCAGCCTGCCGGTTTGTTGGTTCTGCGGCTGAGGATAACGGCTATTGGGTGCTGCGCCCTCTGCTGGGCATTAAGCGCCAAGCGCTGCGTGAGTATCTTGGTGAAAATAAAGTGCGATGGGTCGAAGACCCCTCCAATCAAGACACTCACTATGAGCGTATTCAAATGCGCCAATTGATCAGCAAAATTAGCAAAGGAGGGCTTGGAGCCTCTGTGTTGGCAGAAACGGCTGCCCGAATGGGGCAGGCCAAAGAGGCTTTGGATCAACAGCTTAGCAGGCTGGCACAAGATTTGGTGCAAGAGTATCACGGTGATTTAACTATTGATCTGCAGGTGCTTCTAAAGGAGCCCACAGAGATTTCAGACCGGCTGCTTGCGGCAGCGCTTTGTTGGGTGTCTTCAAACCCTTACCGTCCGCGTTACGCGGCACTGCGGCGCTGCTCCGAGGCCGTGACCGGGGGCGCTGCGCAGGCGTTGCATGGCTGTTTGCTGTACCCATGGAAAGGGAAGCTGCGCATCACCCGTGAATATCAGGCTGTGGCGGATATGCGCGTTATAGCCGCCCCAAAAGCGTTATGGGATGGCCGTTGGCGTTTGAACCTTTTGCCGCCCGCGCATGATACTGCCGCCGGTTGGGTGATTAAGCCTTTGGGCGAGGCGGGCGCGCAGGCAGTGCGTCCACTTTTACCCAAGGACATTCCTTTTCGTTCGCTCTTGGCCTGCCCAGCTCTTTTTGATCAAGATGGGGTGCTGCAAACTGTTCCCGGATTAAGCAAAAATCCGCCCTTTGATGTGGAATTTAGCCTGCGGCCTTTTGATCAATCTTTGATTGCCCATTGAACCTTCGGATTTGATGGCTATTTAACTCGTAACACCCTTGTGTTAAGCACATTTACTGAATTAGATTTGGAGAGTCTCTTGGGCAATAATCGCAACGTCGCCTTCTGGATTGTTTTGTTTTTACTCATCGTCGTTCTGTTCAATGTGTTCAGTTCTGGCGCAGGTACGATGCAGACCCGCGAAATAAGCTATTCTGACTTTGTACAATCGGTCCGCAGCGGCTCGGTTTCATCCGCAACGCTTGATGGTGAAAAGGTGCGCATTGTCACCACGGATAACAGCGAATTCGTTACCATTCGCCCCAATGATGCCAATGTCACCGATTTGTTGATTGAAAACAACGTTGCCATTCGGGCCGAGCAGCAAGAGCAATCGGGAATTCAATCATTTCTGATGACAATATTCCCCTTCTTGTTGCTGATCGGGGTGTGGATCTTCTTTATGAACCGGATGCAGGGCGGCGGACGCGGCGGGGCCATGGGTTTTGGCAAATCACGCGCCAAACTGCTAACCGAAAAGCAGGGCCGTGTGACGTTTGACGATGTAGCCGGCATTGATGAGGCCAAAGAAGAGCTTGAAGAGATTGTCGAATTTTTGCGCAATCCGCAGAAATTTAGCCGTCTGGGCGGCCAGATCCCAAAAGGCGCGCTTTTGGTGGGCCCTCCGGGCACGGGTAAAACCCTTCTGGCGCGCGCCATTGCTGGCGAAGCCGGGGTGCCGTTCTTTACCATTTCCGGCTCTGACTTTGTGGAAATGTTTGTTGGTGTCGGCGCCAGCCGTGTGCGCGATATGTTTGAGCAGGCCAAGAAAAATGCGCCTTGTATTGTGTTTATCGACGAAATTGACGCCGTAGGCCGCAACCGCGGCGCCGGTTACGGCGGCGGTAATGACGAGCGCGAGCAGACGCTGAACCAGTTACTGGTGGAAATGGATGGGTTTGAAACCAACGAGGGTGTGATTATCCTTGCGGCCACAAACCGCCGCGATGTGCTTGACCCAGCGCTGCTGCGTCCGGGCAGGTTTGACCGGCAGGTCAACGTGCCCAATCCGGATATTAAAGGTCGTGAAAAAATTCTTAAAGTTCATGCCCGCAAAACCCCGCTGGGGCCGGATGTGGATTTGCGTCTGATTGCCCGCGGATCGCCGGGGATGTCCGGCGCCGATCTGGCCAATTTGGTGAACGAGGCCGCCTTGATGGCGGCGCGTATCGGGCGCTCTGTGGTCAATATGATTGATTTTGAAAACGCCAAAGACAAAGTCATGATGGGCGCCGAGCGACGCAGTATGGTGCTGACCTCGGATCAGAAGGAAAAAACCGCCTATCACGAAGCGGGTCATGCGGTGGTGGGTATGAACCTTCCTCAATGTGATCCTGTTTATAAGGCGACAATTATCCCGCGCGGCGGCGCGTTGGGCATGGTTGTATCGCTGCCTGCAATTGACCGGCTCAACTGGCATAAATCCGAATGCGAAGAAAAAATGGCCATGACCATGGCAGGCAAAGCCGCCGAGATCATCAAATATGGACCTGAAAATGTCTCGAACGGGCCAGCGGGCGATATCCAGCAGGCATCGGGTCTGGCGCGGGCCATGGTGCTGCGCTGGGGAATGTCGGATAAGGTGGGCGATATTGATTATTCCGAAGCCCATGAAGGCTATTCGGGCAATACAGCCGGGCTGTCTGTATCCGCCAATACCAAGGAATTGATCGAAGATGAGGTCAAGCGGCTAATCGGTGACGCCTATGATCGTGCCTATGCCATTTTGACAGAAAAGCACGAAGAATGGGAACGGCTCGCGCAGGGTCTGCTGGAATATGAAACCCTGACCGGGGATCAGATCAAACGCGTGATGCGCGGCGATCCGCCCGAAGCGGAAAGCGGCGAAGACGATAGCGATGATGCGGGCAATGCACCTTCGGTGACTATGATCCCGAAGACCAAACCCAAATCAAAGCCCAGCGGCGATGCCGGCGATCTGGCCCCGGAGCCAACCTAAAGGCCTGCTGGCTTAACCGCCATTTAGATAGAAACTAAAGCGCCTGCCAAAGCATGACCTGCTGGCAGGCGTTTTGATTTTTAGTGGCCAATCTGTTAGTGTAGGCGAATATTCAAGCGCCTAAACCGTTTAGCTGCTGCACAGCACAAAGCATTTTTAAAAGCCAAGAAAGAGTAAAGACATGTCCCAACCATTGGTTCTTTATAGCTATAGCTATAGTGTCTATTGCTGGATTGTGCGGTTGATCCTTGCAGAAAAGCGGCTTTCTCACTCGGTTTTGGAAATCAATCCATTTGCTGAAGATTAGGGTCACACCCGTTTTGAACACACGCCATTCGGGTTGGTGCCTGTCCTAGAGCATGGTGCGTTTACGCTTTATGAGAGCGCCGCCATTTGCCGCTATATTGATCTAAGCTTTCCAAACCCTGCCTTGGTGCCAAAAGAGCCAATGGCAGCGGGGTAGATGGCGCAGGCGATCAATATTATCGACAATTATGGCTACCGGCCTATGATCCGGCAGATTTTCGCACATCGGGTGTTTCGTCCCTTTGAGGGACTTGAGGCTAGCGATGATGAAATTTCCCGTGGCATCGTGGCCTCGGCGCCTGTTTTGAAAGCATTGGAGCCACTGTGCGGCCAAGGCTTTGCGCGCGCCGATGGGCATAAAACCCTTGCTGATTGCCATCTTGCACCGATGTTTGGCTATTTTTCCCAAGCTGTAGAAGGCGCAGAGATGCTGGCAAGCTACCCAAAGCTGGCGCAGTGGTGCGCAGAGCTTAGAGACTGGCCGAGTTTTCGGGATACCGACCCAAAGATTGGGGCGGCAGGGGCCTAAGCCGCTTATGCGTGAATGGCCCCGTCGCCGCAGGCCAGCGCCGCTTCGCGCAGGGCTTCGGAATAGGTGGGATGGGCGTGGCAGGTCATGGCCAGATCTTCGGCAGAGGCGCCAAATTCCATTGCCACACAGACCTCGTGGATCAAATCGCCCGCAGCGGGCCCGATAATATGTGCCCCAAGGATGCGGTCGCTGTCCTTATCGGTTAGAATTTTCACAAACCCGTCGGCGGCAAAGTTGGCTTTGGCGCGGCCGTTGCCCATAAACATGAACTTACCCACTTTATAGGCGCGGCCTTCTTCTTTTAGCGCCTCTTCGGTTTGGCCGACCGAAGCGACTTCTGGGTGAGTATAAATCACGCCCGGGATCACATCATAATTCACATGGCCATGGCGACCGGCAATAACCTCGGCCGCCGCAATGCCTTCATCTTCGGCCTTATGCGCCAGCATTGGTCCGTCGATCGTATCTCCGATGGCATAAATGCCGCTGACTGACGTGCGCCAATGTGCATCGGTTTTAATCTGGCCGCGCTCGCTCATCTCGACGCCAATATCAGCCAGTCCCAAACCATCGGTAAAGGGTTTGCGCCCGGTTGCGACCAGAACCACATCTGCGTCGATCTGCTGTGCGCTGCCGTCTTTGCGCCGCTGATAGTTGACCTTGGCTTTGGTTTTGAGCCGCTCGACGGATTGAACCGCTGCGCCCATGACGAATTTAAGGCCCTGCTTTTTTAAGGTCCGCTGGAAGGTTTTTTGCACTTCGGCGTCCATTCCGGGTGTGATCGCATCAAGATATTCGATCACCTTGACCTCGGTACCAAGCCGCGCATAGACCGAGCCCAGCTCAAGCCCGATCACCCCCGCGCCGATCACCGCCATTTTTTTGGGTATTTTCGGCAGCGTTAATGCGCCGGTCGAGCTGACCACAATTTCCTCGTCAATTTCGACCCCCGGCAGGGTCGAGGGGGCCGAGCCAGAGGCGATAATGATGTTTTTGGCTTCATGGATCTCGCCGCCAACCTCGACCTGCCCAGCCTTGGCAATCCGTGCCCAGCCTTTGAGCCAGTCGATCTTGTTCTTCTTGAACAGAAACTCGATGCCTTTGGTATTGCCTTCAATGGTTTCGGCTTTATAGGCCTGCATTTGCGCCCAATCGACTGAGGGGATTTTGCCCTTGAGCCCCATTTTGGTAAAATTATGCGTCGCCTCATGCAGCATATGGCTGGCATGCAGCAGGGCTTTGGACGGGATGCAGCCCACATTCAGGCAGGTCCCGCCAAGGGTTTCACGCCCCTCAACACAAGCGGTTTTAAGCCCCAGTTGGGCGCAGCGAATGGCCGCCACATAGCCGCCCGGGCCGCTGCCGATCACAATCACATCATAGCTGGCCATCAGATATTTCCTTTCAATCCTATCCGGCTTGGAGCTGCGGGGTTTTCATATGCCGCGCCGTTTTTTGAGTATTTGAACAAAGAAAAAGTCCTTTGTCGTAGATTAAAATCACAGATCCATCAACAGGCGGCGGGGGTCTTCGAGGGCCTCTTTGACCCGCACCAAGAAGGTCACAGCGCCTTTGCCGTCGACAATTCTGTGGTCGTAGCTGAGCGCTAGATACATCATTGGCCGGATTACCACTTCGCCGTTGATGGCCATTGGGCGGTCCTGAATTT
>CBFHXE010000001.1:100634-117708 GCA_965659715.1 uncultured Paracoccaceae bacterium | reverse complement strand
CAAGCCGATATTACGCAATCAGCGATTACTTTGATTGATCAAAGGTTAGGCGACGGTGTAGCGACACCTGAAAATTAAAATTCGCCAATCCTTTAATTGGCTAATTTAATTGCTGCATAATAAGACCTAAGCAGATCACCCCTTGCTGCAAACCGCACAGATTGTTAGGACATTACAACACGTAAGATAAAGGTTTCAAATGAGCAGTCAGTCTCTGAGCGCAGATATACAACTCATCCAGCGAATTTTACCCCACCGCTATCCTTTTTTACTGGTCGATAAAGTGGTGGATATCAATGGTACACAATCAGCCAAGGGCTTGAAAAACGTGACCATGAATGAGCCGCATTTTCAGGGCCATTTTCCAGGTAATCCGATTATGCCGGGCGTGACAATCATCGAGGCTATGGCGCAAACTGCTGCGGTAATGGTTGGAACCGCGTTAGATTTGGCTGACAAAGAGTTACTGATTTATTTTATGGCCATTGATAAATGTAAATTCCGCCGCAAAGTCGTTCCGGGGGATGTTTTGGAAATGCAGCTTACCACCCTGCGCGGCAAGCCGGGCGGAAAGGTCTGGAAGTTTGGCGGTGTAGCCAGTGTCGAGGGTGAAATGGCCGCAGAAGCCGAGTTTACTGCTATGATGGATTTGCCTCAGGAGGCGTAGAATGAGCAATTCTTTTGTCCATCCCAGTGCGATTATAGAGCCGGGTGCAGTTCTGGGCGAGGGCTGCCACATCGGACCATTTTGCCACGTGGGCCCGGAAGTGATGCTTGGCGATCGGGTAACTTTGAAAAGCCACGTGGTGGTCAGTGGTAAAACAGATATCGGGGAAGAAACCGTTGTTTTTCCGTTTTCGGTTTTAGGCGAAATTCCACAAGATAAAAAATTCAAAGGTGAAAAGACCTCCCTTAGCATCGGAGCGCGCAACCGCATTCGTGAACATGTTACGATGAACACCGGCACAACGGGTGGCGGCGGTCTAACGCAGGTTGGCGATGATGGCTTGTTTATGGCCGGGTGCCATGTGGCGCATGATGTTCAGATCCACAACCGGGTGATCTTGGTCAATAACGCGGCAGTAGCGGGCCATTGTGTGATAGAGGATGACGTCATTATTGGCGGCCTTTCGGGGCTTCATCAATTTGTGCGCATCGGGCAGGGCGCCATCATCGGGGCGGTGACAATGGTGACAAATGATGTCATTCCCCATGGTCTGGTGCAGGCGCCGCGCGGTGAGCTGCATGGTTTAAACCTCGTGGGGCTTAAACGGCGCGGTGTTCCGCGTGCGGATATCACAGCTTTGCGGGCTGCTTTTCAGATGCTGGCCCAAGGCGAGGGCGCTTTTCAAGAGCGCGCGAAGCGATTGGGTGAGGAAACCGAAAGCGACTATGTTCAGCAAATTGTTGATTTTGTCACCGGCGCATCAGATCGATCTTTCTTAACACCCGGCGAATGATATGACATCGGGTCTTGCGATACTTGCAGGGGATGGTCGGTTACCAGTGCAACTGCATCAAGCCGCCCCAGATGCGCTATGTGTCGTGTTTGAGGGTATGACGCACCAATTAACTGCAAAAAACATACAGGTCTGTCAGTTTGAAAAACTGCATAGTCTGTTTGAACTCTTAAAGCGTCATGAGATTTCACAAATCGTTATGGCCGGGGCAATGTCGCGGCCCCAACTTGATCCGGCAAAGTTCGATGCGTTCATGCAAAATATTGCGCCTGATTTTATAAAAGTTTTGCAAAAGGGCGACGATACGGTTCTTCGGTACGTGATTACACTTTTCGAAGATCAGGGCTTTAAAGTTGTCGCCCCGCAGGACATCTCTTTAGAACTAACACTGCCTGCGGGTGCAGCTGTTGGCGCATTGCCGGATGCTCTATTGGCTGATGTTGCTTATGCAGATCAAATTCTACGCCATATGAGCAGGCTTGATATTGGTCAAGGCGTGGTGGTGGAAGGGGGCCATGTTCTTGGGATCGAGACCTTACAAGGCACCGAAGCCCTGTTGGATTTTGTTGCCACCACGTCGAGCTCTTTGCGCTCTTCTCAAGGCGGGGTGTTGGTCAAGCGACCGAAAGTAAATCAAGATATGCGTGTTGATGTCCCAACCATAGGGCCGCAAACCATACGTCAAGCGGCAAAGGCCGGATTGTCCGGCATCGTGATTTCCCCAGATAAAGTGCTGGTTCTTGATCGTGACACCACGCTGTCCTTGGGCAAGTCACTGGATATTTTTATTTTGGCGCAGGACCTTGAGCTATGAAAATATTCATCATTGCAGGAGAGGCCTCAGGGGATAAACTGGGCGCGGCAATGATGAAGGGTTTTGAGCAACACATTTCCCATAAAATCGAATTTATCGGCGTTGGTGGCGCGTTGATGGAAGAAATGGGTTTAAAAAGCCTTTTTCCGATGGAAGAAATTTCTTTAATGGGAATTTCTGAAATCCTAAGCCAGTATCATCATCTGAAAAAGCGGATACGCCAAACGGCTTCAGCAGTTTTGGATCAAGAGCCTGATGTGTTAATCACAATTGATCTTCCAGAATTTTCATTTCGAGTAGCCGATTTGGTCAAGCAGACTTCTGATATCCCAACGGCTCATTATGTAGCGCCGACCGTATGGGCTTGGCGGCCCGGACGCGCGCGCAAGATTGCAAAATACATCGACCATGTTCTTGCCCTTTTTCCGTTTGAGCCGCCACTTATGAGAGACGCAGGGATGAGCTGTGATTTTGTCGGGCACCCTGTGGTTCAAGACCGCATCGCCACGCCACAGGAGGTGGCAGAGTTTAAATCGCATTTTGGGCTAAACTCAGGGCCTATTTTAGTGTGTTTGCCGGGCTCAAGACGCTCGGAAATCAAACGTTTAACCCCGATTTTCCAAAACAGTTTCGCAAAGGTGAAAGACAGCTATCGTGACATCAATATTGTACTTCCTGCTGCCCCATCAGTGGCCGAATTGGTGCAGAGCGAGGTTCGCCAATGGAAGCATAAGCCGATTGTTCTGGACCCACATGAATTTAGCCGGGATCAGGCAAGCAAGTTTAAAAGAGCGGCGTTTAAAGCCGCAGATGTGGCATTGGCCGCATCTGGTACAGTTTCATTGGAACTGGCAATCAATCAAACGCCTATGATTGTCGCCTATGATATGAACTGGATTTCCCGTCAGGTTATCGGGCGCTTGTTACAGGTCGATAGTGTTAATCTTGTCAATTTGGTTTCTGACATGCGCACCGTTCCCGAATATATTGGCAAAGCCTGTCAACCAGATGCGATTTCATCCGCAATTTGCGATGTTTTAAAGAACCCGACTGCCCAATTTCAATCTATGCAAAGCACAATAGACCGCTTGAAAGCACCCTTTTCGACGCCCGGGAGTTGCGCGGCAAAGTCAGTTTTGGATTTCCTTAAAAACCGCTAGTTTTTAATAGTTGTTGCTTTCTTATAGGCGGCCGTAAAGCCCTTTAAAGACAGTTCAAAAATAATATTTTCATTGGGAAGAGACAGATGTGCAATGATTAGGTTAGCAATCAACCCTTTTTTCATCAGTGCAATATCGTCTTCGTTCAAGCCAATACGGGCAATACAGCCGACAGAGGAACAAAATGAATAAGGGTATTTTTTACTGCTATTCGGCCCGAATGAAATAGTTAGAGGGATATTGAGTAACGTTTCAAGTGGCACAACAATATTCGCCGCGGCAACGGCGGGTTGACCAGATGGCAATTTAAATAATGCAATCTCGGCGACGGGTTCGTTTCTATCATTGATTATAATTTGGGTTAATTCACATGGATCATTGCCGTCTTGGGTCCGCACACAGCGGATATTCCAGTCGCCTACGCGTTCCGCTATATAAGGTTGCCCGATTTTAGGTGTCGGGACAGCCAAGCCCAGGGACAAGCCTTCACCGGCCTCGACATTTTGTGCCCACAAAAACTGTACGGACGTACATATTGAAAACACAAAAAAGAAAAACATTGTGACAAACCGATTTAACATCAATGTACCTCCGCTGCTAATGAGCACGTGATATCATGCAATTTACTCGATGTCATGAGTATGAAATCAATGTGGATAAAAAAATAAAGTAGATGAGAGGGAAGAGGCCAATAAAAAAGAGCCTGATGAAAGGCTCTTTTTCATATATAAATTTCTCTCCCCGTCGGACTGGCCGACTTATGGCAATACGCTACGAAAACAAATCTAATCGGTCAACACTAAAATCTATAAATTTTCGCAATTTGATTATTTTCAAACTAATAAATCTCGAATTTTCGAACTGATAAGCAAACTGTAGCTATACAAAAAGAAATATAACTTTAAATCGATTTCACCAGTGGGTAGAAACCGTAGTTACTCGCAATAGTACTTAGACTTTGCTGCGCCATTACAGAAAGTATTGAAAACAATAGTTTTTTACTGGGTCCGATTTCGGTCAACAAAGCGTGGTAACATTGCAGAAAAATCTTGACCGCTTCCGTTTTCCTGTTCGACAAAATCACCATAAAGCTTCGTTGCAGCAGCCCCCATCGGAGTATCTGCATCCACCGCCGTAGCTGCTTGTTGGCTTAAGCGTAGATCTTTGAGCATCAGATCAGCCGAAAACCCAGGCTTATAATCATTGTCCGATGGTGATTGGGGGCCAACGCCAGGAGCAGGGCAATATGCATTAAGCGACCAGCTATAGCCAGACGAGGTACTGGCCACATCAAACATGGCTTGCCGTTCAAGACCCAGTTTATCAGCAAGCGCAAATGCTTCGCAGGTGGCAATCATTGTTGCCCCCAAAATCATATTATTACATATTTTGGCTGCTTGCCCATTGCCAGAGGCTCCACAATGAACAGCCTTTTGACCCAAAATGTCGAATACTGGTTTGGCCTTGGAAAATCCCGCTTCAGAGCCTCCAACCATAAAGGTTAAAGTGCCTGCTGATGCGCCTCCGATACCGCCTGAGACGGGTGCATCAAGGGGTAAAACGCCGACTTTCGTAGCCATTTTCGCGACATGACGGGCGCTTTCAACATCAACCGTTGAGCAATCTAAAAAGGCTGCACCAGAATCCATAACTGGAATAATTTCATCCGCAACTGCGCGTAGGATATCCCCATTAGGAAGCATTGTGATGACAATATCAGCATTTTTAGCGGCCTCTGCTGCCGAGCCCACAATCACGACATCTTTGGCAGTGACCCCAACGGGATCATAGCCGGTGACATTTAGACCTGCAGCCGTCAGGTTTTCTGCCATCGGGGCGCCCATATTGCCCAAGCCAATAAATCCAATGTTCATTTCATCTCTCCTATAAACGCAATTCCATTGCCCCAAGAGGGGAAAGCATATGTTCTATATCTGCGCTTGGAACGCTGCTCATATGGTGTTGCCAGTTTGGCTTGCGGTCTTTGTCAATTATAGCGGCCCGAATGCCTTCGAGGAAGTCCCCAAACTCCATTGCGCGTGCGGTAAAGCGGTATTCACAGCGCAGCGCCATTTCAAGATCGCCTGATCGATCCCTCAGATGGTCTATTATTTTTAGGGCGCAGGCCATGGATAAAGGTGAGTTGCGGCTCATGGCTTTCAGTGTTTTTTCTGCGAAGGAACTATCTTGATTTGATAATTCACTAACGATTGTGGAAAGATCGCCCGATTGGAATGCGGAGTTGATCATTGGCAAAGCATCTGCCAATTTTCCGGCAGGCGCGTCAGCGATATAGGTTTTGACGGCCTCTGGGTCGCCGGTCTTTTCCAGCTCTTTTGTCATTGCCGCCCAATGATCGTGCGGAATAAAATAATCTGCAAAGCCAACCTCGATTGCATCCCGAGGGCCCATACGATCTGCTGTTAGACCAAGATATTCACCTAAAAAACCTTGCGCACGCGACAGGATATAGGAACCACCTACATCGGGAACCAAACCAATTCCACATTCGGGCATTGCTATCTGGCTGGTTTCACCAACAATTCGATGGCTTCCGTGACATGAAATGCCCACGCCGCCGCCCATCGTAAAACCTTGCATAAGAGCAATATAAGGCTTGGGATATCGGGCGATGAGGGCATTTAGTCTATACTCATCTGCCCAGAACGTTTGCCCAAAAGCATAATTTTTATCCAGTCCTGATTGGTACAAATCGGCAATGTCACCGCCGGCGCAGAAGGCGCGGGTTCCAAGCGCATCGATAATCACCAGATCAACGGTATCATTGGTTTTCCAGTCAATAAGCGCCGCCTCAATTGCGGTGCACATCTCATAGGTCATGGCATTTAAAGCATCCGGGCGCTGCAAAGTGATGCGGCCAGCCCGGCCAGTGATGCGAATATTGATATCTTTCATCGGGCGGCGAGCATATGTCTAGAAATAATCATGCGCATAATTTCGTTGGTGCCTTCAAGAATTTGATGGACCCGCAGATCGCGCACAATTTTTTCAATACCGTAATCGGATAAATAGCCATAACCGCCATGAAGTTGCAGACAGCTGTTGGCCACTTCAAACGCACAATCCGTCACATAAAGCTTGGCCATCGCACAAAACTTACCAGCGTCTGACGCGCTATTGTCAAGCTTCCAGGCCGCTTGGCGCAAAAATGTTCTCGAAGATTGAAGTTTGACTTCCATCTCAGCAAGCTTGAATTGCAGCGCCTGAAACTGATCAATGGGTTTACCAAAGGCTTTTCGCTGGCCCATATAGTCCAATGTTGTAGACAGTGCGGCTTGGGCGCCGCCAAGCGCGCTGGCAGCAATGTTCAGCCGTCCACCATCCAAACCAGCCATTGCATAGCTGAAGCCTTGGCCCTCATCTCCTAAAAGGTTGTCGATAGGAACCGTGCAATCATCAAATTGGACCTGCGCCGTGGGCTGTGATCGCCACCCCATTTTTTCTTCCTGAGCGCCATAGCTCAGGCCCTGATTTCCGGCCTCAACCACCAACGCAGATATTCCTTTGGGGCTTTGGTCGCCCGTTCGGCACATAACGATATAGGCATCCGAATAGGACCCACCGGAAATAAACGCCTTCGTGCCGTTCATTATATAGTTTTCATTGGTCCGCTCGGCCGTGGTGCGGAGCGCCGCCGCATCTGATCCAGATCCTGGCTCCGTAAGGCAGTAGCTATAGACTTTGCGCATGGCACAAAGATCAGGAAGCCACCGCGCACGGGTTTCTTCACTGCCATATTTGTCGATCATGCCTCCGCACATATTGTGAATGGATAAAAAGGCACTGACAGAAGGGCACGCCATTGCCAAAGCTTCGAAGATCAATGTTGCATCAAGACGGCCTAGACCTGATCCACCTTGATCTTCGCTGACATATATTCCACCGAGCCCAAGATCAGCCACCTTTGGCCAAAGCTCTTTGGGAATAGTGCCACGGGTTTCCCACGCGCGTGCCTGTTGGGCTATCTGCTCTTGGCCAAAAGTATAGGCCATATCGAATACAGCATTTTGTTCTTCGGTTAACGAAAAATCCACCCCAAGGCTCCTTTATCCTAGTCAGAAAGTCTATAGCCGTTAACAACGGCTATAGATGATCCCAAACTGGCCGTTTAGTCCATGGCTTTAAAGTTTAACTCGCCACCTTCTTTTATGCCAGAGGGCCAGCGTGACGTCACTGTTTTTGTCCGGGTATAGAAGCGGAAGGCATCCGGACCGTGTTGGTTTAAATCCCCAAAGGCAGATTTTTTCCAGCCGCCAAATGTGTGATAGGCGAGGGGGACGGGAATAGGAACGTTGATCCCTACCATTCCGATATTGATCCGGTTGGCAAAATCGCGCGCGGCGTCTCCGTCACGGGTGAAAATTGCAGTGCCGTTTCCATATTCATGATCAATCGCCAGACCGATCGCCTCTTCATAACTTCCTGCGCGAACGGTGCTTAGAACCGGTCCGAATATCTCTTTTTTGTAGATATCCATGTCTGGCGTGACACGGTCGAACAAATGCGGCCCGACAAAAAATCCATCTTCATAGCCCTGAAGATTAAAGTCGCGGCCATCAATGACCAGCTCTGCGCCCTGATCCACGCCACTTTGCACCAGCCCAAGAATGTTTTGTTTGGCTGCAGCTGTAACAACAGGGCCGTAGTCAATGTCGTCGCCGGCAGTGTAGGGGCCCACTTTTAGTTTTTCAATTCTTGGCACCAGTTTTTCAATCAAACGATCGGCTGTTTCATCACCCACTGGGACAGCAACCGAAATCGCCATGCAGCGTTCGCCAGCTGCGCCATATCCAGCGCCCACCAAAGCGTCTGCTGCTTGATCCATATCTGCATCAGGCATGATGATCATATGGTTTTTGGCGCCGCCAAAACACTGTACGCGTTTGCCATTGCTGCATCCGCGACCATAGATGTATTCAGCGATCGGGGTAGAGCCGACAAACCCAATCGACTGAATGAGCGGATGATCAAGAATTGCATCTACAGCCACCTTGTCACCGTTAACAACCTGTAAAATGCCTTTGGGCAATCCAGCTTCTTCCATAAGCTCTGCAAGCATCAGCGGGACGGACGGATCACGTTCAGACGGTTTGAGAATAAAGGCATTTCCGCAAGCAATCGCCGGTGCAAACATCCACATTGGGATCATGGCAGGAAAATTAAACGGCGTAATACCAGCACAGACCCCCAAAGGCTGCCGCATTGAATACATGTCAATTCCCGGACCGGCGCTGTCTGTGAACTCACCCTTGAGCAATTGGGGCGCGCCAATGCAATATTCCACAACCTCAAGCCCACGCTGCACATCGCCTTTGGCATCTGGAAAGGTCTTGCCATGCTCGCGGCTAAGCGCTTCTGCTAGACGGTCCATGTCGCGATTGAGCAGGTCAACAAACTTCATCATCACCCGTGCACGGCGCTGAGGATTAACCTGACTCCAGCTTAATTGTGCTTTCGCAGCAATATCGACGGCTTGAGCCATTTCACTCTCAGAAGCGAGAGGCACTTGAGCCTGCACTTCACCAGTGGCAGGATTAAAGACATCGGCAAAGCGCCCTGATGTTCCTTTCACATTTGAACCAGCGATGTAATGAGTTAATTCTTGCATGAGTATTCTCCTATCTAAATGCCGAAAGATTAGTCTTGCAAAAATACGCTGAAAAGAGGAAAATTTCCAAAATAATACTGCATAAATGCAAAGGCTGTGGATGACTGACAATTGGGATGATTTACGGATATTTCTGGCCGTGGCTCGGTATGATACCCTGTCGGCAGCAGGAAGACATATAAAGTTGGACCCTGCAACAGTTGGGCGGAGGATTTCCCGTATTGAAGACCAACTTGGCCTTTCTTTATTTGTCCGTTCAACTTTTGGCTATACTTTAACCGACGCGGGTAATCGCATGCTTGACCATGCTGTGAGGGTTGAGCAAGCAATGCTTGGTTTAACAGAAGAAATTTCTGGCCAAACTAATTCTTTAAGCGGCCAAATTAGAATTGGAGCCCCGGATGGCTGTGCGAACTTTCTGTTGCCACAAGTGTGCACAAAAATTTCAAACAAAAACCCGAATTTGGACATTCAAATTGTTGCCTTACCGCGTGTGATCAATTTAACCAAACGTGAGGCCGATATGGCTATTGCCGTTAGCCCACCAGAAACCGGTAGATTGACCGTACAAAAGTTAACAGACTACAAATTGCATTTGGCTGCTTCAAAAGAGTATCTAAAAGATAAACCACCTCTTACCAAATTGTCGGATGTAAAGGGTCACAGGTTCATTGGATATATCCCTGATATGATATTTGACAAAGAACTTGATTATTTGACAGAGCTAGGTGTTGAGCGTCTGCCTCTTGCATCCAATTCAGTTGCGGTGCAGTTCAATTGGCTGCGAGCAGGGGCAGGGCTAGGTGTTGTTCATGATTTTGCCTTACCTTTTGCTCCGATATTGAAGCGTGTTCTTGCTGATAAGTTTTCTTTAACGCGCAGTTTTTACCTTATTCGCCATTACGAAGATCGCCGAATGGATCGAATGAATAAGTTCGTCGAGGCCCTTGCAGAAGAAATCCGCATAGAGCTTGATCACTTAGAGAGATCATCTTGACAAAAATATAATTACAAATATGATTATTTTATTGAAATATTATTTTGGGAATACTGGTGCTAGTACAGCAAATTTTGAATTCTAAAGCGAACGATCATATTGTTACTGTGATGCCGGGGACTATATTATTGGAGGCGGCGGCAGTATTAGCCAAGCATAAAATTGGCACAGTTGTCATTTCAGAAGACGTTAAAAAACCCAGCGGAATTTTATCAGAGCGAGATATTGTGCGTGCGATTTCCCATCGTGGTGCCGCCGCTTTGGGCGCGACCGTAGACGACTTTATGACGCGAAAACTTGTCACTTGCCGACGCGAGGCAACCGCAGATCAAGTCTTGACGATTATGACGAATAAGCGGTTTAGACATATACCTGTGGTTGATAGTGGCAAAATGATCGGCTTGATCACCCAAGGCGACGTGGTCAAAGCCAAACTTTCTGAACTGGCGATGGAAAAAGACGCTCTGGAAGGAATGATAATGGGCTACTGACCCTTGCAATTTTGTCAGCAATATTGTTGCTTGCTGAAAGATTTATTTCTCGGCAGAGGACTGCGAAATGCGTATTGGGCTATATCCTGGAACTTTTGACCCGATCACTCTCGGACATATTGATATTATCCGCCGTGCATCGATGCTTGTTGATCGGTTGGTTATTGGCGTGGCCATAAATCGCGACAAGGGACCGCTCTTCTCACTTGAGGAACGCGTATCAATGATTGAAACACAATGCTCTGGTTTATCTGCTGAAATTGGAACTGAAATTGTTGCGCATCCGTTTGAAAATTTATTGATTAACTGCGCACATGACGTTGGTGCAAGTGTCATCGTACGAGGACTTCGTGCGGTTGCCGATTTTGAATATGAATTCCAAATGGTCGGCATGAACAGAGCGCTTGATTCAACAATTGAAACAGTGTTTTTAATGGCCGAAGCAAGACATCAAGCAATCGCGTCAAAACTTGTCAAAGAAATCGCTCGTTTACATGGCGATGTTTCAAAATTTGTCACGCCTGAAGTGCACGAACGTTTACTTGCCAAGCTCGGAAAATAGGCTTTTTTGAGCTTAAGAAGATATTAGATTAGATATATTTGCCCATCTCGACAGCTGTATCAGCCATCCGCGTGGAAAATCCCCACTCATTGTCATACCACGTAAGGATCCGGCATAGCGTGCCATCCATGACTTTTGTTTGGTCGGTGGCAAAGATGCTAGAATGGCTGTCGTGGTTGAAGTCCATAGAAACCAGCTTTTCATCCGTTACGCCCAAAACACCTTTCATAGGTCCAGCTGCAGCAGCATGAATGGCGGCATTTATTTCTTTAATTGTCGTGCCGCGCGCGGCTTCAAATGTCAAATCCACACATGATACATTTGGCGTTGGGACGCGAATAGCAACGCCATCCAGTTTTCCATCCAGTTCAGGCAATACCAACCCAACTGCGCGGGCAGCGCCAGTGGTTGTTGGGATCATATTAAGTGCTGCGCCACGTGCTCGGTAAAGATCTTTGTGCATTGTGTCCAACGTCGGTTGGTCGCCAGTATAACTATGGATCGTCGTCATAAACCCACGTTTTATACCGATCGCGTCATTCAAAGCTTTGGCAACAGGCGATAAGCAATTTGTCGTACATGAGGCATTGGAAACAATCACATCACTTCCACTCAAGGCGCCATGGTTTACGCCATAAGCAATTGTTTTGTCCGATCCGTTTGAGGGCGCTGATACTAAAACCCGCTTAGCACCGTTTTGAAGATGGATCTCTGCCTTTTCACGATCTGTAAAAATACCAGTGCATTCCATCACAACATCTACATCAGCCCATGGCAATTCTGCAGGGTTGCGCAGTGCCGTTACTGCAATCGTACCTAAGCCAACATCAATTGAAGTGTCGGTTGTCTTGACGTCTCCAGAAAATTTCCCATGAACGCTGTCATATTTAAAAAGATGCGCATTGGTTTTAACCGGCCCTAGGTCATTGATGGCAACAACCTCAATGTCAGTTCTCTGATTTTCAACGATTGAACGCAGAATATTGCGTCCGATCCTTCCAAAGCCATTTATTGCAACTTTTAAAGTCATAACTTTTCTTTCTTTAACACTGCTCATTAGTTAGCGCTAACATTGATATTTCAGAGCAATTGTCAACCATAAAACAGCTTGGAAGCAGAGTTAGATTATCTCCAAAAGGCCATCCACTCGATCAACACGAGTATTCGTCGGCTAAGAAATAATAAAGTTTCCCCATCAGATATAAATATATCCCCAGTGAAAAGGGCAACAATGCCCAGAAATAAAATTAGCCAGGATCGGTTTGACAAAATAAAAAGTCCAAATTTAATAAAATCAGCGTATCTGTAAATAAATCCTGACAAAACGAAGTTGTTTGAATGGCCGAGGCAAGCCCTTAATGCAAAAGCCGTCCCATCGTTGCCGCAACATCAGCCATTCGGCACGAAAAAGCCCATTCATTGTCATACCACGCCAAAACGCGCACCAAACGGCCATCAATAACTTTGGTTTGCTCTGGGGCGAAAATCGAAGAATGCGTTGTGTGATTGAAATCTACTGATACCTTTGGCTCTGGGTCATAGGCCAAAACATGCCCCATGTGACCTGCTGCCGCCTCTTTTACGACGGCATTTACGTCTTCTTTGGTGACGGTTTTGCATGCTTCAAAAGTAAGATCTACTGCGGAGACATTGGGGGTAGGGACCCGCATAGCGGTGCCGTCCAGTTTTCCGTTTAAGTCCGGCAAAACCTCACCCAGCGCTTTGGCCGCTCCGGTTGAGGTTGGAATGATTGCCATAGCCGCTGCGCGTGCGCGATATAGGTCATTATGCCGGCGATCCAATGCGGGTTGATCCCCGGTGTATGAATGGATTGTTGTCATAATGCCGCGTTCAATGCCTATCGCTTCATGCAGAACCTTGGCAAGTGGCGCAAGGCAATTGGTGGTACAAGAGCCATTTGAAATCATCCTATGATCTGCCATCAATTCCCGATGGTTTACGCCATATACAATCGTTTTATCGACATTTTTCGCCGGCGCTGAAATCAAGACGGATTTTGCGCCCTGCTTCATATGAACAGCAGACTTATTGCCATCATTAAATTTGCCAGTACATTCTAGAACGACATCGCACCCGCTCCAGTCAAGCTCTTCTGGCTTATAACTTGACATAACCTGCATGGCCCCTCGGCCAAGGTCGATGGTGTCATCTTTGACGGTCACTTGTCCAGCAAACCGGCCGTGCACACTGTCATAGCGTAAAAGATGCGCATTTGTTTCTATTGGGCCGGTGGCATTAATTTTTACAACTTGTACATCATTGCGCGCACTTTCAGCGATATGCGCTAATGTCGATCGGCCAATACGGCCAAAACCATTTATGCCCAAAGTCACCGTCATTTGTTTTCCCCTATACGCCGTCTTGAAGTATTTATAGCTAAGGGGAGAGCCAATAGAAATATAAAATCAATATATTTACCAGTATGTTAGCGTTAAACCATGCACAAACTTAGTTGCTTGCGCTAACATTGAAATGGTTTGCTTGGGTTCAGATTTCATTTGGGCCGAAATGGCCTTGGCAGCGACTCACTGCCAAAGGCCATTCGCTTTCAGAGTAAAGCTTTCACTCTTTCAATAATTGCTTGCGTGGTGATGCCAAAATGTTCAAAAAGTGTATTTGCCGGGGCAGAGGCCCCAAATCCGGACATTCCAATAAAATCAGATTTGGCTTCACGGCCACGTTCACCCAAAAGCCAACGATCCCATCCCTGCCGAACTCCGGCTTCGATACCAATACGAACAGACGACCCCCCAGGAAGAACACGTTTACGATAGGATGAATCTTGCTCAGCAAAGAGTTCCATGCACGGCATGGATACAACGCGGGTTCCAATTCCTTCGGCTTCAAGAGCGGTTCTGGCCTCTAAAGCAAGTGAAACTTCTGAGCCGGTTGCGATTAAAATCACCTGACGTTTGTCTTCACTATCGGCAAGCACATAAGCGCCTCGTTCAGATAGATTGGCGGATTTATGTCTGGTTCTTACTGTTGGCAAACCTTGCCGTGACAGCGCCAAAACAGATGGCGTGTTTTTCGTACTAAGAGCAATTTCCCATGCTTCTGCCGTTTCAATTGTGTCAGCAGGCCGGAAAACATATGTATTAGGGGTCGCGCGGCTGATAGCCAAATGCTCAACAGGCTGGTGCGTGGGCCCGTCTTCACCCAATCCAATGCTGTCATGCGTCATGACAAAAACTGTTGGCACTTTCATCAATGCCGCCAAGCGCATCGCAGGTCGGGCATAATCGGTAAAACACATGAATGTTCCGCCATAAGGGCGAATGCCGCCATGCAAAGCCATGCCGTTCATTGCTGCGGCCATGCCATGTTCACGAACACCCCAGTGGATGTAGCGCCCATGTCTAGTGACCGTATCAAATACATCCATGTCTTTGGATTTTGTATTGTTTGAACCAGATAAATCTGCTGATCCGCCAACCGTTTCAGGCATAATTGGGTTGATAGCATTCAAGACCATCTCGCTTGATTTGCGCGTGGCGACCTTCTGCGGGTTCTCTGACATTTGTTTTTTGAAGGCCCGAATGACTGATGTCAGCTTTTTCGGAGATTCGCCCGCAAATACACGATGAAATTCATTTTGTTTGTTGCTCGAGACAGAAGATAGACGCTCTTCCCATTCCTGGCGCTCAATGGCGCCGCGCTGACCAATATCTTCCCAGGCAGATTTTATCGAAGCTGGAATTTCGAATTCATCCGCACTCCAACCGTAGACTTTTTTTGTATCTGCAATCAACTGCGGATCAGTCAAAGCCCCATGCCCCTTCGAAGTGTCCTGAGCAGTTGATCCCAATGCGATATGAGTTTTGCAGGCAATCATGGATGGCTTATTAGCCTTTTTGGCGGCCGTAAGCGCAGTATCAATAGCCTCTGGATCATGTCCGTCAATTTGCTGCACATGCCAGCCAGAGGCCTTAAACCTTTGCATCTGGTCCGTTCTATCGGCGAGATCAACAGTGCCGTCGATGGTAATATTATTATCATCCCACAGCACGATGAGTTTAGACAGCTCTTGGCGGCCAGCCAAACCTATGGCCTCCTGACTAACCCCTTCCATAAGGCAACCGTCCCCAACAATCACATAGGTATGATGATTGACCAACTTTTTGCCAAAACGAGCCCGTAAAATTTCTTCAGCTATGGCAAAGCCAACGGCATTTGTAACGCCTTGTCCTAATGGACCAGTTGTTGTTTCGATTGCCTCGGACAGAAAGTTTTCCGGGTGTCCGGCTGTCTTTGCCCCCAGCTGGCGAAAGTTTTTAATTTCATCAATGGGGAAATCTTTATACCCGCATAAATGCAGCAGACTATAGATCAACATCGAGCCATGACCTGCCGATAAAATGAAGCGATCCCTGTCTGGCCAAGACGGCGCGGCGGCGTCAAATTTTAGATGTTTTTCGAATAAAACCGTCGCAACATCGGCCATGCCCATTGGCATACCGGAATGTCCAGAATTTGCGGCAGCAATGGCGTCAAGTGTTAAGGTGCGAATTGCCGAAGCTTTTGCCCAGTGCTCTGAATGCTCTTTTTGTGTCGCTTTGATGTCCATTGGCCAGATGTCCTTTGTTCTACCCTTATTGCTGTGCTGCATATCAGGCTCGTAGCGAAGTTCAAGCATATGCCTTCTTAAACACTCTCAAAGGGGGCGCATTTTTCAATCGGCTGGTTTAAACTCAACATTAACAGCGTTGAAATGCGATTCGAAAAGTTTTCGCAAAATTACGTCAGGCAAGAAAAACGGTAATGGATGCAGTAGCAGAGGTTTAAAATGGAGCAATTTTCGGAATTTGAAGGTCGTATAAAGGATGCTTTGGATAGAATTTCTGTCAGCATAGAAAAATCCGAAAACGTGCAAGAAGACTCAACTGGTATCGATCATGACGCGCGCAGCACAATTTCTGAATTGATCGCAGTCAATAAGCAATTGGAAGACCAGTTGCAGAAGGCTAGGGATAGCCAAGAGCCAAACGAAATTTTAGAGTTACGCAAACAGCTTTCTCAGCTAGAACGTGATCGTCAGGAAGAAACAAAAGAAATGCAACGTCTTTATGATCAACTGGCGCTCGCCTTAAATAACGGCGACGCCTCAGGTGGAGGGGGTGCATAATGCCAGAGGTAGATATCGAAATCGGCGGGCGTGTTTTTAAAGTCTCTTGCCAAGTCGGTGAGGAACCATATCTGTTGTCTGCCGCCAAAATGCTTGATCAAGAGGCAACTCAACTAATTGGGCAAATCGGACGGGTTCCCGAGGAACGTATGCTGTTGATGTCCGGTCTTATGTTGGCCGATAAAACTGCGGCCTTGGAAGATAAATTAAACGCGGCTGAAAAAACTCTGCAAGAACTCAATTCGGAACTGTCGAAACTACGTAATCTACCACCACCGGAACCTGTGCGTGTGGAAGTGCCAACTGTTCCAGTTGAAATTTCCGAAGGATTAGCGGAATTGGCTGCCCGGGCTGAAGCTATTGCAGATCAGTTGGATAAATAACACCGAGCAAAACAAACCAGTTTTCAATCTAGTTTAACCGTTAGCTTCGCGTATTTTATTCGCTGCATCTTTGTCATAGGACACGGAGTTTTCATCAAAAAGAGTGTCCAATTCAGCGGATAGCGTCATTTCCGTGATAATATCACATCCACCTACAAATTCGCCTTTGACATATAGTTGAGGGATCGTTGGCCAATCTGAAAAGTCTTTAATGCCCTGCCGGATTTCGTCATCCGCTAGAACATTTATATCTTTATAGTCTATGCCCATATAATTCAAAACGCCTGCGACCCGGCTGGAAAATCCACATTGCGGCATTTCCTTTGTGCCTTTCATGAAAAGCACCACATCATTTTCTTTAATTGCTTCGCCAATTTTCTCTTTCGCGTTGTTCATTTTCAAACTCCTTTCTGAGCGGCGCTCAGTTTACGG
>CBFHXE010000001.1:39486-100624 GCA_965659715.1 uncultured Paracoccaceae bacterium | reverse complement strand
TGATATTTCTGCGATTTCTATTGCTACGGCACTTTTGTGGTCAGCGCTAAAGCGTGAAGCTCGCCGTTTGCACCATCCATTTTTCCTTTAAGGGCGGCATATACGGCTCGTTGTTGCTGGACACGATTTTTTCCACGAAAACTTTCATCAATGACTTCAGCAGCATAATGATTGCCGTCACCTGCCAAATCAGTGATGGTTACTTGAGCCTTAGGAAATTCTGCCCGGATCAACTCTTCGATCTCTTGAGCTTGTATTGCCATGGTAATCTTCCTTGTGTCACTCAACCTAGATGTAGGTCGGTATGTACGCTACCGCAAGAGGTGTTTCAAACCAATGCTCTATCATTTGAAGTCAAGAAAATTGCTCAGCAAAGGCATTTCGATAAATGCCACAAAGCTCGGCAAGCTCTGACGAGAGCGACTTAAATTTAATGGCGCTGCCTCCAAATTTACCAACAAACTGTAAAGTGACTTGTGCGTGGCTCGCCGCACTCATAAGCGCTTCGGCTTGATCAAAGTCGCAAACCAGCAGATATCGTGCTTGGTCTTCGCCAAATAATGCCGCGATATCGGACGTATCCAACTGAACCCCAACATCAGCAGCGGCCGCCATTTCAAAAGCAGCAAGCGCTAGGCCGCCGTCGGATATATCAGTGCACGCCTCAATCAGCGCCCGGTTTGACCGGATAAATTCACCATTTATCTTTTCGGCATCTAAATCCACTGCGGGCGCATCCCCATCGGTGCGCCCGCAGGCTGAATGCAACAAAGCAGATTGCCCCAAATGTTCACCATTTTCACCCAAAAGCAATAGAACATGACCTTCGCGGGCTTTGCCCATAATAGGGCTGTCGTTTTCTGCAATAAGTCCAACGGCCCCAATTGTTGGCGTTGGTAAGATCGCGGCGCCATCTGTTTCATTGTAAAGGCTGACATTGCCGGAAACGATTGGCATATCCAAAGCCGAAACCGCTTCTCCAATACCTTTCAGCGCGGTTACAAATTGGCCCATTATTTCCGGCTTTTCGGGATTTCCGAAATTTAAGTTGTCCGTGCTTGCAAGTGGGGTTGCGCCAACAGCACTTAGATTTCTATAGGCTTCTGCAACCGCCTGTTTGCCGCCCTCATAGGGGTTTGCCTGTACGTAACGCGGTGTTACATCGCTGGTAAACGCCAATGATTTATTTGTACCATGCACCCGAATGATGCCTGCGCCATATCCAGGGCAATTTATCGTATCGGCCATGACCTGACTGTCATATTGTTCGTAAACCCATTTCTTACTTGCGTAATTAGGATCGGCCAAAAGCGCCTTTAACCCCTCTATTGGGTCAATATCCGGCACCCCTTGTGATGGCGCTGCGGGCAACGGCTCTTGCCATTCACGATCATATTCGGGGGCGTTGCCGGATAAAGCTTTTAGCGGAAGGTCGGCCTTTAACTCTCCATCAAGATAAATCAGAAAGCGATCTTCAGCGATGGTTTTTCCAACGATTGCAAAATCCAGATCCCACTTTTCGAAAACACGCCGTGCCTCGGTTTCCTTGTCCGGGCTGAGCACCATCAGCATGCGTTCCTGCGATTCAGACAGCATCATCTCATAAGCTGTCATATTCGGTTCGCGAACAGGAACTTTTTCCAGATCGAGATGGATGCCAAGATTGCCTTTGTCACCCATTTCTACGGCAGAGCAGGTTAGACCCGCTGCACCCATATCTTGTATTGAAATCACCGCGCCGGTCTGCATCAGCTCAAGACAGGCTTCCATAAGCCGCTTTTCAGTAAAGGGATCGCCAACCTGAACCGTTGGCCTTTTTTCTTCGATGCTGTCGTCAAATTCAGCTGACGCCATGGTTGCGCCGCCAACCCCGTCGCGTCCGGTTTTGGCGCCCAAGTAAACCACCGGCATGCCAATGCCTGAAGCTGCCGAATAAAAAATCTTATCCGCATCGGCCAGACCAGCGGCAAAGGCATTGACCAGACAATTGCCATTGTAGGCGGGATCAAATCGAACCTCACCGCCAACCGTTGGCACGCCAAAGCAATTTCCATAACCGCCCACGCCTTCAACCACCCCATGCACCAATTGTTTGGTTTTTGGATGGTCTGGGGCGCCAAAGCTAAGTGAATTCATCGCAGCTATGGGACGCGCACCCATGGTAAATACATCACGCAAAATGCCGCCTACACCTGTTGCAGCGCCCTGATAGGGTTCAATGTATGAAGGGTGATTGTGACTTTCCATTTTAAAGACCACAGCTTGGCCGTCACCAATATCAACCACGCCAGCATTTTCACCTGGTCCACAAATCACTTGCGGCCCACTGGTGGGCAAAGTTCGAAGCCATTTCTTAGATGACTTATAAGAACAATGCTCATTCCACATTGCCGAAAAAATACCAAGCTCGGTGAAGCTTGGTGTTCGTCCAATGATTTCTAGAATTTTTGCGTATTCATCAGGTTTAAGACCATGCGCCGCAATCAAGTCTTCTGAAATCTCTGGTTCGATCATGCTCAAGCCCCTAGCATCTATTTGCGGCTGTCTTAAGCCAAGGGCCGGACAAGAGCAAGTTGCGCTGCTGGGAAATTTCAGAAGAAAATATTTATTGCTAAAGCTTCCGCAAAAGGAGCAATTGAGCCTAAAGTGTCGTCAATGAGCTTGCATTCAGCCGCTTCTCTGTCACCACTTGAGAAAGCTAAAACTAGAGGGCCTATGAAAATACATAAACATTCCAGACATTTGTCCGATGAACCCAAAGGGTTAACAAATGTTCCATTTCCCAGTGTCAACGTGTCAGAGCCGCGTGATCTACTTAAGAGATGCCCTGCCGCCGGCATTACACCGCTACATTGTCTCGAAGGTTTCGGCGATGCGGGACAAGTTTTTGTCAAAGACGAGCGCACGCGCATGGGGCTGGGTAGCTTTAAAGCTTTGGGCGCAGCCTATGTCATTGCGCATGCGGTGCAAAATTCCGATGTGTCTGATATAACCTATGTAACCGCCAGTGCCGGTAATCATGGATTATCCGTTGCTGCCGGCGCGCAAGTATTTGGCGCGAAAGCGGTGATTTACTTATCTCACACGGTTCCAGAAAGTTTTGCCGAAAAACTTCGCACCCATAAAGCCGAGGTTGTGCGCGCCGGAGACAATTATGAGGCCAGCATGGAGGCGGCGCAAAAGGCAGCAAAAGAGCAAGGCTGGATATTGCTGTCCGATAGTTCTTGGGATGGCTATGTAGATATACCTCACCGGTTGATGGAAGGTTACTTGGTCATGGCGGCCGAAGCTGTGGCGCAAGTACCGCACACTCCGACCCATATATTTTTGCAAGCAGGGGTCGGAGGTCTTGCAGCGGCTGCAGCGGCTTATTTCCGCCACGCTTGGGGGAGTGAACCAATCATAATAGTTGTAGAACCGGAAATTGCACCGGCAATCTTCAACAGTATTATTGCCCATAAAGCCACAAATACGCCCGGACCCGTTTCAAATATGGGGCGCTTGGACTGTAAAGAGCCCTCATTAATTGCTTTGAAAGGCCTCGCCCGTGATGCCGATATGTTTGCCTTGATTTCCGATCAGGCCGCCGAAGAAGCAATGCCAGTTTTGTCAAGTAAAGGACTAGAGACAACACCCTCTGGAGGCGCAGGATTGGTAGCGCTTTTAAACGGTTTTCCCGAGATCAATCAAAATTCACGAGTGCTGTGTATTTTAAGTGAGGAAAGCGATACATAATGCGCGGATTTCACCCCTCTGAATTTAAAACCAGAGCGCGAAATGCACAAAATGAAATGGCGCGTGAAGGTATTGACGCCCTTCTGTTAACCACGGAAGCCGAAGTCCGTTACTTCACGGGCTTTTTGACCCGTTTTTGGGAAAGCCCGACGCGGCCATGGTTTTTGGTGTTGCCGCAATCTGGTGAACCTATAGCAGTTATTCCGTCTATTGGGGCCGATCTAATGGCAAAAACTTGGATTGGTGATATCCGAACATGGACAGCGCCTAATCCCCGAGATGATGGCATAAGTTTGCTAACTGATACACTGTCAGAGGTTCTACCTAAATCTGCAAAAATCGGGCTTCCGTCTGGCCATGAAAGCCATCTTCGTATGCCTTTGCAAGATTTTGGGCGTCTAAAACAGCGGCTGCCAAATTTTGTATTTGCTGATGACGCTGGAATTGTTCGAAAGCTCAGGTTGATTAAATCTGAGGCCGAAATTTCAAAAATCTTCCATGCTTGTAACATTGCTGGTGCAGCGTTTTCACGTATATGCGAGGTGGCAAGCCAAGGCGTGTCTTTAGAAGCTATGTTTCGTGGATTTCAAAAATTATGTTTAGAAGAAGGCGCTGACTGGGTCCCATATTTGGCTGGAGGGGCCGGACCTCTTGGCTATAGTGATGTAATTTCGCCAGCAAATGATCACCCTTTATGCAAGGGGGATATTTTAATGCTAGATACGGGGTTAATGTCCGATGGCTATTTTTGCGACTTTGATCGAAACTTTTCCATCGGAAAACCGGACAATCGGATATCGGTAGGGTACGCTCGTCTCATTGAAGCAACTGAAGCCGGTAAAATAGCTGCAAAGGTGGGCAATACGGCTGCAGATGTTTTTCGTGCGATGGACAATGTCTTGACGGGTGGAAAAGGCGGAGGTGACGTTGGCCGTTTAGGACATGGTTTGGGTATGCAGCTTACAGAATGGCCATCATTTATCCCCGATGACCATACGGTGTTAAAAGAGGGAATGGTGATCACTTTAGAACCCTCTGTCGCTATCCCAAATGGCGGTATGCTTGTGCATGAAGATAACTTTGTTATTCGCAAAGCTGGTGTTGAACAAATTTCGCCGAAAGCCCCAGATACTATTATGGAAATTTAGTCATGCAAAATATTTTTAAATACAGCTTGGATAAACCTGTTGGAAGCCGTGCAAATATCGGCCTTGTCACGTTGCAATCAGATGAAACTATTGAAAGCGATATGCGGCAATATTTTCCGGAAAATGATGTTGCTTTTTACGTTTCTCGGGTTGCAAGCGCCCCAGAAGTGAGCGCCGATACACTCGCCATGATGGAGGCCGAACTTCCCAAAGCGGCCAGCCTTTTGCCGCCGCCAGTAACCTTTGATGTTGTCGGTTACGGGTGCACATCTGGGACGTCTGTCATAGGGGCCAAAAAAGTCATTGAATTGATTTCGTCTGGGTGCAGTACCGCAGCGGTCACTGATCCACTAACAGCCTTAATCGCGGCATGCAAAAAGTTGAAAATTTCACAGTTAGGTTTTTTGTCACCCTATGTTGCTGACGTATCGCTTACACTACGCAATTCACTTAAAAAGAATGGCGTAAACTCTTCGGTGTTTGGATCGTTCGATGAAGCCGTTGAAACACGTGTAGCAAGGATTTCAGGCGGTTCGATCATCGATGCCTGCACGACATTATGTAATCAAGGTCCTGTTGAAGGAATATTTCTATCTTGTACAAATCTGCAAACTATTGATGTAATTGAGGAAATTGAAGAATTATGTCGGGTGCCTGTTTTATCATCAAACCAAGTTTTGGCATGGCACATGAGAACTTTGTCCAGTCTTCAGCCGAGTTCAACGGGCGTCGGGAGCCTCATGAAATAGCCCGTTCATAGAGCAGGTATTTTTCATCTCTTTATATATGAGCTTGGAAAAAAAGGGCCGAGCAAAGCTCGGCCTAAGTCCAACAGGGAGGTACAAGAACGGAAAACTCCGCGTCCTTGTATGATTTTGATGTAAGGTTGGCTTCATCCACATTCAAGAGGAAAATAACTTTCACTTAGCAAATCCGCTATGCACTGAGCGCATAGCTTGTTCTGTTTAAGATGTACTTTCTAAATTGCGAAGCTTTTTTCTATGCTCAATAATTTCTGATTGAACAAAATCACGAAAGACCTCGATCCTTTTTGAATGGCGAAGCTCTTCAGGATAAGCCAGATAAACGGGGACTTCGACACTTTCTATATCGGGCAACACCCGTTTTACTGTATCAAATTCTTCTGTGATATAATCCGGCAGTACACCTATACCTAAATCATGCAGCACTGATTGCAGAACGCCAAAGTAGTTATTCACCGTCAATGTCGTTGGAATGTCATAGGTCAACAAGCGTTGGACCAAGCTTAATCCTGCTGCCACTTGCGGTGAATGGGTGTTTTGACAAATCAACCGATGATTTCTCATATCCTCTAATGTTTTGGGCTCACCATGGCGCTCTAGATAACTCGGAGATGCATATAAGCGCATCCGAACGCTCATAAGACGTTTCCGGATTAGGTCGGCTTGGCTGGGTTCCTTCATTCTGATGGCCACATCTGCTTCGCGCATTGGCAAATCCAACACTCGCTCCATTAGCATCAGATCAATTTTTAAATCGGGATAGGATTCATAGAGTTTCGGCAACCTTGGGGCTAGCCACAACGATCCAAATCCCGTGGTTGTAGTGACCCGCAACTCTCCAAAAACCTCTTCTTCACTATCTCTGATGCGCGCAGCTGCAGTATCCAAGCGTTTGTTCATTGCACTCGTGGCATCAAAGAGCAATTCGCCCTGCTCGGTCAAAATTAAGCCGCGGGCGTGGCGGTGGAAAAGGGTCGTGTTAAGGCTTTCTTCTAACGCTCTCACCTGACGGCTAACCGCGCTTTGCGACAACCGCAAAGTATCACCTGCATGTGTTAAGCTGCCCGCATCAGCGACGGCATGAAATATACGTAATTTATCCCAATCCATATATTTGGACCCCATGATTGACGTGATTGATGATTCTGTCCCTGATCACAAGTTATGTCAAATGATGGGCGGTAAATCAAAAAAAGCTAGCTATGTCAGGTTTTATGACCTATCTTTGAGCTATAAAGGTAATGCGCGTAGTAGGAGTTTATTCTTGAGCATCCCAATCCTTTCATTGGCAGATAAATTTGACCTTTCAAAACAGTTTGTACTGTTAAACGGAACCCAGGCCCTGGTCCGGCTGATGCTGGCGCAGAAAGCGCGCGATCTTAAAGCAGGGTGGAATACTGCCGGGTATGTGACAGGCTATCGTGGCTCGCCGCTTGGGGCAGTAGACTTTCAAATGCAGCGTGCAAACACTGTGCTATCTGAGGCAAATATTACGTTTCAAGAAGGATTGAACGAAGACCTTGCTGCAACTGCGATCTGGGGCGCGCAGCAAGCTGAACTGCGCGGTGAGGGCCAGTTTGACGGTGTTTTTGGGCTTTGGTATGGAAAAGGCCCGGGTGTAGATCGCAGCGGTGACGTGATGCGTCATGCCAATATGGCCGGCAGCAGCGCAAAAGGCGGGGTTGTCATGGCCATGGGCGATGATCACACTGGTGAAAGTTCGACAACACTGCACCAATCTGATTGGGCAATGGTGGACGCACATATCCCTGTTGTAAGCCCGGCAGGGGTTCAGGAAATTCTTGACTATGGGCATTATGCTTTCGAACTATCTAGGTTTTCTGGTCTTTGGGCCGGGTTAAAAACCATGAAAGACACGATTGAGGTGACTTCGGTTGTTGATGCTAATCCCCACCGACAGGTTTTTAAGCACCCCGAAATTCAAATTCCTGAGGGTGGATTGAACATCCGTTTGGTGGACACCCCCACAGAGCAAGAAAAACGGCTATTGCAATATAAGGTGCAGGCCGCCGAAGCTTTCGCCCGAGCGAATAAAATTGATAAACGCGTACACGGCCATTCTGGTGCGAAAATAGGATTTGTGGCGGCTGGTAAAAACTGGCTTGATCTGGTGCATGCCCTGTCGCTGTTAAATATCGATAACGCCGAAGCCGAACGATTGGGCATAACCACCTACAAAGTGGCTCAAACTTGGCCCTTGGATAAACTTTCTTTGCAGGAATGGGCGGAAGGATTGGACCTCATCGTTGTTGTTGAGGAAAAGCGCAAACTGATTGAAGTTCAGATCAAGGAAGCTTTGTTCGATGATTTAAGAGGAAGGCGGGTTTATGGGGGAGCGAAAGGCCTGTCTGGAGAACAGCTGTTTCCAGTTGAAGGTGCTCTTGATCCGATCTGGATTGCTGAAAAATTAGGCGCAATATTAATTGAGGAAGGGTGCAATAGTGCTCTTGTAGACGGTGGAATGGCCCAATTATCTGAAGCCCGCCGCTCTGATAACGCCTCTGATATAGCAGCACGCATCCCGTATTTTTGTGCAGGTTGTCCGCATAATAGCTCTACGAAAGTCCCTGAAGGTTCCCGTGCCTATGCAGGGATCGGGTGCCATTTTATGGCACAATGGATGGAGCGTGAAACACTTGGCTTTACCCAAATGGGCGGAGAAGGCGCAAACTGGATCGGTGAGGCGCCCTTTTCAACTCGAAACCATGTTTTTCAAAACTTGGGCGACGGAACTTACAATCACTCTGGCATTCAAGCAATCCGCGCAGCCGTCGCGGCCAATACAAATATCACCTATAAAATCCTGTTTAATGATGCTGTAGCCATGACCGGCGGGCAAGGCAACGATGGGGGCTTAAGTGCACCAAGAATAGCTCAGGAACTCATGGCAATGGGCCTGAGTGAAATCGCACTTGTTTATGATGAAAAAGAAGATTTGGACTTTAACGCTTTTCCAAAAACGATTTCTCGTCATGAACGCACAGAAATGCTTGATGTACAAAAAAGATTGTCCAAAGTATCGGGAGTGTCGGCAATTGTATACGTTCAAACCTGCGCTGCTGAAAAACGTCGGCGACGTAAAAAAAACGCATTTCCAGATCCTGATCAACGCATTTTTATCAATACAGACATCTGTGAAGGCTGTGGCGATTGTGGAATTCAGTCAAACTGTGTTGCAATTTCGCCAGTTGAAACAGAACTCGGGCGCAAGCGTGCAATTGATCAATCAGCCTGTAATAAAGATTTTAGCTGTGTAAACGGATTTTGCCCGTCTTTCGTTTCACTTGAGGGCGCTCAGCCAAAAAAACGAAAAGCAAAATCTATTTCCTTACCGGACATGCCAGAGCCCACCATAGCGCCCATCAATGGAACGCATAATGTGGTGATCACGGGTGTTGGAGGCACTGGTGTGGTTACAATAGGCGCAATTCTGGCCCAAGCTGCCCATCTAGATGGTAAGGGGGCAGGCATGATGGAAATGGCTGGCCTAGCCCAAAAGGGCGGGGCAGTCCACATCCACTGCCGCTTGGCTGAACATCCCAGTTCTATTAGCGCTATTCGTGTTGCATTGGGTGAATGTGATGCCCTGATCGGCGGTGATTTGGTGGTCACGGCAGGCTCGAAAACTGTTGGCTTAACAGCACAGGGGCGTACCGGTGCAGTGGTAAACTGCCAAGAAATTATGACTGGAGACTTTACGCGGAACGCTGAGTTTAAAATACCGCACGATCAATTGACACTTGCGCTAGAGGCGCGGCTTCGTGATCATCTTTTGATGATCGATTCATCGGCATTGGCCCGAGAGCTATTGGGAGATTCAGTTTACTCAAACATGATCCTTTTCGGCGCAACATGGCAACGTGGATTGTTGCCGATCACACATGCAGCCATTACGCAAGCCATCACCTTGAACGGTGCTGCTGTTGAGGCCAATAAAAGAGCATTTGAAATTGGCAGATGGATCGCACTTTATCCCGAACAGGCCGAAGAAATTATCCAACCCAAAGTGATTAATTTACCAAAGAGCTTAGAGGAAAAGATAACGTTTCGTGCAGACCATTTGCGTCAGTATCAAAGTAAACGGTTGGCTAAAAGATATATCAAAATGCTTAGTAAAATTGAGGACTCTGAGCTAAAAGAAGCAGTAGCATTGGGCTATCACAAATTGCTGGCATACAAAGATGAATATGAGGTCGCGAGACTGCATAAAATGACATCTGCGCAGGTGAAAAATCAATTTGAAAGTGTCAAAAAGATATCCTTTCATCTGGCTCCGCCGCTGCTTTCAAAGACAGGGCCTGACGGACGCCCACAAAAACGTAAATTTGGCCCCGGAATGATGCGAGGCTTCAAAATTCTGGCCTCAATGAAACTATTGCGGGGAACACCCTTTGATATTTTCGGGTATTCAGAAGAAAGAAAAATCGAGCGGAGCTTAATTCGCCAGTACGAGCAAGACTTGAAGCGTATCGCAAAGCTTTACTGTGCCGTTACAAAACCCTCTATTATTGAATTGGCAATGCTTCCGCTATCAATCAAGGGGTTTGGACCGGTGAAAATGGAAAATTACAAAAAAGCGACCGCGAAACGAAAATCTCTGTTAGTCACAATTGACGAAACCACCATAGGATTAACCCAAGCGGCCGAATAGGTAAAATGTGCGCTAGCACTGCGTTGAAAAATAACGTAACACCCGCAAAAAAATTAAGGTCGAAGGGATGATGCAGGAACGCCAAATCGCGCGCAAAATCAGTTATGCTTCCTCTGCACAAACGCGAGGTGGACGCGCTTTGATCAAACTTATGGAAAATGCGACGGGCCGCGTCAAACTCATGCGGCGCGCCAGAGGATATCAGAAAGACATTGCTCAAGGTCAGAGCTTTTGGAATGTAATGGTTAAACGTTATGGATTGTCTCTGGACGTCATAAATGGGTCCCTCGACGCTATTCCAAGAAGCGGTCCGCTTATTCTGGTTGCCAATCATCCATATGGTATTCTTGATGGATTAATGATGGGACATATCTTGTCACTGGTTCGTGGGGACTTTCGAATTCTAGCAAATCAGGTTTTTAATAAGGCAGAAGAATTAAGCCAGATCGTTTTGCCCATTTCATTTGATGAAACCAAAGACGCCTTAAAGCTAAACCTAGAAACGCGAAAATACGCTTTGGATTATCTTGCCAATGATGGTGCGATTGGAATTTTTCCGGGCGGCACTGTTTCCACAGGTTTGCACCCATTTTCATATCCGATGGACCCAAGCTGGCGATCGTTTACAGCCCGTATGATCGCCAAATCAAATGCCCAAGTTGTGCCAGTTTATTTTGATGGACATACAAGCCGAATGTTTCAAATCGCTAGTCATCTTCATAATACATTGCGCATGGGATTATTAATTAAAGAGTTTCGTAGCCGGGTTGGTTCGCCCGTGCATGTTTCAATTGGTGAACCTATTTCACAGCAAGAGATTGCAAATAATAGTAATGACGCCAAATCAATGATGGATTTCTTGCGAAGAAAAACCTATGAGTTGTCGCCAACTCCTCTTGAAACGTTTGAATATGGCTTTGAGTTTGAAGATCATCACAAAGTCAAAAGAAGGGTCTAAAGCATGGCTGTTGGCATATTTGACTCTGGACTAGGCGGCTTAACGGTGTTGGACGCGGTTCAGCATAGAATGCCCGATTTACCCCTGGCCTATATGGGTGATAACGCACATGCACCTTATGGTGTTCGCGATGCGGATGACGTGTATCAATTGACACAAAAGGCTGTAGAACGTTTGTGGCAAGAAGGATGTGATCTGGTAATCCTTGCGTGTAATACGGCGTCTGCAGCTGCTCTTAGGCGAATGCAGGAAAACTGGATACCATCAGACAAGCGTGTTCTTGGCGTTTTTGTTCCTCTTATTGAGGCCCTGACCGAACGGCAGTGGGGAGACAACTCGCCGCCCAGAGAGGTTGCAGTCAAAAATGTGGCTTTGTTTGCAACACCTGCCACAGTTTCAAGTCGCGCATTTCAAAGGGAATTGGCCTTTAGGGCAATCGGCGTTGATGTCGAAGCGCAATCGTGCGGAGGCGTTGTGGATGCCATTGAAGAGGGGGATAATATTCTGGCTGAAGCACTTGTACGAAGCCATATCTCGGCTCTCTTGCGCAAAATGCCAAAACCACAAGCTGCTATTCTTGGCTGCACACATTATCCGCTTATGCAGGATATATTTCAGGATGCCCTCGGTCCAAGCGTTAAAGTTTTTTCGCAAGCAAGCCTTGTGGCTGAAAGCCTTGCCGATTATCTTGTCCGCCATCCGAATATGAAGGGAAGCGGAAAAGTGTCAAAGTTCATTACCACAGGCGATGCAGAGCAAGTTTCTGTTCAAGCCACAAAGTTTTTGCGACGAAAAATCGTTTTTGACACCTTGTAAATTCCGCCTCGCAACAAAAATCAGGAAAAAAAATGACCTATCAGATCGCAATAATTGGTGCCTCTGGCTACACAGGCGCTGAGTTGATACGGCTCATTGCGGAACATCCCTCAATGAAGATTAAGTACTTGATTGCCAATAGTAAGGCAGGGCAATCAATGGAGCAGGTTTTTCCACATTTAAGGCATCTTGAATTGCCCGATCTGGTCAAAGTTTCAGAGGTCGACTTTTCCTCTGTGGATTTGGCTTTTTGCGCCTTACCTCACAAAACCTCTCAGGAGGTTATTTCCACACTCCCTAAAAGTCTAAAAATAGTGGATTTAAGCGCAGATTTCCGTCTGAGCGACGTAGATGACTATAAAAAATGGTATGGCAACCCACATAGTGCCCCAAGTGAGCAAGCAGAGGCAGTCTATGGCCTAACTGAATTTTACCGCGATGATATTCGTGTTGCGCGGTTGGTTGCCGGAACTGGATGTAATGCTGCCACTGGCCAATATATCCTGCGGCCGCTCATTACGGCAGGCGTGATTGATTTGGACCAGATTATATTAGACTTGAAATGTGCTGTTTCAGGTGCTGGCCGTGCTTTACAAGAAAATTTACTGCATGCTGAGCTATCAGAAGGCTATAACGCCTATGCGGTGGGCGGAACCCATCGGCACTTGGGCGAATTTGATCAAGAGTTTAGCGCGATTGCAGGACGGCCGGTTAAAATCCAATTTACGCCGCATTTAATTCCGGTCAATCGGGGTGTTTTGGCAACTGGCTATGTTATGGGTGAGCCCGACGTAATTTACAAAACTCTTGCCGATGCATATGCGCAAGAACCCTTTATTCACGTTTTGCCTTTTGGGCAAACGCCCAGCACACACAATGTGCGAGGATCCAACCTTTGTCATATAGGGGTCTCAGGAGATAGAATACCCGGACGCACAATTGTGATCGGGGCGCTTGATAACCTGACCAAGGGCAGCAGTGGTCAAGCCCTTCAAAATGCCAATCTGATGCTTGGTTTGCCAGAAACTACAGGTTTGACCATGGCTCCGTTATTCCCTTAACATGTGGAGATCTGAGTGAAGAACCTTAAAAAGCAACGCAGAATTCAAGTTATAATTCTGACGTTTATTGCGCTTGGATTGTCTGTTGCCCTCATCGGTTACGGACTGCGCGATGGTATAAACTATTTCAGATCACCAAGTCAGGTTTTGCAGGACCCACCAGCCCCCTCTGAAATCTTTAGAATAGGGGGGTTGGTGGAAGAAGGCTCTATTGTGCGGGGCAGCGGCCAAGTTATTAAATTTATTGTAACAGATACAAATGCACGGGTTCAGGTGGAATATAATGGTATTCTGCCGGATTTATTTGCCGAAAATCAAGGAATGATAGGAACCGGAAAGTACATTAATAAAACCTTTCAAGCCTCGGAAATACTTGCAAAACATGACGAAAAATATATGCCAAAAGAGGTTGTCGATATTTTAAAAGAGCAAGGCGTTTTTCAGCCTGCCACTGATTAAATAAGACTTAAAAAACGTCAACGCGACAATCGGCCTCTGTTTTGATGTGGTCACTGATCTGAATGGAGATTATATTCCCATCATGGTGACCGAAGTTGGACATTTTGCGTTGATAACCGCTCTGATTGTGGCCTGCATTCAGGCCATTGTGCCTTTTGTTGGTTTACATCTGCGGCGCCCAGAACTCATTGCTATCGCTTCGCCAGCCGCCACTGCGCAATTTTTCTTACTGAGCGGGTCTTTTGCGGCCTTAACTTATGCGTTTATCACATCAGACTTCACACTTCAGATCGTTGTGTCCAACTCACATTCTCTAAAGCCGATGCTGTATAAAATAACTGGAGTTTGGGGCAATCATGAAGGTTCCATGCTGCTCTGGGTTGCTATTTTGGCTTTTTATGGGGCCTGTATCGGCTGGTTTGGCCAAAATCTCACGTCTTCGCTGCTTGCGCGGGTGATAGCAGTTCAAGGCGCTATCGGGGTTGCCTTTATTAGTTTTTTGGTTTTCACCTCTAACCCGTTTCTAAGAATGCCTATTCCACCTTTTGATGGACAGGATTTAAACCCCTTGCTTCAAGACCCGGGTTTGGCCTTTCATCCCCCAATTTTATACCTTGGCTATGTTGGATTGAGCGTTTCCTTTTCTTTTGCTATCGCGGCTCTGCTCGAGGGCCGTGTTGATGCTGCCTGGGCACGCTGGGTCAGGCCTTGGACTTTAGCCGCTTGGATGTTTTTAACCTTGGGCATCGCCCTTGGCAGCTGGTGGGCATACTATGAGCTAGGTTGGGGCGGATTTTGGTTTTGGGATCCAGTTGAAAATGCCTCTTTCATGCCTTGGCTGTTAGCCGCGGCCTTACTGCATTCATCGATTGTGGTCGAAAAACGCGAGAGCCTTAAAAGCTGGACAATACTATTGGCTATTTTGGCTTTCGGTTTTGCCTTAATTGGTACATTTATTGTGCGCTCAGGGATTTTGACCTCGGTTCATGCCTTCGCCAATGATCCAGAGCGTGGCCTTTATATATTATTGATTTTAATCGTTTTCATCGGAGGCGCTCTTGTACTATATGCTTTGCGCGCGGCGGTTATGGAAGCGCAAGGGGTGTTTGCGGTCGTTAGTCGTGAAACCGCACTGATTGCTAATAATATTTTGTTAGCGGTATCTGCTTTTGTCATCTTTGTTGGAACAATTTGGCCGCTGATTGCAGAGCTACTGTTTGATAGAAAGCTTACTGTGGGCGCGCCGTATTTTAATCTGGTTTTCACCCCTTTGATGATGGCTTTGGCTCTCATCCTGCCAATTGGTGCGATGCTTGCGTGGAAGCGTGCAGAATTCAAACGGCCATTTCACAAAATGCGCTACGTTTTGTTATTATCTTTACTGCTGGCAGCTGTTGTTTGGTCTTGGCAAACAGATAAAAGCGTACAAGCTCCAATAGGACTATTTTTGGGCCTTTGGGTTATTTTAGGTGCACTTTTAGAGTTGGCTGGACATTCTGGACGACAAATAAAGCTTTCACGTATTTTACGGCGACCAAAAGCAGACTGGGGAAAGTTTTTTGCACACAGTGGCTTCGGTATAATGGTTTTCGCTGTTGCTGGACTATCAGCTTGGCAAAAAGAAGATATCCGAGCCGTTGGCGTTGGCGATAGCTGGTCCTTCGGTGCGTATGAATTAACATTGCAAGACGTTCAACGCCGCTCAGGTGCCAATTATCATACAACAGTAGGGTCTGTTGCTATCCGTAAAAATGAACGGATTGTTGCATTACTGTATCCCGAAAAGCGTTTCTATCCCGTGGCACAAATACCAACAACCGAAGCTGCTATCCATTACAGGCTCTTCAGCGATATTTATATTGCTTTAGGGGATCAACAAGAAGATCAAACTTGGGTCGTGCGCTCATATATAAAACCGCTTTCAAATTGGATTTGGGGCGGTGCTGTTTTGATGGCGTTAGGTGCATTATTTAGCCTGTTTGACCGGCGTTTTCGGGTGGCCGCTGGCCAAAGACGCGAACGCGCGCCCACTCGAGAAAGCCGCACACTATGATCAAGCCGGTTTCTTTTATTTTAATGTTAGTGCTTGCCATCCCGGGGTGGGCGGTAGAGCCAGATGAAATTCTATCTGATGCAATGCTTGAAAACCGGGCGCGGGATTTATCCCAAAACTTGCGATGCTTGGTGTGCCAAAACGAAAGTATTGATGAAAGCAACGCGTCTCTTGCGCGCGATCTACGTCTTTTGGTGCGTGAACGGCTGATGGAAGGTGAAACTGACCAAGAGGTTCTTGACTTCATAGTGGGTCGCTACGGTGAATTCGTTTTGCTGCGCCCTCAGGCAAATGGTGTTAACCTTATCTTATGGGCTTTAGCTCCAATCGCTTTGCTGCTTTCTTTAATTTTCAGCGGAGCCTATATCATCAAAAGAAACCGCAACGTAAAGAGTGTAGGTCCAACGCCCCTAAGCAATGAAGAAAAGGATAAATTGGCTCAGATTTTAAGACGTTGACGTGAGGTTTTAGTTGTTTTTTGCCGTCGGCATATTGTTTTCTTTTGGCAGTTAAATAAATTATGACGAGAGATAAATAGAGAAGGTTGATAATGGAATACCAAACTCTAATCGTAGATTTAAAAGATAATGTCGGCTGCATCCGACTTAACCGGCCGGATGTTATGAATGCTCTTAATACCCAAATGCGCGCAGAGATCGCAGACGCAGTCACACGGATTGCGCCACAAGTGCGCGTTGTTGTGCTGACCGGAACTGGCCGGGCGTTTTGCTCTGGTCAGGATCTGGGCGATCGTTCGAATGCAGCACAGGTGGACATGGAGCGCACCCTGCGCGATGAGTACGAACCAATGCTGCGTGCGATCACTGATTGCCCTGTCCCAACCATAACGGCGCTAAACGGTGCGGCAGCGGGGGCAGGGGCCAACCTCGCTTTGGCAGCAGATGTCGTTATCGCGTCAAAGTCTTCTTACTTAATGCAGGCTTTCACAAGAATTGGACTGATCCCAGACGCGGGTGGCACTTATATTATGCCGCGCGCTATGGGAATGGCCAAGGCAATGGGGGCGGCACTTTTCGCCGAAAAAATAACAGCCGAACAAGCCGAAAAATGGGGCCTGATCTGGGAAGCGGTTGAAGATGACGCATTTGAAGCCCACTGGATGGCGCGAGCGGCCCATCTTGCATCAGGACCGACATTTGCCTATGGCCATTTGAAGCAAGCGCTGCGGGCATCGACAGAAAATAGTTTAGAAGAGCAGTTGGCTCTTGAAGCAAAGCTACAGAATATGTGCGGTCAAAGCCGGGACTTCAAAGAAGGTGTGCTTGCCTTTACCGAAAAGCGAGAGGCAAAATTTGAAGGTCGGTAATTAAGATTTTCAAAACTTACAAGTGAATTAAAAATGGCGCGCAACTGGGTGTTCGCGCCATTTTAATTCTATGAGATAATTTATCTTTTTTCGATGTCCACATAGTCTCTTTGAGTCGCGCCCAGATAAAGCTGCCGCGGACGACCAATTTTCATTTGCGGATCTGCAATCATTTCTTTCCATTGAGAAATCCATCCAACGGTCCGGCTTACTGCAAAAATCGGTGTGAACATTGAAGTGGGAAAGCCCATTGCCTCTAAAATGATACCCGAATAAAAGTCTACATTCGGGAACAACTTCTTTTCAATGAAATACTCATCATTTAGGGCCACCTTTTCGAGTTCCTTCGCAACCTGCAAAAGAGGATTTTTCTCAACGCCTAATAATTCCAGAACCTCATCAGCAGATTGTTTTAAAACTATCGCCCGTGGGTCAGTGTTTTTGTAAACACGGTGGCCAAATCCCATAAGCCGGAAAGGATCATCTTTATCCTTGGCCTTTTCGATATACTCGGGAATCTTGTCGACGGAACCAATTTCTTTGAGCATTTCAAGACAGGCTTGATTTGCGCCCCCATGCGATGGTCCCCACAAGCAGGCGATACCAGCCGCAATACAAGCAAATGGGTTTGCGCCCGAGCTGGACGCAAGCCGTACTGTTGAGGTTGAAGCATTTTGTTCATGATCTGCATGCAATGTGAAAATTCGATCCATCGCCCGGCTTAGGATAGGATTAACCTCATAATCTTCAGCCGGCACAGCAAAGCACATGCGCAAGAAATTTGAAGCGTAATCAATATCATTTCTTGGATAGATAAAAGGCTGCCCGATGGTATATTTATACGCCATTGCCGCTATTGTTGGCATTTTTGCAATCATCCTAATCGATGCAACTTCGCGTTGCCATGCATCAGTTACGTCAGTGCTGTCATGATAGAACGCGGACATTGCGCCAACAACACCGGTCATAATTGCCATAGGGTGTGCATCGCGGCGAAAGCCCCGGAACAGATACCTCATTTGCTCATGTATCATTGTATGGTTGGTCACGCGGCTTTCAAAATCTTCTAGCTCTGTTGGCGAAGGCAGATCACCATACAGCAAAAGAAAGCAAACCTCTAGGAAATGCGACTTTGCGGCCAATTGGTCGATAGGATACCCACGATGCAACAACTCACCCTTGTTGCCATCAATATAGGTGATTGTGCTGTCGCAACTGGCCGTTGAGGTGAAACCAGGGTCATAAGTAAAAAGACCAGTTTGGGCATAAAGCTTACGGATATCGATTACATCAGGTCCCGCCGACGGGGAATACATGGGCAATTCGTGTTCTTGCCCATTCACTGTTAGCGTTGCCGTGCTGCTTTCGTTATCCATAGTCGTTCCCTTCTTCTTCACTTGCGCTCAGCTATAGCGAGATATTTATTCCATCCTCGCCCAAGACCGCTTTCATCTTTAAACAACATGGCCACCTTAAGATGCTCCACGCTTTTGCATGTCACTTAGACGCGCTATTGATTCATCGCGTCCCAAAATCAACATCATATCAAACACGCTTGGCGTTACTGCTTGCCCCGCCAAAGCTGCCCGTAATGGGCCCGCCAACTTTCCAAAATTGACGCCATGCGTTTCTGCGACCTGATTGGTCAAAGCTTCCAACGCAGTTCGCGACCAGCTAACATTTTGCAACTGCGGCGTCAATGTTTTCAACATGTGAAGAGATGCGTTATTTATATTTCTTTCCATTTTTTTATCTAGTTCAATTGGACGATTACGCAATATAAAAGCTGCTTTTTCAATTAGTTCAGGGAATGTCTTAGCACGCTCTTTGAGGCAATATAATGCAGGGCGAAGGTGGCTCTCTACTATCTGATGCAGATCGTCATCATCAGAAAGAGTAAGGAAATTCAACATTTCTTGCAGCAATGCGGCATCATCCGAGGCTGCAATATGCTGCCAGGATAAATTTTGTAGTTTTTTGTGATCAAACCGCGCTGGCGACTTACCGATACCCGGCAAATCAAACCACTCTAAAGCGTCTTGGTCTGTGAAATACTCGTCATCGCCATGGCTCCAACCCAGACGTGCGAGATAGTTCCGCATGGCAGCGGCAGGATAGCCCATTAAAGCGTAATCTAGCACCGAGGTTGCTCCATGGCGTTTGGACAGCTTCTTTCCATCTTCACCAAAAATCAGCGGTATGTGAGCATAAATTGGAACAGGCCAGTCCATTGCCTCATAAATCATCATTTGCCGCGCAGCATTATTGAGATGATCATCCCCCCGAATAACATGGGTCACACCCATATCATGATCATCAACTACTACGGACAACATATAAACTGGGGTGCTGTCAGATCGCAGCAAGATCATGTCATCTAGTTGCTCGTTCTTGATACTAACGTCGCCTTGAACTTGATCCCGGATAATCGTGTTTCCGATTTCTGGTGACTTAATGCGAATGACATAGGGAGCATCTGGATGCTGTGCGGGGTCGGTGACATTGCGCCAAGGGCTTTGGTACAGAGTGGAACGCCCTCCCGCTTTTGCCTGCTCGCGGAATTCGGCGATTTCGTCTTGTGTCGCAAAACATTTATAAGCCTTATCACATTCTAGCAAGTGCTGGGCTACTTCAATGTGGCGCGGCGCACGTTCAAATTGACTAACCGCTGAACCATCATAATCCAGCCCAAGCCATTCTAACCCACCCAAAATCGCTTCAGTTGCTTCAGGTGTAGATCGTGCCCGATCGGTGTCTTCTATTCTCAGCAGAAATTTTCCGCCTCGTCCACGCGCATAAAGCCAGTTGAATAAGGCCGTTCTCGCAGTTCCGATGTGCATGTACCCCGTAGGCGAAGGAGCTATCCGGGTAACGACTTGTGTCATAGTCAAATTAACCTTTCAGAAAGGAGGCCAAGTTAATGTTGGCCCTATCTAACGACACCATCAGGTAAGAACAAGCATGGGCAGAATTAACTCTGCGTTAGAACATGAAATTCTTAACCAGCGTGCACATTGGTTTAACTGGAGCCCGGTCTTTCTGGCTTTCGGTATTGGCGCGTACTTTGAACTGCCTAATGAGCCTAATTTTTCACAATATATATTGATCAGTACCTTTATATATTGATCAGTACCTTTGCTCTATGCGTTATCGCCGTTTTCATTTTTTCAACAATTGCTTACCGTGTAATATTTGGCGCCATTTTGATTGTTTGCCTCGGCTTTTTTGCAGCGGCCTTTCGTGCAAACCAAGTATCCGCCCCTATTTTAAAATACCGTTATTATGGAGCGATTGAGGGTCGGGTCATCGCCATTGATAAATCGAGTTCTGATGCGTTAAGAATAACGCTCGATGAAGTGAAGATGGGGAAAATATCTTCTGGGCGTACGCCGCATCGTGTTCACCTGTCGCTTCTTTCCACATCAGCCGACCAGAATTTTAATCCTGGATCGATTATACAGGCGACAGGCTTCATGATGCCGCCGCAAAGCCCAGTTGAACCAGAGGGTTTTGATTTTCGTCGGCATGCCTGGTTTTTAAAACTTGGTGCAGTTGGATATACGCGCAAGCCCGTTATTCTATTGCAGCCAGCAAGCAAAACAATGGATTTAGCATTATTCAAATATCGGATGAAATTTTCCCAAAGATTACAAAAGAAATTACCAGAAAGCACTTCAGGATTTGCAGCGGCAATTATGACCGGTGACAGGTCTGGTATCAAACAAGAACATGTTATTGCCCTTCGTAGATCAAACTTGGCTCATCTATTGGCAATTTCCGGCTTGCACATGGGATTATTGGTCGGCGTTATATTTGCGGCTTTGCGTTGGGTTTTAATATCGCTACCCATTTATATTCTGCGCTCAAAAGCAAAAAAAAATTGCTGCGTTCGGGGCATTACTATTTGCATTTGTTTACTTAGGTTTATCAGGCTTTAATATAGCTACTCAGCGCGCATTTCTTATAGTATCGCTCATGCTTTGCGCCATATTATTTGATCGGCGCGCTTTAAGTTTACGCGCTGTTGCTTTGGCTGCATGGTTGATTTTAATCTATCGGCCCGAGTCTTTGCTTTCGGCAGACTTTCAAATGTCTTTCGCGGCCACATTTGCATTGGTTATTAGTTTTCGATGGATAAACAATCGCCGGCAGGGGCATCCCAAAAAATGGTATTCCCCGATACTAACCGTTATTTTAACCTCACTCATCGCAGGATTAGCCACAGCCCCAATTGCGGCAGCTCATTTTAATCAAATTGTTCATTATGGATTGATTGCAAATATCCTTAGCGTTCCAGTTATGGGGGCTTTGGTTGCACCAGGTGCAATTTTATCTGTTTCATTAATGCCCTTTGGTGCGGAAATAATCGGGCTTTGAATCGTTGATTTTGGGTTGGCGTGGATTTTAAAAGTGGCCACTTTTTTCGCCAACCAAAGAAATGCGGTATCAGGTATTGTCATGCCTAAAACGTGGATACTCGCACTCGGTATGGTATCCATCTTACAATTTTCGCTCTGGCAAGGGCGGCTGCGTATTTTAGGAGTTATCGGAGTTTTTGCCGCAGGCATGTCCTGGTATCAAACGCAAAGGCCAGATATCTTAATTGCTGACAGAGGCGCTTTAGCGGGTGTCATGACGTCAGAGGGTAGGGCCATCAGCAAGCCCAAAGGCGCTGGTTTTGTTGCACGAATTTGGCTTGAAAATGATGGAGAAAAAACAAACCAAAGCGGTGCGCATGTTCGATGGAAAAACCAAAGGCCGCCATTTGTATTCCACCATTGGTCAAAAAGACTTGCGCCGAAAATAGTTCACTGCAAATCAAACGAAATTCATATTTCAATTGTCCCCCAAAATATCATAGGGAATTGCTTAATTTATAATCAGGAAGACTTAGAAAAAACCGGATCTTTAGCGATCTGGCGCGACGCAAACGGAAAGATTGAAAAAACAAACGTGACATTAGATAAACATAAAATACGTTTGTGGTCTCCACCTCGGTGGAGACGATCTAACCGCTAGACCCTTAAATCAATAAGTGCGGATTAATCCAACAAGTCGTCCTTGGACCTTGACCTTTTCTTGTGGAAGGATACGCGTTTCATACGCAGGGTTAGCCGCTTCAAGCGCAATGGCTTCACCTCGGTGGAAAAATCGCTTTAGGGTTGCTTCTTGGTCTTCGACGAGCGCCACAACAATATCACCATTTATTGCGGTCTTAGTTTCACGAATAACAACGACATCGCCGTCGTTTATCCCGGCGTCAATCATCGAGTCGCCTTTAACTTCTAAGGCATAATGATCGCCTCCACCGCGGAGCATTTGACCAGGAACAGCGACATTGTGGGATACTTGAGAAATTGCTTCAATCGGAACGCCCGCCGCAATGCGGCCCATAACAGGCAATTCTAAAGCATGAATTGCCTCTACTGGTGTGGCCTTAGTGGGGCGTTCATCGGGTCTTCCGCCTGAAATCACTTGGGGTTGGAAGCCAGTCGCTTCGCCTCCTAGAGTTTCTGGCAGCTTAACCACCTCTATCGCGCGGGCTCGATGGGCGAGCCGCCTTATAAAGCCGCGTTCTTCCAACGCCGTAATCAAACGGTGGATGCCGGATTTTGAACGCAAATCCAAGGCTTCCTTCATTTCGTCAAAAGAGGGTGGTACACCGTCTTTTTGCAGTATTGCATTGATAAAGCTCAATAAATCCAGTTGTTTTCGGGTCAGCATAGGGTGCCTCCTGCCTAGATATTTTTCATTTGTTCTATAAGTGTTCTTGGTTTGTGTCAAGCCTTGGGCTGAATTCCATCAAATAGGGATGTATTCAATACTAGAACCACTGGCTGCAAAAGGCGCATGAGGGGGGCGAATTGCCAAGGCATTGGACCGTGACAAAACAGTTAAAAGCGCACTGTCCTGACGTTTTTCAACGTGCAGCCCATCAGAGCGCAAAGTGGCGCGCATATAATGTTCTCTGGGGCCATTTTCAGCCAGATCATGGATCAGTTTGGCTGTAAAACGCTGCCTTTGAATTGGCTCCAATCCCTGCATTGCCTGCACCATAGGGATCAAAAATATATGGCCGCATACTATTGCTGATACAGGGTTTCCCGGCAAACCAATCATTGCGACATTACCCAAGCGCCCCGCCATAAGCGGTTTTCCAGGACGCATGGCAACCTTATAGAAATTTTGTATAAATCCCATGTCTGTCGCGGCTTTTGCAACCAGATCATGATCACCTACCGACGCGCCTCCTATTGTCACAATGAGGTCAGCATCTTTAGCAAGTTGCAAAGCCGTTTGCAGAGACGGCCTGTTATCTTTTGCGATCGGCAATATCCTTGGCACTGCCCCGTGCGCGCGAAGTAAAGCGGCTAGGCCAAAGGTATTTGAGGCTATAATTTGATCTTCACTCGGATTTTGTCCCGGCATGACCAGTTCATCACCGGTTGAAATCAAAGCAATCACTGGTTTTTTATGTACAGATAACTCCGGCGCATTCATGGCTGCCAAAAGAGCAATATCTGATGCGGTTAAGAGCTTTGGCGGTTGAACTTCATCCTCTGACTTAAAGTCAGCCCCAAAAACACGAATATGACCTGACGTATCGTCAGCGCTATGAATGACAATTTTATCACCAGTTCGCTTTACATTTTCTTGAATGATAACGCGGTTTGCATTTTTGGGAATCGGCGCCCCAGTAAAAATACGTACAGCTTGTCCGGCATGAACAGACCCTTTAAATCTATGTCCTGCAGCAGATTCTCCAGTAATTTTAAACTCCAAACCAGCGGAGATTAATTGTTCTGAAATAGCGTAGCCATCCATAGCAGATGCTGAAAAGGGCGGTTGATCGCGATGAGCAGCAACAGATTTTGCCAATACTCTGCCGCAGGCCTGATCTAAGGGAACAGTTTCAATGTCAGTTGGCACCACAAGATCAAAAAGATGCTCAAGAGCTGCTTTGACAGAAATCATGACGCCTCAAAACGACCTGATTTCCCACCGTCTTTAAATTTGAGCCGAATGGCCCCAATTTCCATCGTTTTGTCCACGGCCTTCATCATGTCATATACTGTTAAACCTGCAACACTTACGGCTGTCAAAGCTTCCATTTCGACGCCGGTTTGTCCGCTTGACTTCACTTTTGCTTGAATTTGAACCCCGGGCAGATCGGGATCCAAGGATAAATCTACCGAAATTTTACTTAAGAATAGGGGATGGCATAGTGGAATTAGGTCCGGCGTTTTTTTTGCGCCCATGATCCCAGCCAAGCGCGCAATACCTATGACATCCCCTTTTTTCGCATCGCCTTTAGAAATGATTTCATAAGCTTGCTTCTGCATCTTAATGCACCCAACTGCGATCGCTACACGGTCGGAATGGTCCTTTTTCGAAACATCAACCATATGCGCGTTTCCATCTTTGTCAAAATGCGACAAACCGGACATTACGCTTTCTCCATCACTGGGTTGGATAGCAGCTTTTTTGTTGCCGATATCACATCCTCTTGCCGCATCAGGCTTTCGCCGATTAAAAATGTGCGCGCACCAAAGGATGTCATATCTGCAAGGTCATCGGAAGAGTTTAGCCCTGATTCAGATACCAACAAACGATCTTCGGGAATGATCTGGGACAATGTGCGGGTAACATCCAGAGATGTTTCAAAAGTTTTTAAATTACGGTTGTTTATGCCTATCATCGGAGACTTCAAATCAAGCGCCCGGTCTAATTCCTGCCGATCATGTACTTCGATCAAAGCATCCATACCCCAGGCAGTTGCCGCACTTTCCAGTTCCAAGGCCTGACCATCAGAAACCGATGCCATAATAATTAAAATACAATCTGCCCCTAAAGCCCGCGCTTCGGCGACTTGATAGGTGTCATACGTAAAGTCTTTGCGCAGCACCGGAAGGGACGTTGCATTGCGCGCCAAGGGTAGAAATTCTTTTGCGCCTTGGAAACTGGGGGTATCCGTTAAGACCGATAAACATGTCGCGCCTCCGGCCTGATAGGCTTTTGCCAAAGCGGCCGGATCAAAATCATGGCGGATAAGGCCTTTGGACGGCGAGGCTTTTTTGATCTCGGCAATCAGGCCGTAACCCGTTTTCGTGGCAGCCCTGAGGCTTGCATAAAACCCTCTGGGTGGCGATGCGGCTTTGGCTTCATCTTCTACTAAAGATAATGGTTTGGATTGCTTGTCCGCTTTTACTTCTTCAAGTTTGTAGGCCTTGATACGGTCGAGAACTGTTTGGGTCATTGTGCCTCCGAAGTCACACGCGCAAGCATTTCTATTTTTCGCTTCGCCGCTTTGCTATCAATACTTTCGCGCGCCAGCTCTACGGCTTGCTTCTTGTCTGTTGTGATGCCAGCCACCAACAAAGCCGCTGCAGAGTTGAGCAAAACGGCATCTCGATACGCGGATATTTCGCCATCCAGTAATGCTTTAAAGGCTTCTGCATTTTCCGCCGGGCTACCCCCAAGAATGTCCTCAAAGTCATGCTCTGGAAGCCCAAATTCTTCTGGGTGAGTCTCAAAGTCGTCAACTGTTCCATCTTCATTGAGTTGCGACACCCAGCTGATCCCGGAAATCGCCAGCTCATCAGTGCCGTCACTGCCATGCACCAGCCAAGCTCTTTTTGACCCTAATTGTCCAAGCGTAAGGGCCATTGGCCGAATTAATTCGCGCGAATAGGCGCCAGTAAGTTGAAATTTAACACCGGCAGGATTTGTAAGAGGTCCTAAAATATTGAAGATGGTGCGCGCACCAAGCTCGGCGCGAACTGGACCGACATGAGCCATCGCTGGATGATGCATCGGGGCCATCATAAAACATATGCCAACATTTCGTAGCGCTTCTTCGACCTTTGGCGCTTGTATCATCACGTTTACGCCCATACCGCCAAGGGCATCAGCCGAGCCTGATTTGGAAGATAGGTTTCGATTACCGTGTTTTGCAACAATCACCCCTGCGCCTGCCACCACAAAGGCTGTGGCGGTGGAAATATTCAGCGTTCCTTTGCCATCCCCACCTGTGCCAACAATATCCATTGCGCCTTCTGGGGCGACAACCTTTTTACATTTTTCGCGCATAACAGAAGCGGCCGCAGCAAATTCATCCACGGTTTCCCCCCGGGTCCGAAGCGCCATTAAAAATCCGCCAATTTGCGCTGGGGTTGCTGCGCCCTCGAATAGAATGCCAAAGGCAGTTTGCGCTTGCGCTAAACTCAGTGGTTGATCGGCGGCTGTTGAAATCAGAGGTTTTAGCTGGTCACTCATGCCGTCACCTTTAATAAATTCGTAAAGTTTCTGAGCAAGGCATGACCATGTTCCGCCGCGATCGACTCAGGGTGAAATTGGACGCCCTCTATGGGCAGGTTTTTATGCTTAAGTCCCATTATTGTACCGTCTTCCAACTCGGCTGTTATTTCAAGGCACTCTGGCAATGTTGTGTGATCAACAACGAGTGAATGATACCGTGTTGCTTTAAAAGGAGAAGGCAGGTTTTCAAAAACACCTTTGTTTTTGTGATGGATCGTTCCCAGTTTACCATGAACAATTTCATGGCATCTTATGATGTTACCCCCAAAAGCCTGACCAATTGTTTGGTGCCCAAGGCAAACACCAAAAAGAGGGATTTTATTTTCAGCTGCAGCAGCGGTCAAAGAGAGGCAGATCCCAGCTTGATCAGGATCGCATGGACCTGGAGATAAAATAATTCCCTCAGGCTTTAACTCTAATGCCTCTTGAACATCTATTGCATCATTGCGTCGAACGGTGACGTCCTGACCTATTTCACCCAAATAATGAACCAAATTATAGGTAAAGCTGTCATAGTTATCGATAAGCAGCAGCATCATCTTTCTTTCGTTTTAGTTTCATTCAGGGCTAGCCCCAAGCTCTTTGGTCGCGTAATACATGTTCAGGCTTCGCCGCTAGCGTCAAGAGGTGGCTGGGCATTAGACGCCTAAAACTAAAATAAAAGAGCGCACTGTTGAAAAAAAGGGTATGGTGTGGGACGCGGATTTACAGGTGGATTACTATGGGGACTATCGGCAGCCATCTTCTGCCTTTTTTGTTTCGTCGCCTATCAAAGTCTAAAACCTGAAAAGTCACCCGAGGCCATAAGTCTCGAAATTCCAGCAGGATCAGAATTCAATCACTCCCGAGACGATAAGGCGGCGAAAAGCCCCACAAAAATCTCTACAGCCATTAGGGCACAAGTTTTAAAATCAGAACTTTTAGAACCAAATCTCGGCTCGGGTATTGATAAAGCAATTGGATCATCTGTTCAGGCCCCAACAGCAGAGGCAAACACTCTTTCAAGCCTTTCAAGCGCCTCATCAACCAGCTCAGAAATGTCCGTTCAACGGTCTTTGTCGCTGGGGGAAAAGCCAGCCTTTGCATCGCGCAGCCTGCAAAAACCTTTGGCGCCACGCGCTGAAGGCACGGTTTCAATTAATTCTGAGACGCCTGAACCACTTCCAAAACAAGAAATAATCCTACAGCAAAAAGTTGAAATACAACTACCGCCCCCAGATTTAAAGGTTTCTATCGATCCAAAGGGGCCAAATCTTAGGGATGCAAATGTAAGCAACATAGAAGATAGCTCTGCCAAATTGGGCGAAGAAAATAATCTAATTGATCTTCCAAAAGACCGAACCAACGAGGCATCACAGTTAGCTGGATTGGATGTTCAAATAACCCCACAACTGCCAGACGCAGATTTTTCGGTGATGATAAACACTACGGGCTCTAGTAGGCTACCTCAAACCGAAACGCGCAGTATAGTTTCTGAATCGAACCGTGATGAGGTAAATATCATCGACTTTAGCAACTTGAAAAGCGCAGACCAACAAACTGGATTTACCAACCCAAACCTACCTATTGCCCCAAAACTTCCAAATGTAATGCAGGCGCAAACTCAAGACACTTCCGGGCCTAAGATGCAACAACCTGAAGTCATCTTGGACAAATCTTCACAACAGTCTTTGTCATACACCACTACTGATAAAGCAATGATTTCTCCTGCTTTGCAAAACCAGGCGCCAAATTCATTTGTGCCAAATGATCCCCAACCACTGGATGCTAGTCCAGAAGTTCAAAACGCAGATATTGAGCCGAACAATCTTGAAGAGGATATTACTACAACTGGTTTTGGGAGGGCGCAAAGCAATATTAGAACGCCCTTAGACAAAAATGTTTCTCCAGCCACTGAGAAAACAGAGAACCGTTTAGATAATGCGCAAAGTCCAACAATGAAGACCGTAGGAATTGACGTTACTTTAGCACCTTCACAACCACTTTCTGCCTCTGAAACTCTAGCAGAGCCTCAAAACTTTACATTGGAGCCTAGCCCTTCAGTACCCATTTCAAATTTAGAACAGCAAAGTTTATCTACAATAGAATCAGGGCCAGAGGGGGCCCGACCAATCGATGCTTATGCAGCCTCAAAGGTACCGACAGAAGATAAGCCACTGCTTGCGATTGTTCTTATTGTTGATGGTAAAAACCAAGTTGATATTCAGGCTCTGAAAGAAGTTCCTTTTCCGATCAGTTTGGCAGTTCCAATCAGCAGTTTTGAAGGTGACAAAATTATGAACTTCTATCGCTCAAATGGATTTGAAGTCGCGGCAATCTTCGATTACCCAAATGCTATTTCCGCCCAAGAGATCAATCAGATTTTAACATTGGGCATCGAGCGACTTAATAAAGCTGTTGCAATCATCGAGGGTTCCGCAGGAATTTTACAGAAAAGCCGCACGACAAGCGCGCAAACTGCCGAAATTCTTCGACAAACCGGGCATGGGCTATTGGTTTACGACAAAGGCTTAAACACTATCGTTCGAGAGGCAAAAAAACTCGGTGTTCCAGTTGGTACGATTTACCGAGATTTTGATAAGCTAAAAGGTGGCTCTCGCACGATACGGCGGTTTCTAGATGGTGCCGCATTTAGGGCAAGCCAGGAAGGTGAAAATAGCGCGATTGTAGTAACGGCTAGCCTGAGCCCTGAAACCCTAGGAGCACTTCTTTTGTGGAGCATGCAAAGCCGTTCACAAACTGTAACTATGACCCCATTGTCACAGGCTTTAACGCTTGAAAATTAAAATTAAGAATTGCCGCCAGGTTTTTCAGCGAACATACCAGCATTAGTAGCAGCACGCCTTATTGCATTCGATTTATGTACTGTTTCCATATATTCAGCTTCAGGATCACTGTCATAAACTACGCCGCCGCCGGCCTGAATATGTAGTTTCTGCTTGGATAGAATTGCAGTCCGAAGGGCGATACACATATCCATGTCGCCTCCTGCGCTAAAATATCCAACGCCGCCGCCATAGATACCACGTTTTTCTGGCTCTAACTCGTCAATTATTTCCATTGCACGCACTTTTGGGGCGCCAGAAACCGTACCAGCAGGCATTCCGGCAAAAAAGGCAGACAGTGCATCCTGGTCCTCGTTTAATTCACCAACCACATTAGAAACAATATGCATAACATGGCTGTAACGCTCGATTATAAACTCTTCTGTTGGGCGCACTGTTCCAACTTTTGCAACCCGTCCCACGTCATTCCGGCCCAAATCCAACAACATCAAATGCTCGGCCAGCTCTTTTTTATCGGCCAAAAGATCACGTTCATTTTGATTGTCTTCTTCTGGCGTAGATCCGCGGGGCCTTGTGCCTGCAATTGGGCGAATTGTGACCTGATTACCAAACACTCTTACAAGAATTTCAGGACTTGCTCCAATTACCTGAAAATCCCCAAAATTAAAATAAAACATAAACGGGGAGGGGTTGGTTTGTCTAAGCGACCGATAAAGAGAAAATGGGGGCAGAGTGAAATCTTGCGTCCATCGTTGCGCTGGAACAACCTGAAAAATATCACCAGCTTTTATGTAGCTTTTCGCTTTTTGTACTGCTTCTATATAGTCCTGTTTGGAAAAATTTGATGTCAATGAGGCCGCCTCATCGGGCGCGCCCAATCGGCGCGGATCTGGAACCGGTCGTTCTAGGTCTCGAACCGCATCCATAATGCGTTCGGCGGCCTGTGCATAGGCTGCTTTTGGCGAAACAGATGGGTTGTACCAGACCGGCGCCACCAGAATAACTTCACCTTTAACCCCATCAAGTACTGCGATGACTGTCGGTCTTAGAAAGACTGAATCCGGTAACCCGATTGGATCTGGATTGATATTTGGTAAGTACTCAACAAGACGTATCATGTCGTAACCAAGGTATCCAAAAAGACCTGCCGAAGACTGCGGTAGATCATCTGGTAAATCAATATGGCTTTCGCTGAGCAAATCCCTAAGCGCGGACAGTGGCGGTTTTGATTGCAAAACATAGCCATCCTGATCAAACCGCGCATCCCGATTTAAATAACTCTTATCGCCTTCACACTTCCAAATTAGGTCGGGCTTCATACCGACAATGGAATATCTTCCGCGAACTTCACCACCGGTGACCGACTCAAGAACAAAAGAGTCCCTTTGGGTCCCGGTCAGTTTCATCATCAAAGAAACAGGCGTATCAAGATCCGCAGCCAAACGCGTATAAATAACCTGATTTTTCCCAACAGTATAGCAAGCAGTAAAATCTTTAAATTCAGGAACTATTGGCATGCTTTTCCTTATTGAAAGTTGGCATGGACCGCGTTGATGGCCTGTTGATTCAGCTTAATGTCAGCGCGCTCTTGTATTCCAGCAAGATAAGACTCGATTAAATCTTGTGACAAACTTGACGACAATTGTGATGTAATTTGAGCATTTAAATTTATAGCTTGCTCAGTTGTCACATCAGCCTCTTGAACATCAAGAACTTGAATAAGATAGACGGACACATCACCATCAATCGCGCTTGCATCTTTAAGCTCTAAATCAAAAGCTTGGGCTAAAACTGCAGAGGGCGCACCTTCTATTGACTGATCCCTAGTGAGGTTTTCAAAGGTTTGGTGACCTAAACCCAGGTTTGCCAAAGAATTATTTGCATTAATGTTTGCAAGTTTTTCTTTCGCTTCTGCACGAAGGGCCTGCATCAGTGCTTTGTTTCTCCAAGCTTGCTCGACAGAAGCCCGCACATCCTCAAAAGGTTCAGGGCTGGCCGGCAACACTTTTTCTAATCGCAGCGCAACAATACCGCCATCAGATAGCTGAATGACACTTGGAAAATCACTTTCACTCAATTCTCGTGCAGCTTGCTTGAATTCTGCATAGGTCGCCATTCCGGAATTAACTCCTGAATAGAACCGAATATTCCCCAATTCCGCATCGCTGTCTTCTACAACTTCTTCAAGTGTCGCGCCGGCGGCCAAAAGATCATCTATGTCACTGGCTTGTGCTTCAATAAGGCGGCCAGCTTTATCTAGGGCGAGCTCGTCAAATAATTCATCCCGAACGTCTTCAAAACTTGTAGTTTGCTCTTTCGTGTTTCCGGTTATGCGAAACAATGCAGGTCCTAAAGAAGTTTCAAATGGACCAACAACCTCTCCAACAGTCGCACCAAACACCAAATCTCCTGACGATCCAAGATCCTCTCGGGTCACGTCACCCAAACCAATGTCAGCAAGGTTTAGGCCCCGGTTGGTGACCAGTTCTTCGAAAGAAATGGCTCCTGATACAATCTGCTCTATACTCGATTTTGCTTCGGCATCATTTAAAAACACCAAACGCTCTACCAATCGCTGTTCTGGAGTGAAATATTTGGCCAAATTTTTTTGATATAAAGACTGCAGCGCGCTGTCATCAACGCCAACCTGATCCATGACCATTTTAGGTGTCAATGAAACAAACGTAATCAACTTGCTTTCGGGAAGCGAAAATTGATCTATATTTTCACTATAAAATGTTTGAAGTTGATCCGATGTTGCTGCGGTAAGCGGCGCCGACAAATCATTTTCTGTAAGCTGTATTATAAGCCCGCTACGCTTTTCAAGTAGATAGGAAACCAATTGATCTGTATATGTGGACGACATGGTATTTCCCGACAAAACAGCGGCTTGTAAAAGAGTGCGGCTTGTTTCATCGCGCAGCTGGTTCTCAAATACCGCTTCGCTTAAACCTGCATTGCTCAATGCGTAGGCATAAGTATCGCGATCAAACGTTCCATCAATCCCTTGAAATCCACGAACATTCATAAGACGGTCGCGCACAGCTGCATCGCCCACCGAAAGACCTATATTATCCGCTTCCTGATCTAAGGCTTTCTCACTTAAAATTCGGCTCAATGTCTGTTGCGGTATTCCAAAAAGCTCAGCTTGCTGGAATGTCAGTTGTTGCCCGAATTGACTTGCCGTTGCCCGAATATCACTTTGCAGCGCCCGTGCGTATTCATCGACAGGAATATCGCGTGATCCGACTTGTCCGATACTGCGGATAGTACCGCCTAGGTTTGTGGCGCCAAAGCCAGCCAAACCTACAATAAGTAGTCCCAGCAAAATCCAAACAAATATTTTCGACAGCGATTGTGTGCGCGACGTCATAGTGCCCTCGTGGTGCTTACTTTTTGTTAATGCTCTCTCTACGCGTCCAGAGCTTAAGGAGCAAGCTAGAACAGAAAATTTGCTAATCTTTCCAGTAAGATTTTTAGTTTTTGCCTATCTACATTCGCAAAAGCCAAACGCAAATGTTGTTTTGACGATGGCATTTCAGAAGGCGCAAACATTTCTCCGGGTAAAGCTAACACTGCGGACTGTTCAACGAGTTTTTTAGCGACATCAAAGGAGGGCAGAGCAAAAGGATGTTTCACATATGCAAAATACGCCCCGCATCCCATAAGCTTCCACCCATTGTCAGATAGAACATCAAAAGAATTTCGGATGAAAGCTTGTCGCTCAAGCAAAACCTGACGCTGCTCAGCCACCCAATCTGAAAGGTTATTCAAACCCCACAAAGCTGCATATTGACCAACCTGTGAGGGACAAATCGTGACTGAATCAAGAAATTTTTCTATTTCTGCCAGTAAATCAGGTGATCCTATCACCGCTCCAACTCTGTGCCCAGTCAAACGATAAGACTTTGAAAAAGAATACAACTGTATAAGAGTTTTTTGCCAATCCGGATCGGCAAGCAAAAAATGAGGTGCGCCAATTTGATTTTTAAAATCTTTATAGGTCTCATCTAGAATCAATGCTATTTTTCTTGCTTTAGCAAGTTCATAAAACTCGTTTAGTAATGCATCAGGGTATTCTATTCCCGCCGGATTATTCGGTGTAACCAAAACTATGGCTTTGGTTTTTTGTGTTATCATGGCAGCTGCATCTTGCGGGTCAGGCAGTAGATCACTTCCTGTCATTAAGGGCCGCGTGAGCACCCCATTCATGTCTAGCCACATCTTATGATTAAAGTACCAGGGCGCAGGCAATATTACCTCGTCGCCTTGCTCAGCAATCGCAGATATAACAGCACAGAAAGCTTGGTTGCAGCCAGATGTGATAGCTACGTTTTGGGCTTCCACACTTCCGGCATAGGCTTGGCTCCAATGTTTGGCCAAAGCGCTGCGCAATTCATCAGTTCCAAGTATTTGGCCGTAAAGATGCGCGTTTGGGTTGGTCAAAACATATTCTGCCAAAGCTTCGCGCAAAGACAGTGCAGGAGGATCCGAAGGTGCGGCTTGCGAGACATCAATCAAAGGAAAATCAGTCGAAAATTGTATCCCATTCAACCAATCATTTGCTTTTTTTATGGGGGCCGGAGCCGTAAATTTTGTGCGTCCCGAGTAACGTTCTAAACTGGAATTTGTTCGGGTCGGCATCCGGAATTAATCCGTTCCGCGAAATGGCTCTACATACTGTAATGCCATATCCCAAGGAAAGAATATCCAAGTATCTTGGCTGACCTCGGTTATAAAAGTATTGACCTGTGCGCGACCTTTAGGCTTTGCATATACAGTTGCAACATGCGCCTTTGGCATCAATTTCCGCACGACTTCTAACGTGCGTCCGGTATCAACCAAATCATCAATGATCAAAACGCCAGTTCCATCACCGACAAGGTCCATATCAGGTGCTTTTATAACCTTCGGTTCACTTTGAGACTGATGATTATAGGACTTTATACTGATTGTATCGACTGTTCGAATATCAAGTTCGCGCGCGACAATCATTGCCGGGGCCATACCACCTCGAGTTATTGCGACAACCACACGCCATCCACTTTCTGCCGGTCCTTGGCCATCCAACCGCCAAGCCAAAGCCCGTGCATCGCGATGAAGTTGATCCCAGCTTACGTGAAAACCTTTTTCGTGAGGAAGACGATCAGTCATCGCTGTGTTACCTTTCAGATTGATGCGACCAACGCGATTATTAGATAGGATACGCTAACCACATTACATTTGTTATTCTAGCAAATCGCCAAGCTGTGCTGGGCCATCACAGGGCACCTTTAGTCTTTTCGGCCGGTCACTACATCTATGTCTGGAGCATCTACAGCTTTCATTCCAACCACATGATACCCGGCATCTACATGCAACACTTCGCCGGTGACACCTGATCCTAAATCAGACAAAAGATAAAGAGCCGATTTGCCAACGTCATCGATATTGACGTTCCGACGCAAAGGCGAATTAAGTTCATTCCATTTCAGAATATACCTAAAATCACCAATTCCAGATGCTGCTAGCGTTTTGATTGGACCCGCTGAAATTGCGTTAACACGAATATCATCTTTGCCAAGGTCTTCGGCCAAATACATCACAGAAGCTTCCAAGGCGGCCTTTGCCACACCCATAACATTATAATGCGGCATGACCTGCTCGGCGCCGTAATAGGTAAGGGTAAGGATAGACCCACCCGGGTTCATTATTTTTTCAGCGCGCTGCACCACGGCGGTGAAGGAATAAACAGAAATATCCATGGTCATAGCAAAGTTATCTCTGCTGGTATCTACATACCGGCCGCGCAATTCACCCTTATCGGAAAACCCAATTGCATGAACTACAAAGTCTAATTTTCCCCATGTTTTTTCAATGTTTTCAAACAATGCATCAAGGCTGTCAGCATCTGATACATCGCATTCAACGATGTAATTACTGTTGGCTTTTTCGGCTAAGGGTTTAACCCTTTTTTTTAAGGCCTCGCCTTGAAAAGAAAAGCACAAATCAGCTCCTGCATCTGCACAACATTTTGCAATGCCCCAGGCAATTGATTTGTCATTAGCTAGGCCCATAATCAGACCGCGTTTGCCCGCCATAAGATTATTTGACATGTGGTAATCTCCTACCATTATATTTAAGTGACCGTGTAGGCGATTGGAGCTTCCACATCAAGCCTAGCGACAATCATGTTGCATAAATTTTAAGGTGGTAAAATGGAAAAGCGAACAGGTATTTTTGCTGGAGATGATCCATTCCAGATCGCTGGCAGTTGGCTGCGAGAAGCAGAAAAATGCGAAATAAATGATCACAATGCGATTGCTCTTGCGACTGTGGACGGCCAAGGAATGCCAAACGCTCGGATGGTTCTTTTAAAGGACATTGAGGTGAATGCATTTGTGTTTTATACCAACTATAATAGTCAAAAGGGTCAGGAAATTGATAACTCTGGGAAAGTCGCGTTTGTAATTCATTGGAAGTCCTTGAGACGGCAAATCAGGGTTCGTGGACTTGTCGAAAAAGAAAACGGTTCCATTGCAGATGACTATTTTGCTTCTCGATCACTGCAAAGCCGAATTGGTGCCTGGGCCTCACCTCAGTCTGAACCGCTCGAATCGCGACAGCAGTTAATGAAGGAAGTTGCAAAACAAACTGCGCAAAAAGGCATGAATCCAAAACGTCCACCCCATTGGGGCGGTTTTCGGGTTTTGCCGCTAGAAATTGAATTTTGGTCTGATGGCGAATTTAGACTTCACGACAGGATTCAATGGCGGCGTAAAGCTGTATCAGAAACCTGGGTCGTTCAGCGCTTGGCGCCTTGAATACCGATTTAATTTTTAACGCCTTTCACAAAAATGTTTCATTTTCCTCAATTATGGTTTTACCAATTGCATACTTAAGTCTATAATTTCGATCCCAAAGGGTATACTATGCGGTGACTGACGTGGATCAAGACCAAGAGCAACTGCCATTGGCAGGATATTTAAAATGGTATAACCCTTTAAAGGGGTTTGGGTTTGTCGTGGATGAGACTTCAAACGAAGACATCCTCTTACATGCAAACGTTTTGCAAAAGTTTGGACGCAATTCTATTGCTGAAGGCGCGTTTATCGACTTTAAAGCGCAAAAAACCTCACGCGGTTTAAAGGTCGCTGAAATACTATCAATTGACCCAAGCTCTCTGCCAAGACCTGAATTAATAGATCTCGAAAACCTTGAGCTTAGTTATATTCAAACACTTCCTTTAGAACCGGCGCGCGTTAAATGGTTTGACTCTGTAAAAGGTTTTGGATTTGTTAATATTTATGGGAAAGATACTGATGTTTTTATCCACATAGAAATTTTAAGGCGCTCGGGCCTGACAGATCTTCAAGCAGGGGAAGCCATTGCTTTGCGGGTGATTGATGGTCGGCGTGGGAAAATGGCGGCAGAATTATGCTCCTGGGACAGTGCCATATAGCAAAAGCTAGTTTAATTTTTGTTTTTTTAGGTTTTTCAATACTTCTAGGGTGCAGTACGCAAGCATCACAGAGTTTGAAGTTTGAATTATTAGAATTTAGGGGAACTTGGGGGCATGCCTGTTTCGCTGTCCGGATTGCCGACACTCCGAATACCAGAGCCCAAGGCCTTATGCACATAGACCATATGCCGAACGATCAAGGAATGTTATTTGTGTATCAAGAGCCAATGTCTGTGTCATTTTGGATGAAGAATACCAAAATTCCCTTGGATATGATTTTTTTGAGCACAAAAGGCCGTGTCGACCACATACATTCAAACGCCAAGCCCTTTGATCATACGATTATTCACGGAGGTTCAGATATTCAATATGTTGTCGAAATTAATGGTGGGATTTCAGAAAAACTAGGTCTCTCTATTGGATCTTTTGCACACAACTTGACCATCTCCAAAGAGCGAATTTTGAATTGCACTGAAACAGAGTGATTATTTTCTGCCTAAACTGTGCTGTTTGCTCTTTTCAATCCCATTGCAATTGGTTAGACAGCCGCTTGTTCGGGGCGTAGCGCAGCCTGGTAGCGCGACGGTTTTGGGTACCGTAGGTCGCAAGTTCGAATCTTGCCGTCCCGACCAAAAACTCAGAGAGTTTTCCTGACTTTAAAAAAATGTTCATCAAGGGCACTGGAGCACTATCTCAGCAATTTTGGTTTATGAATAAAGTCATGCCCTTATGGATTATTTAGCCCTGCAAATAATTTGTTGAATTTAGGTTATGCTACTTTTGCATCAAACCCTTTAATCCGATTCTATCCTTCGGGATACGCCCTTAAACCGCTAGGTATAGATAGTTCCCCACAAGAGCATACTATTTGTTGTGGTATTTATAACTACATCTCCAGAATCATTTTTTAATCAGGTCGGCAATTTAGAACTCATACTTTAAAATAGTGAACGTTTTTTGTTTCACTTTATTGGTCAAAAAATTCGCGTAAACCATCGCATAATATGACGTTTTTATGAACAAGAATGCATTGGATATTTTTGTAAGAAAGCGCCAAATTAAGCCCCAATTTCGGGAATTACATATCTATACAGAGGTCAAGGAAAAATTTTAAAAATTTATTAAAAAAATGCGTTGACCATCTTGGTGCTCCTACGTCAAATTGTACAGGCTGTCTCTGACACCACAACATATAGTATATCTCTTTCCCGCAAGGCAGGGTTGGAAGAAGATGATACTTTCGCTTTATGAATTAAGCGATAGGTGGGCACAAAAAGAATAGCAGGCATAAAGCCGAACGATACAAAAAGAATAACAAACAAGGCAAAAAGATGAAAATTGAAAGAAAATTCACGAAAGCCGGGCAGGATGCCTATTCCGACATTGATTTTATAAAAACCTCCTCTGAAATAAGAAATCCAGATGGAACAGTGGTTTTTCATCTTGCCGATGTGGAAGTTCCGTCGTCTTGGTCTCAAGTGGCAAGCGATGTGATTGCCCAAAAGTATTTCCGTAAAGCCGGAGTGCCCGAAAGCCTCAAAAAGATTAAAGAGAAGAATGTCCCAGAATTCCTGTGGCGCTCACAAGCTTCTACCGACGAGACAGCGATAACAGGCGAAACCTCTGCAAAGCAGGTTTTTGACCGCTTGGCTGGTGCTTGGGCATATTGGGGATGGAAAGGCGGTTACTTTAGCACCGCCGAAGATGCACAAGCCTATTATGACGAAATGCGGTATATGCTAGCGACCCAAAGGGCCGCACCAAACAGCCCACAGTGGTTTAACACGGGGCTCCACTGGGCTTATGGCATTGATGGCCCTAGTCAGGGACATCACTATGTAGATTTCAAATCTGGAAAGCTGGTGAAGTCAAAATCTGCATATGAACACCCACAACCCCATGCCTGCTTTATCCAATCTGTAACCGATGATCTCGTCAACGAGGGAGGCATTATGGATCTTTGGGTGCGCGAAGCACGGCTCTTTAAGTATGGATCCGGGACAGGCACTAACTTTAGCTCACTTCGTGGAGACGGCGAACCGCTATCAGGTGGTGGCAAATCATCTGGCCTGATGGGGTTTTTGAAAATTGGCGACCGTGCTGCGGGCGCAATTAAATCTGGTGGGACAACAAGACGCGCCGCCAAAATGGTCATCTGCGATGCAGACCACCCAGATATCGAAAGCTTTATCAACTGGAAGGTTAAAGAAGAGCAAAAGGTTGCCAGCATCGTCGCGGGCAGCAAAATGCATGAAGAAAAACTAAACGAGATTTTTGCTGCCATTCGAGCCTGGGATGGAAGCAGCGAAGATTCCGTAAATCCAAGCAAAAACCCTTCTTTGAAAGCAGCTATAAGAGGTGCAAAAAAGGTCGCAATACCAGAGACTTATGTAAAACGAGTATTGGACTACGCGAAGCAAGGATATGACAGCATTGAATTCCCAACATATGATACAGACTGGGATAGCGAAGCCTATGCTTCCGTATCTGGACAGAATTCTAACAACTCAATACGGGTCACAGATGCCTTTTTAAAGGCCGTTGAAGCAGATGAAGATTGGGAACTTATTAGACGCACGGACGGTTCTGTCGCTAAGACCATAAAAGCCAGAAAGCTCTGGGAAGATGTCGGGCATGCCGCCTGGGCCTGTGCCGATCCAGGTATTCAATATCATGACACGGTCAACGCATGGCATACCTGCCCAAAGGATGGCGAGATCAGAGGATCAAACCCGTGCTCTGAATATATGTTCCTCGACGATACCGCTTGTAACCTGGCTTCCATGAATTTGCTGAGCTTTTTGAAAGACGGAAAATTCCAAGCAGATGACTATATTCACGCGACAAGGCTTTGGACCATAACCTTAGAAGTTTCGGTTCTTATGGCGCAGTTTCCATCCAAAGAAATTGCACAGCGCTCTTATGATTTTAGAACGTTAGGTCTTGGCTATGCTAATATCGGCGGATTGCTGATGAACATGGGCTTTGGGTACGATAGCGATGAAGGCCGAGCGCTTTGTGGAGCTTTAACAGCCATAATGACCGGGGCATCCTATGCAACAAGTGCTGAAATGGCGCGTGAGTTAGGACCTTTTCCAAAGTATGACAACAACGCTGAGCATATGTTACGCGTTATTCGCAACCATCGAAACGCAGCTTTTGGCAAATCCACCGGCTATGAAGACTTGGCCATCAAGCCAGTTCCACTCGATTGCAAAAACTGCCCTGACCAAGATTTGGTAATGCTTGCGCAATCCAGCTGGAATAATGCACTAGCGGAAGGGGAAAGGCATGGGTATCGGAATGCACAAACCTCTGTCATTGCGCCAACCGGGACTATCGGATTGGTCATGGACTGTGACACCACCGGAATTGAACCAGACTTTGCACTGGTAAAGTTCAAAAAGCTTGCTGGTGGTGGATACTTCAAAATCATCAATCGCTCAGTGCCCGCGGCATTGGAAAAACTTGGCTATGGAAGCGCCCACATAGAAGAAATTATTTCTTATGCAGTGGGCCATGGATCGCTTGGAAATGCCCCAGGTATCAATCACACCAGTCTTATCGGGCATGGTTTTGGGCCTGCTGAAATTGAAAAGATTGAAGCCGCTTTAGAATCGGCTTTTGATATCAGATTTGTGTTCAATCAATGGACCCTTGGCGCAGAATTCTGCACCGGCGTTCTTGGTATTCCGGCAGAAAAGCTAAACGACCCTAGCTTTGATCTATTGCGCCATCTCGGGTTTAGTAAAAAGGATATTGATCTTGCGAACGATCATGTTTGCGGGACCATGACCCTAGAAGGTGCGCCACATTTGAGCGCAGAACATTATCATATCTTTGATTGCGCCAACCCCTGCGGCAAAAAGGGCAAACGTTATCTAAGTGTTAACAGTCATATTTATATGATGGCCGCCGCCCAGTCTTTCATATCAGGCGCCATTTCCAAGACCATAAATATGCCAAACGACGCAACCATCGAAGATTGCCAAAAGGCATATGAACTTAGCTGGTCGCTCGGTGTAAAAGCCAATGCACTTTATAGGGATGGCTCAAAACTGTCGCAGCCATTGGCGGCTGCATTGGTTGAGGATGACGACGAGGCTGCTGAAATTCTTGAAAGCGGCAGCGCGCAGGAAAAAGCGGCTGTTCTTGCTGAAAAGATCGTAGAGAAAGTTGTTGTCAAAGAAATCGTGAAATCTCATCGAGAAAAAATGCCGGAACGCCGTAAAGGCTATACTCAAAAGGCAATAGTCGGAGGCCATAAAGTCTATTTACGCACCGGTGAATATTCAGATGGTACGCTCGGTGAAATTTTCATCGATATGCACAAAGAAGGTGCTGGTTTCCGCGCCATGATGAACAATTTCGCCATCGCAGTCTCAGTTGGCCTGCAGTACGGCGTGCCCTTAGAGGAATTTGTGGACGCGTTTACTTTTACTAAGTTTGAACCTGCGGGCATGGTTCAGGGCAACGATAGTATTAAAAATGCAACGTCAATTCTTGACTATATTTTCCGCGAACTGGCGGTGAGCTATCTTGATAGAACCGATTTGGCCCACGTAAAGCCCGAGGGTGCTGCCTTTGATGATTTGGGTCGCGGACAAGATGAAGGCATCAGAAATGTTAAAGAGCTTAGTGAAGACAATGCCTCTAAGTCTTTGGAAGTACTCAAACAAATAAGCTCTTCAGGATATCTCAGAAAACGCCTTCCGCGTGAATTGGTAGTTCTTCAAGGCGGTCAAACAAGCGGTAATTTAGCCATGTCAGAAACAGCAGCAGTTGTTGCGGATGTTCCACAACAAGCAGCTGAGGTGGCGACAATAGCAACTGCAACAGCAACTTCAATGGATGCGCGTACCAAAGCCAAGATGCAAGGGTATGAAGGCGATCCGTGTGGAGATTGTGGAAATTACACTTTGGTCCGCAATGGAACTTGTATGAAATGCAATACCTGCGGGGCGACCTCAGGATGTAGTTAAAGGAAAAAACAGAGACACGGGGAGGGTGCGCTCACCCCTGACGACGTTCAGGCCGCAGGCATAAACATAAATCGAGCGGTATAATGATGAGCTTGAACGGCGAGACTTTCAAAGGGGGGCTTATGCCCCCCATTTTTTTGCTCTAGAGCAAAGAGACCGGAATTTCCGTTGTTTCCTTTAGGCTCTCCATTACAAAGCTTGCAGATACGTCAGACATTTGTACATTTTCAGTTAAACGCTGATACAGTTGGTCATATTCAGCCATATTGGCCACTCGGGCCATGATGAGATAGTCAAGATCTCCGGTCATACGGTGAACAAATTGTATCTGAGGCAAGGCTTGTACTGTTTGCGCTAGTCGTTTTCGCCACGCAAGGTTATGTTCGCTGGTTCTAATTTGCACAAAAACCTGCAATTCCAGACCGAGTTTTTGCGGATCTATAATAGCTACTTTGCTTTTGATATAGCCATGTTCTTCAAGCGCCTTGACGCGGCGCCACACGGCATTTCTAGACAGTCCGACCTGCTCGCCAAGGCTCTCAATCGACATACTGCAGTCTTTTTGAATATACTGCAGAATTTTTCTATCAAATGTATCTATTTCCACTATAAATCCTACCTTTCGGGATAAATTCCCATAAAAAATCGCCAACATGCAATAATTGGGAACTATTTTACAATATATATTTTTATAAATCTCCTCATGTAGAAGGAGATAAAAATGTATAAAAAACTGTTCATCAATCATCCGCAAAGTGTCGACGAAACATATTTTGAACACGCTCTATTTGCTTTGAGATTTTCAAGCCTTCTGTTTCTCGCCGCTTTTGCAGCGCTAATTCATGCCGTTATTGCTGCTTTTCTTGAAAAAACTGCGAGTTCAATCATCGCCGATCTTTTTAACAAAACCCACAATCGGGGACAGTAAATGTGTCGCTGGGCAGGTTATATCGGTGCCCCAATCTATTTGTCTGATATTCTAAGCGCTCCAGAGCATTCTTTAATTGAGCAAAGTAGGGCGGCAGATGAAGGTAAGGCACGCTTAAACGGTGATGGTTTTGGCATTGCTTGGTATGGTAAACGTTTCGAACCAGGACTTTATAAAGACGTGCATCCAGCGTGGTCGGATGTGAACCTCAAATCTGTTGCAAATCAAGTTCAATCCCATCTCTTTCTTGCTCATGTACGTGCGTCTACAGGAACTGCAGTTAGTCGAAATAATAGTCATCCCTTTGTGGTAGATAATTGGAGCTTTATGCACAATGGATTAATCGGCGGATTTGAACAGGTGCGAAAAAAGGCAGACATGTTGATCCCGGATACGCTTTATAAGCACCGCAAAGGTGCAACCGATAGCGAGGCTTTTTTTCTAAACGCTTTGGGGAAGGGGCTGGACGAAAATCCAAAACGGGCTATATTCGAAAGGGTTAAATCTTTTGAACAGCTATCGCCTGTCACGCCGCATCTGCGACTTTCTATTGCCTTTTCAGACGGCAAAAAGCTCTATGCTGTGCGGTATGCATCTGACCGCTGGGCCCCGTCGATATATTACCGAAACTATAAGCGAAACGACAGTTGGGCGATAGTGTCGGAACCCTTTGATGAAAATCACAACGGATGGACAAGAATGGAAAGAAATTTGTTTTGTATTTTTGACAAAAAAATGTATTAATTCAGAAGCTTATTTAGCGCGAATAAAACTATCCGCGCTAAATTGTTTTTATATTCAGCCCACCAAGGCGGCATTTAGGTTTTCATCAACTTTTTCAAGAAAGCCTATGGTGCTTAACCATTTCTGGTCAGGTCCCACCAATAGAGCGAGGTCTTTAGTCATATCACCGCTTTCCACAGTTTTAACGATCACCTCTTCCAAGGTGCTCGCAAATTTCAAAAGTGGAGCATTTTCATCAAGTTTTGCGCGGTGCTTCAACCCACCAGTCCAAGCAAAGATAGAGGCAATTGAGTTCGTAGAGGTGGCCTCACCTTTCTGGTGCTGCCGATAGTGGCGGGTTACCGTTCCGTGGGCTGCCTCTGCTTCTACAATCTTTCCATCTGGCGTCATGAGCTGGGATGTCATCAATCCCAAAGAGCCAAATCCTTGGGCAACTGTGTCCGACTGCACATCGCCATCATAGTTTTTACAAGCCCAAACAAAACCGCCATTCCATTTCATCGCGCAGGCAACCATGTCATCGATTAAGCGATGCTCGTAATGAATACCTTTGGCTTTAAACTTATCTTCAAACTCTTCTTCATAAACCGTCTGGAAAAGCTCCATGAAGCGTCCATCATATTGTTTCATAATGGTATTTTTAGTCGACAGGTATACTGGCCAGCCAAGGTTAAGCCCATAGTTCATTGAGGCACGAGCAAAGTCGATGATCGAATTGTCAAGATTATACATTGACATGAAAACGCCCGATGACGGCGCTTTAAATACTTCATGCTCAACCACCTCACCGTCTTCGCCGACAAACTTCATCGAAAGGGTTCCGGGACCAGGGAATTTCATATCGGTGGCGCGATATTGATCCCCAAAGGCGTGCCGACCAATAACGATAGGCCGGGTCCAACCGGGTACAAGCCGCGGGACATTTGAACAGATAATTGGCTGACGAAACACAACACCGCCTAAAATGTTACGAATGGTTCCGTTAGGCGAACGCCACATTTTTTTGAGGCCGAATTCTTCTACTCTGGCTTCATCAGGGGTAATTGTTGCGCACTTAACACCCACGCCGACTTCTTTTATTTTCTCAGCAGCATCAATAGTAATTTGATCATTGGTGCGGTCACGTTCCTCTATGCCTAAATCATAGTACAATAAATCTACATCAAGATACGGCAGAATAAGTTTTTGCTTGATGAAATCCCAGATAATTCTGGTCATTTCATCGCCGTCAAGTTCGACGACTGGATTATCGACCTTTATCCTACTCATAGTGCCTTATCCTTATATTGTGTTTCAATTGTTCGCGTTTCTTAGAGCATTTTGAGGGTTATGCAACCCTGTATGCAACGGTATACTTTTGAGTTAAGATTATATCAATTTAAAATCCGCAATAAACCTGCGCCACCAGTCGACTCAACCAAATTTGCCAATGGCGGCACTTTCGGATCCAAGTTGTTTTTGAATATCCTCAATAACGGACCGCCATAATTCAACCGATTGAGCGCCGCTGACAACATGCTGTCCGGCGACAATAAAGGTTGGCACAGCATCAACACCCATATCTCGCGCCGACGCGTCCCTTTCTTGTATTTCCAATTTATCTTGGCAAGAGGTAAACAATCGTTTGACCACATCAGCATTCATCCCAGTTTCAGCGGCAATATCGATCAAGATCGCGGTATCACCAATATCTTGTCCATGACAGAAGTAGGCTTCAAACAAGGCTTGGACCATCTCATTCTGACAGCCTTCCAATTTAGCCCAGTGGATTAAACACTGAGCCTTAAGCGTGTTAGGTGTTTTTGTAATGGCTTCTAAATTGATGGTTAAACCTGAGGATTTAGCATGCTCAACGACGGGTAAATAGGCTTGAATTGCCCCCTCTTTGCCGCCAAATTTAGCCTCGAGATATTCGCGGCGATCCATGCCGCCTTCGGGCATATCCGGATTGAGTTGAAACGGGTGCCATTCAATGGAAAACAGTTCCTCATCAAAGTCACTGAGCGCCACAAAAAGATTGTGCTTTCCAATAAAACACCATGGGCACACAGGATCAGAAAATATATCAAGCCTGATCATTAGAGGGTCCTAGTAATTGGGTTAATTGACGGCGAAGAAGCTTGCCATTTGGTCCGTAGGGAAGCCTTTCACATTGGAAATACGCTCTTGGTTGCTTGTATCGTGCAAGCCGGTTCGATGCAAACGCCTTCAATTCATCTTCATTTAGATCACACTTTGCTGTACAGAACGCCGCAATAACCATCACATCTTTTTTGATTTCGATCTGGCTGACTGCAACTGATAAAATATCATGGTGGGTTAACAGCACTGCTTCAACTTCAATGGGCGATACCCTGAAACCACCTGCATTCATCATGTCGTCATTTCGTCCTAGATATGTGATGGTTCCATCTGCTTCCATCTTGCCCATATCGCCGGTTAAAAACCAATTTCCACGATAAATTTCTCCGTCCGACTTCCGGCCCTCTAAATATCCAAGCATCAAACCGCTATCACTCCTATCAATAGATATTATTCCAATTTCACCCAATTCAACGGGTTGATCATCGCCTTCTAATGGTAATATCGCCACAGATCGCCCGGTTTGGGGTTTCCCAATTGTGTCCTCAGCGCAGTTCAATTGTGGATTATGCGAAATAAAAGTTGAACATTCTGTCATTCCAAAAGCTTCATATATTTTGGTTCCGGTCGCGACCTCCCAAGCTTTACTGACCGAGGGTTGTAATTTTTCCCCGGCAGACAAACCATGCCTTAAACAAGGCGCATTTAAGGTATGCGCGTTTCTAAGGATGCTACGATAAATCCCAGGAGCAGCCGCAAATAGAGAAACCTCATACTTCTCAAGCAACTCTGGGATATCTTCAAAGCTTAAGGTCGACCCTGGAACCAGAGCCGTTGCGCCCATTGCCCAAGGGTCTAAAAGCCCAGTTCCGAGTGTAAATGTCCAGTTAAATGCCCCAGCATGCAATAGCCGGTCGCTTGAGCTAAGCTGGTACCAGTCACGAACCATCATTTGCCGCGCCCAAATAGCCCTGTGGGCATGCATTACAGCATTTGGATGGGCAGATGTTCCAGAGGTAAAGACGATATAAGCTAAGCGGTTTGGATCGCCATAAGTGAAATTAGCCAAAGGTTCCTTTTGCATTTCCTTTAGTTCTTTTTGGGAAATCTGAACCGCATTTGTTTGTTCCGGGCATTGAGCTTCATCAGAAGTTAAAATTGCCTTTGGTTGGATTGTTGAAATAATGGCTTCAACTTCACGTTCTGTCAGTTGGGGTTACGTGGGCACTGGCACCAAATCAACGGCAATCCCCGCAAGATATGCAATTGGAAACTCAACAGTGTTCCCGAGGCGAAGCAAAATGCGATCTTTGGGGCATAGGCCCTTTTTTAGAAATCCATATGCAGTTGATAATACCGCATTTCTAAGGTCTTCATATGACCAAGTTTCTGTAACTTTTTGTGAGTTAACCATTAACAAAGCGGGCTTATTCGGAGTTACGTCTGCAAAAGACAATGCATATGCAGCCAAGTTAAAGAAGGCAGGGCAACGTGGGTGATCACCAATTCCAAAAACTGATTACATTTTGATATCCAGAAACCCCATGACCTACGTTGCAAGCAAGATAGTCTAGCCTTATACCTAACTTATGCCGTCCAAAGGTCCAAAATCTTTAATTAAAATTGCCCGCGAAGGCGGAATGCAAGAAAGCGCCGAACCGCTGAACCTTGGTTTTCGTGTGCGCAGCTTGCGCAAAGCACGAAACTGGACATTGGAGCAAGCCGCGCAACAAGCCGGGCTTGCCAGATCGACATTATCAAAAATTGAAAACGGGCAAATGTCACCAACATATGACGCTTTAAAAAAGCTGGCTGTTGGACTTGAAATTTCTATTCCCCAATTGTTCACGCCACCAAGCAAGAATGAAGTCAGCGGTAGATTGATTGTGACGAAAGCCGGGCAGGGGACAGCCCACGCAACAACTACGTACGAGCACGATTTACTGAGTGAAGGTCTAACCCAAAAAAAGATGCTTCCATATCAGGCTCGAATACGCGCGCGGAGCTTTGAAGAGTTTGGCGAATGGGTGCGGCATGATGGAGAAGAATTTCTATATGTCTTAACGGGAATTATAACCCTCTATACAGAATTTTATGAACCCATTGAGATGCGCCGAGGGGACAGCGCTTATTATGATGGCAGCATGGGACATAACGTTATTTCGAGCAGTGATGATGATGCTACCATCCTTTGGGTAACTTCGCTTGTGTAGCTTGAAAACGACGCTCTTGCTTTCCCAACATTTGCAAATGCAATGAGAGACGCTATCCAAATAAGTTCTTAAACCCCACGTGACCTATTGAGGCCATTTTGGCTTTCGACTTTTTAGGTTGAGTTACTCTATGGCTTGCAGAAGCGTAACCATCGTAGAGAGCTTACGATTACCTTTCGATTTTTGATTCTCAAAGCGATTCGCAAAAAATTTCAGCTAACGCCCAGAATCCGATAATTTAACCAAAGCAATACATTCTTCATTCATGCCTTTTAAAAGTGAACCATAAAAATGTTAGGCCCCTCTCAAGGCTGGCTCACATATACTGATGGCAAAATTCCAAATTCGAATTAGCTCTTAGTGTCTCTTTGGAGAAAGAGATCCCCTCAACATGCTGTCGCTAAAGCACAAAATGCTGTGTGGTTATACACCACTAGACAATACTCATTGTATCGATGACTACCCGTCTCGTTTCATAGAAAGCGTACAGAAAAATCGCCCTAGAAACTCTTTAGCTTTATAAAATAACCGGCAAAAGAAACTCACTTTACACAAAATCCATATGGAAGTTTAGCAACCCAAACATTGGAAAAAATAAAAAAATCAAATTTTGACTTGGAGAGTGATGATTAAAGCAGTATAGATACCCCACTGCTCGATAGGTTTCTTGCCTGTATGAAACCTGCCTCAATGACTTAGCGCCTGCTTTATGCAGGCGTTTTTTTTGCGCCCCTTAGCTTATGAACGGGCATTGACTCTGTTAAATGCACCAGAGTTTTGAGCGGCACTTGACTAAGCCATATCGGAGGAGCGAAGTGATTTTGAGCCAACAGTAAAAAAGTTACTTCTTTTTCGCTGGAACCAATTTGGAATCTGGATAGACAAGCCCTGCTGATATCACAAGCTTAGCCGCATCTTCGATACTCATATCCAACTGAATGACATCTTCTTTGGGAAAGAACAGCAAGAATCCAGAAGTAGGGTTAGGCGTTGTCGGCACAAAAACAGACAATAACTGGCTATCTTTCGCTGCTTTTGATTGAACTTCACCTTTGGCAACCGTGGAAATGAAACCAACGGCCCATATGCCTTTTCTAGGGTATTCAATGAGGCAAGCCTTTTCAAAAGAGCGGTCAGATTGAGCAAAAACTGTTTCAGCAATCTGCTTAACACCAGAGTAAATTGAACGCACCACGGGCATGCGATGGACCAAGGTTTCTGCATTTCTAATAAAAAAGCGCCCAATAACACCTTTGGCAACCCACCCCACAAAGGTCGTGAAAACCAAGAAAAATATTACACCAAGACCGCGGATGTTCATCTGGCTTTCTTCGCCAAATATTTGCTTGATTAGATTTTCAGGCTGATAAGAGTTGGGAACAAAAGGTAATACAAAACCATCTACCCAACCTATTACTGTCCAAATAAGCCATACGGTAAGACCAACAGGGGCAATAACAACGATGCCCGTTAGAAAACTGTTGCGAAGCCCCGAGAACAAAGGCTTTCGAGGCGCAGGAGGTGGCGTGGCTTGAAACGGTTTGTTCATGATACCCTTCTCTTAGCCAACATCTCTATTCTTATTAAGTTGAATACACAATGACTGCGCAGCCAGAAACAAAATCATTGTTGTTAATTGATAAAATTTTTAGCAATTTTAGCAGCTAACCGCGCATTATTTAAAACCAGTGTAATATTTGCCGTTAACGATTTACCCTCTGTTAACTCAAAAATCCGAGAAAGCAAAAAGGGTGTGACTTCTTTGGCTATAATTTTTTTTTCGAAAGAAGCCTCGATTGCTTCATCTATGATCGGTTGAATATCACAAAGAGGGATTTCATTTTCTGCAGGTATTGGGTTAGCGATCAATTGACCTCCCGAAATACCTAGCTCGGCTCGCATTTGATGCGCCTCGGCAATCTCTTTGACGTCATCCATTCTAACCGGCGCCGCATATTCTGATTTTGCCGACCAAAACGCAGGAAACTCATCTTGTTTAAATGCAATGACTGGAACCCCAAGTGTTTCGAGAACTTCGAGAGTTTTAGGAATGTCCAAAATTGCCTTGCATCCGGACGACACAACAGTAACCGGCGTTTGCGCCAATTCTTGCAAATCAGCCGAAATATCGAATGAAAGTTCAGCGCCGCGATGCACTCCGCCAATACCGCCAGTGGCGAAAACAGAAATACCAGCCTTTGCAGCTGCGATCATAGTGGCTGCTACTGTGGTTGCTCCAGTTGCTTTTTGAGCGAGGCAAATCGCTAAGTCGGCACTAGACAACTTGCGCGGTGACTGAGATGCAGCCAACTCGGAAATCTCTTGGTGAGAAAGACCAACTTTCAACACCCCGTTTAGAACTGCAATTGTTGCAGGAACGGCACCGTTATCACGAACTGATTTTTCTACTCTTAACGTAACCTTTTTATTTTCAGGCCATGGCATTCCATGTGTGATAATTGTGCTTTCCAAAGCCACAACCGGTTGTGAGTTGTCCAAGGCATCTTGCACCTCTGGGCTTACATCAATTTCAATCATGCACTATCCTTGCCATTCACGAATGCCGCCGCGGCTTCAACAGCCTGCTGTAATGCCTTTTCAGCTGAAAGGTTTTCCATTTCTGCTGCAATATGTACAGCCATGAAGGTATCGCCTGCTCCGGTTACTCTTTTAACTTCTATTTTCGGTGGCTCATAAAGGACTGGTTTGTTCGGGGCCTTTCCGTCACAGACACTCAATCCACCATGGGTTACGATTGCCCGCTGTGCACCCATACTCAAAAGTCCGGCAACCGCAACCTCAGCATTCTTAAATTCTGCTTCACACAAAATCTCTGCTTCCTGTAGATTGCAATAAAAAGTTGCATTTTTAAGTCCCAAAAAGGGCTTGAGCCGTTTGCCTTTTCCCGGAGAAGCAGGACACAAACGTAAATCACAGGCTGCAAAATATGGACTAATGGAAATATCTTCCAAAACATGATCTGACAAATTGCCATCAAGGACGATCATTCCATCATACGGATTGACGAGCGAACCGAGCCGGCCGTCTTTCAAAGGCTGTAAAATAAGTTCCCCAGCTGCTTCAAGGCTATGAGCATCGGCAATTGCTGCGACTACACCGCCGACATCTTCTATCGCCATATAGCGATCTGTTGGCCAATTTTCAGGGCGAAAAATATACCCTGTATTAAGACCAATTTGATTGCACTTTTCAATAAGAGCTTGCCCCTCTTGATCGGCACCTATCGCTGTTAATATCGTAGACTTATAGCCAAGCAAACTAAGCTTTTGTGCAATATTAAAGGCAACACCACCCGGCAACATTGTAATTTGCCCAGAAACGTCACATGCTCGGGAAAGCATCCCACTTGTAGAGCCTATTATATCCCAAAGGACACTGCCTATACAGATAATTTTTTTTGAGTTCGCGCTCATTTTTTGGGAACCGAAAAGGTTGTGGCGGCCCAAAGGCTTTCCCAAACAGCGTCGGAATTTTGCGCGGAATCAACTTTGGGAACGCGCAAGATGACCGAGTCTAGTAGATAATCGTGACCAGGCAAAACATCTATAATCGCTTTGCCTTGCACGTTGGTTTTGATATAAAATACTGAAACTTCTCCAGATGAAGAACGCTGAAATACCTCAACTTGTGCGTTTGCTCTCGGCTTGTTTTGATACAAAAGAAGCACCTCAATTCCGTCTGAAATATCCTCTGTATATGGGTTGTTTAGCACAATGAACTCAGTTTCAAGATCAAATGAACGATCGCGGCCTTGGCCTTTTCCTATTCCAATTAGGGCTTTGCTAAAACGTTTGTAACTTTCTTGAAAATTTGTCTTTGGTAAACCACGACTTTCATGGGCTTGCTCAATCAGGCCTAGATTTTTATGCTGAATAAAATCATCAAATTTTTTCCAGTCCTCATAGTTAAGTGTACTGCTGCTGGATTGATAAACCACTACCATCAAACCATTTTCTAGGGCAGGGGTCTTCATTGCTGGTACGTCCCCAGAGCGCGAATTTACGTCCTTCGACTCACTATTCTGCTCCCAGAAAAAGTTCTCTATTCTATTTTTGAAATAAGAAAGATTTATGCCCTTGAAATTTTGTCCATTTCGAAGTTCGATCGCAACCGTATCGCCAATTTGAGGTTGAAAATTCTTAGTATCCAACCACAATTCATGGGCAAAAGAAAAGTTTGGAATAAACAGCGTGTAAAGGACGAATACGAAAATGCGAATGGCGTATCTAAAACAGATATTTAACATTACTATTTTAACCTTGTGTTTTGGGCTGGTACCGGCTTTTACAGCTCAATCCCATGAGGTTTTGCCTAGCATTGCCGATATAACGTTGGATCGCAAGTCTATCAATGTCGAAATGAGGCTTACAGCAGAGGCCTTGCTTGCGGACATCGACCTGCAAACGGTCTCCGATACAAGTGGCGCTAAAAATGAACAGGAATATGATCGGCTGCGCTTGCTGGAACCAGAGCAACTTGAGATAATTTTTCGCCAATATTGGCCAGAATTGGCAAAAAAAATACATCTTCGTGATGCTGACGCCAATTCAGATTTTGAGCTAACCTTAAAAGAGATGCGCACAGAGCCTATCGGCGATATCGAGCTTCCGCGATTTAGCTACGCCTCTTTCACGGCATCAAGACCTGATTTAAATCCAATTGTTTTTTCTTGGGACAAAACACTTGGCGCAATTATTCTACGTCAGCAGGGTATCGAAAATGGTGTAACAGAATATCTGCAATCTGGTCAAACAAGCCTACCCATAAGCGATAATTCACAACCGCCAAAATCCGGGTGGCTCATTTTTGCCCAGTATATTCCAGTTGGCTTTGATCATATCTTACCAAAGGGTTTGGATCATGTGCTTTTTGTCTTGGGGCTTTATTTCCTGAGCTTGAAATTATCTGTTTTGCTCTGGCAAATCACTTCTTTTACGCTTGCACATACAGTAACATTAACAGCCGCGGCGCTTGGACTTGTAAGCGTTCCAGCAACCTTGGTAGAGCCCCTGATCGCAGCATCAATAGTTTTTGTTGCTGTTGAAAATCTATTTTCACAACGCCTGTCAAAGTGGCGGCCTGTGGTGATATTTGCCTTTGGTTTATTACACGGGTTGGGATTTGCCAGTGTTCTATCTGCCTTTGGCCTACCTCAAACTCAATTTATTCCCGCTTTAATTGGCTTCAATATAGGTGTTGAATTGGGGCAACTCAGTGTGATTTTCATAGCGTTTATTCTACTCGGATACTGGTTTGGGAAAAAACAATGGTTCCGCACGCGGGTTTCAATTCCCGCTTCGATTTTCATAGCGTTAATCGGCGGTTGGTGGTTCTTAGAACGCACGTTTTTGGCCTAAATGAACGAACCACTGGATCGGTATTTTTCGCTTGCGTCACAAAGTTAGTGGCAGTATACGCACCTATCGAAATCCGCAGACGGGGTTCGGGCATTTGGGACAGAAATCCCCAAGCGTCCTCCGGTTGGAGCAATAGCTCATACTCCCCCGTCAAGGCGAAAACCGGAAAGGAAAAAGACATGGCTCTTCCAGAGTTTACCATGCGCCAGTTGCTAGAAGCTGGCGTTCACTTTGGCCACCAAACCCAAAGATGGAACCCAAAGATGGCTGAGTTCATCTATGGGTCACGGAACGGCATCCATATTATGGACCTCACGCAAACAGTTCCAATGCTTGACGCCGCATTGAATGTTGTGCGTGAAACAGTTGCAAAAGGCGGCCGGATTTTATTTGTGGGCACAAAACGTCAGGCGGCTGGACCTGTTGCAGAAGCGGCTGAAAAATGTGCTCAATATTACATGAACCACAGATGGTTGGGCGGCACACTGACAAACTGGCAAACAGTTTCTCAATCCATTAACCGCCTTACCGTTATTGAAGAACAAATGACAACGGGTGCCGATGGTCTGACCAAGAAAGAACGGTTGGGAATGGAGCGTGAGCAGGCCAAATTACAAGCCTCATTGGGCGGAATTCGCGAAATGGGCGGCGTGCCTGATCTCTTGTTTGTTATCGACGTCAAAAAAGAAGCGCTTGCCATTGCAGAAGCCAACAAGCTCGGCATTCCAGTGATTGCAGTGGTTGATACCAATTGCCCTCCTGGCGGTATTGATTACATCATTCCAGGCAATGATGACGCCGCTCGTGCGATTGCACTTTACTGCGATTTGGCAAGCCGGGCTGCTTTGGATGGAATGTCTGCACAGCTTGGCGCTGCAGGTGTTGATCTAGGTGAGCTTGAAGAAGCCCCAGCAGAGGAAGCAGTAACTGAAGCAGAAGAACCTGTTGCCGAGACAGCATCCGAAGCAGAGCAGGCGCCTGCAGAGGCTTAATATCAGCCTTTTGGCTTTAGAAATTTGAGCGCGGGGATACCCGCGCTCGTGTTGGATTAAAGAAACGAGGAGAGCCGAACATGGCGATCACAGCATCTATGGTTAAAGAACTGCGCGAAACAACCGGCGCAGGCATGATGGACGCAAAAAAAGCACTTATAGAGACAGATGGTGATTTTGAAGCAGCTATTGACTGGCTTCGCACAAAAGGCCTTGCGAAAGCTGCTAAAAAATCAGGACGTGTAGCAGCAGAAGGTTTAGTTGCCGTTGCTGTCTCTGGTGGCGAAGGCGTTGCCATTGAAGTGAATTCAGAAACAGACTTCGTGGCTAAAAACTCAGACTTCCAGGATATGGTATCTTCGTTTGCAAATGCAGCGCTTGGTGTGGAAACTGTTGATGCCCTGAGTGCCGCTGAAATCAACGGCAAATCTGTTGCAGATACGTTAACGGCCAAAATAGCCACAATTGGCGAAAATATGTCTTTACGCAGAATGACTAAAGTTCAAGGCGATGAAGTGCATTCCTATGTCCACAATGCTGCGGCTGCAGACATGGGTAAAATTGGCGTGTTGGTCGCATTGAAAGGATCAAGCCCTGAGTTTGGAAAACAAGTTGCGATGCATATAGCAGCAGCAAACCCTCAGTCGCTTACCGAGGCTGACTTGGATCCTAATGTTCTCGAGCGCGAGAAAAACATTCTTACCGAGCAGGCTCGCGAATCTGGAAAACCAGAAGCCGTAATCGAAAAAATGATCATTGGCCGGGTTAAAAAGTTCCTAGGAGAGGTCACTCTTCTTGGTCAAGCCTTTGTTATCAATCCTGACTTAACTGTTGCTCAGGCGGCAAAAGAAGCAGGAGTGGAAATTTGCGGTTTTGTACGTCTCGAAGTTGGCGAGGGCATAGAGAAAAAAGAAGAAGACTTTGCCTCCGAAGTGGCCAAGGTTGCACAAAGCTAATTCGCTTTTGACTGCAGTCAATTTTGAGCCAAAATCTACTTCACTAACTAAAATAAACGACGTAGGAATTTTCTGCGTCGTTTTTTTATAAAAAATAACGCCTTGTGTTTTGCGCCAGCTTATCGATCGAATATAAACCGACAAGCTGGCAGTCCCTTTCGGGGAAACACTCAGATTACAGTAAATCGCCGTAAAGAGCATTTCTTAAGTCCATATGGCAAAAGCCACTACTCACAGACAACACCGATAATGACCCTTAGCTAAATTATTTGAAAGTATGGATTTCCCTACTTTCGAAAATCTCTTTCAATATTGTTCATAAAATAGGGCTAAACTTGTATGAAACATCTCTCATAGTGCTTTATTTCAGTATGTTGAAGAACTATCCTAATCTTAATAAGAGGTATATTACCCTTAAATATTACTCATTAAGAGTGGTTTATCGGTCTACAATGAACATTTGATTTTGAAAAGCGGCCTTGAGAACTGCCTGCGCCGTGGTTTCAACCCCTAAGCTCTCTCGCGCAAGACGCAAATGTTTTTCAACAGTCGCCGTAGTTAAACCCATCAGCATAGCGATTTGTTGGGCGGTTTTTCCATCTGCAACCCATTCCAAAGCTTCACGCTGTCTTTTTGTCAATTTGCGGCCCGACATCGTTGTGTAGGGTAGGGACAGTATTTTAAGGTGCGCGACATTATTTATCAAAACCAGCTCTTTACCATGACGCGCCCAGATATCATCGACGTCATCTTGTGTTAGTCCATTCCGACCTATAAGCCCAATGGCTCCCCTGGATCGAGTTGATAAAGCTTTAAAGCTAATTGTATAACCACATGTCGCACCATGCTTTTTGTTAAACTCTATGGCACGTAATTCACCTGCTGAAAGCGAACCTGTTTTTGCAAGATCCTCTACGATACCCCAACTACTTACGCCTTCATTTTCAAAGGCCCAATTGGTCATGGGCGCATCTAAAAACAGGCCCTCATGAACAAATACATCAACATATTCAGAGTTGAGGTTGGTTAGAAGGATAAAATCATCAGGATCGCCAAATCCTTTAGGTGTAGAAAAATGTGTAAACCCATAAATTATACGATCAAAACCATAAGATTTCATTTTTTGAATGTGCATACCCCAAAGCTGCTCAATAGACTGTGCATTTGTCATTTCAATGACGTAGGATGTTAGATCGTTATTCAAAACTTTGAAACCTTTGTGGGTTTGTAGATTACTACCGGTTTTTTTGTCATAATAATAAAAAACGCTAAGCACTTAAAACAACATACTGTAAAGAATAGTAAATTTTGTCTATAATTTTCTAGCGCTAGATAAAAAAGGTATTTATTTAACATAATATATATTATGCGCTTTACGGATTAACTTCCCGACTTTTGTCATTGAAATAATAATATTATTCAATTTTACTTTTTCCTTTTTTTCAGACATCTTTTTTACGGGCGCCAGATATTAGACTTGCATGTCTTCGCGCGGGCTCATCTCGCCAAAACCCCTTTTCGTTCACCAATCCAGAGTGATCGATGTGCCTTAACCTTTCAGCCCCACATTCCCGTGGATCTGTCGGTGTGATACGCCCCAAATAAGCAGTCATTTTCTGGATAAGTTGCGGGGCTGATAACGTCTATTCGGAGTTCCGCATCGAGTTTGAGCTTTGCGCAGCCTCAATACGGTCGGCGTATTCACGCATAATACTTGATGCTGATGTGGTCGTGGCGCCACATGGCAAAACCCTCGCTGCGCTTAGACTTCATTAGCCCCATTTGCATTTTCTGCACTACTGGTTTTTAGTCACCTTATACGTTTCAACTGTCTAACTCCCTTTCTATATCTCGCATTTCTACGGCTTGTAAACTGCCGGTAGCTTGACATGCTTCGGAATTAAAAAATAATCTAGAGGATAGCTGCTCTCACCTTACGAATAGCCATCAAGTCGTCCCAGTTTGAGTTCATAAACGTGTCCTCGGTAGTTTCGATGTGGCGATCAATAAATGACTGGCCGAGCTGCATTAGCTCGTCGCCGGCTTGGTATTTTAACGATCCTTTACAATGTTTTACGTCTTTTTCCCCCATTTTTCGCTCGCCGCAGAAAACCTCAACCCATCCCTCTGCCAAACAATGCTTTATCATTTCCGATATGCTCTGGCGGCTGATTTTTGTCATTGCCATCAGCTCAGATTGGCTTGCAGGCTGCCGGACACATTTCGCGCGCACCACCGCCCAAGCGAAGGCATCCTTCTGAAATGTTGACCTAAGCCACTGCTGTAATCTGGTGGCACCTTCCGGCGTGTTGCGGCGGCGGGCGTAGTTTAAGTTTAAGTCACAGATAGAGCTCAAGTACCTCAGCCGAAACTCTTCCTCCAACTCCTGTATCTCAATCACGTTTAGGCTGTTCATTTCTTCCTCCTCAATACGATGTTTCGACCGATGCTGGCGCACCACATCGCCGGTCGTTTTCTGTCGTGCCTCGAGCGTTCGGAGGGCATCTTTATGCCCACCGTGTTGAGCTGTCTGGCTGTACCAGAGTATCCTATCCCCTGCCCCGTGTAAGCCTCTATCAAAGGCCACGCTTCGTATTCGCGCTTAGCCGCCAATTCAGCCGGCGCCTTTTTTTCACAAATGTGAAATCCGTGCCCCCATCTCAAAAACAAGGGTCTTTATCATTTGGGAGCGATCTCGGTATGAATGAGTAATATCCACAGGTAAAGTTTGTTTGGAATTAGACAAAAGATATCGAGCAAACTGCGTTCCAAAATAAGTTCCTGGCCCGATACCGCGGCCAGAATAGCCAAAAATGCTGTAAAGATTGCTATCCAAACGCATAATTTTGGGAATATAATTTGAACTCATTGAAATCTTTCCACTCCAATATGATTCAAACCCTGCCGTTTTCAATGCGGGAAACAGTTTTGCCATTTTTTTCTCAGCCCAACTCAAATGGATATATCTACCAAACCCCGCCGGTTGGCCCATTGCCCCAATTACAAATCTATTGTTATGGGCTTTTCGCACTGATGTCATAATCGGCGCAGTATCCCAACATCCTTGGTCCTGCGGCAGTATGGCCGCCCATATATCGTCAGGCAAGCTGTGAGTAACGGCTTGAAAGTAATTCACGATTGCAGTTTTAGATGCGGTCATTCCAAAACCTTTTTCTGCATAGGCATTTTGTGCAAATAAAACGGTTTTTGCGACGACCTCACCATTTGGTGTGCTCACTGACCAAGAGCCTTTCCCATGCTCTACCCGAACAACCGGGGAGTTTTCGAATATTTTTGCACCTTTGGCTTTGGCCGCCCTCGCGAGACCGCGCAAATATCCAAGGGGCTGTATGATCCCTGCCCTGTGGTCTATTAAACCCCCATGATAAGACTTAGTTCCTGTAATTTTTACAACTTGTTTTTGATCTAGTAAGCTCACCGGCGCGTTTCTTTCCTGCCATTGCGCGTGGCGCAGCTTTAAGTCGCTTAAACCTTTTTCATTATGTGCACAGTGTATTGTCCCATTTCGCTTTGCATCACATTGAATTTTATTTTCATCAATTAACTCAAATACAAGATTGGGGGCTTTCGACAGCGCATCAACCAATTTTTCTCCTGGTGCACCCCCCATTGTTTCTTTGACTTTATCCGGTGGCAACCACAAACCTGCGTTTACCAATCCAACATTACGACCAGATCCGCCGTAACCGCAAAATTTTGCCTCCAGTAAAATCACATTTAATCCAAGTTTTGCAGCTTCTAGGGCCGCTGCACAGCCTGTATAACCGCCCCCGATAATCACCAGATCTGCAATCAGGCGTTCACCAAGTGCTGGCGCCTCAAACTCTTCCGCACAAATTTCCATCCAGTAATTGCGTTGCTCGATCATCATCTGCTGTTGTTCCAACACATTTTAAAAACTTCTTTTGGTCTACTTATATCCTAATAATATTTGGACAACCTCAAATAATAAATTCGATTTTTATATATTTCTATAAGCAAGCAATTTGAGAAAAACTAAGGCAGAGAAAACCAAAATAGTTATAACTGCCATGACTGCAGCGTTACCACCTCAAATTTAGAATTTCAAAAACTTGGTAATATGAAAAATGATGATCTTTAAATACCCTAACTCACAACTGATCGAGGGCTTTTTTAAATGCGGAAATCAAATCTTCAGGCGTCTCTAAACCAACGGAAACTCTAAAAAATCCCTCGCTAATCCCGTTTTTCTCACGATCTGAAGGCATCATTGAGCGGTGTGATGAACTTACAGGATGGCTAAGCGTGGTTCCCACATCCCCCAAGGTCGGAGCAAACGCAATGCCATCCAAACGTTGAGTGAACAGATTTGCCGCTGCACGTGTCTTATCAACCAATTCAAAACTAACCATATTGCACCCGTTTCCCTCAAAATGTATTTTGGCAAGGTTCACATCTGGATGATCATTTCGCATTGGATATAGAACACGGTCTACTTTTGGATGTATTGCCAATGCATCTGCCAAATTTTCAGCGGTTTTTTGGGCTTTTTCAAACCTTAAATCAAAAGTTAATAAACCGCGTTCAGCCAACCAACAATCAAAGGGGCTTGCGGTCAGACCCGTTGTAACAGCAAAATCATACATGCGTTTGTTCAGATCAGAGTCTTTTGCCACAACATATCCCAAAGTGACATCTGAATGCCCAGCTAGAAGCTTGGTTACTGAGTGAATGACAATATCAGCGCCGTGCTTTAAGGGTTGAAAGGCTTTGGGTGTTGTAAAGGTGTTATCAACTGCCAGTAAAATGCCAGCATCTTTGCAAATCGCAGAAATTCCATTTAAATCGGCGACCCTCAACGTTGGATTAGAGATACCCTCGATCAAAACCATTTTAGTATTTGGCTTTATTGCCCGGGCGATATCTTGACTAGACGAGGCGTTGGCCAACGTAACCGAAATACCCAAACGCGGCAATTCTTCGCCCATCAACCGCAACGAGCGCCCATAAAGCTGATCCCCCGCGATTATATGATCCCCATTAGACAGCGTTGCCAAAATCGCGCTCGTAACGGCCGACATTCCAGACCCCGTAACAATCCCATTTTCTGCTGCTTCCAACCGATCCAAAATTTGCGAAAGAGCCTGACCATTTGGATGCCCCTCGCGCGCATAGGTAAACCCGGATAGTTTCCCATCGTATTGGTCATCCAGCATATCAGGACTATCCGATGCATATACCACCGATGGCGAAAGCGGCGTGACAACCGGGCCGCTGGCACTTTTGGGGAACCCAACTGGGCGAATGAACGTTGTCGCGTCTCGTTTCAACTCAATTAATCCTTTTCAAATCGGCCATAAACCGTGCCGCATTTTGTTGGTAATGTAGAGCACTTTGCTCTAGCGACATAATTTCTTCACCGCTTAAAGAGCGAATTATTTTGCCAGGTGCGCCAACAACCAGCGTCCCATCTGGAATAGATTTGTTTTCTGTTATTAATGCACCAGCACCAATCAAACAGTTGGATCCAATTTTTGCCCCGTTCAGAACAATGGCTCCCATCCCTATCAATGAGTTGTCACCCACTTCACATCCATGCAGCATGACTTTGTGGCCAATTGTACAATTGGTACCAATCCGAAGTGGAAACCCTAAATCTGTATGCATTACCGTATTTTCTTGGATATTACTGCCAGCGCCAATGTGGATTAGTTCATTGTCGCCTCGCAATGTCACACCGAACCAAACAGATACCTTTTCTTTAAGCTCAACATTGCCGATCACATTTGCATCTGGCGCCACCCAAGCAGAACTGGAGATTTGGGGAGCCTTATTTCCAAGCGTATAAATTGTCATTTACGATCCTCAAATTCATTATTTAACTGGCGGATACTATCAACAATATCTGGCTGCTGGGATAGCCTCATCCTCTCTGCTGAGATGATAGTCTTTAGCTTTTCAACCGTAGTATCCAGCATATCATTGACCAGAACATAATCATATTCTGGCCAATGGCTAATCTCATCCTTGGATTTCTGCATCCGTGCCTCTATTACCTCTGGAGCGTCTAACGCCCTTGTTATCAATCGCTTTTCCAGCTCACTGATTGATGGTGGTAAAATAAAAATTGAAACGCAATGCTGCCCAAGCACCGAATTTTTGATTTGCTGGCCGCCTTGCCAATCGACATCAAACAAAACATCCCTGCCCGCTAGAATGGCATCTCTTACTGGTTGTTCTGGGCTGCCATAAAAATTACCAAAAACTTCGGCGTGCTCAAGCATTTTTCCCTCAGACACCAGGGCCTCAAATGTTTTACGATCATGGAAGTAGTACTCTTTCC
>CBFHXE010000001.1:0-39387 GCA_965659715.1 uncultured Paracoccaceae bacterium | reverse complement strand
CGTTTGCTTCACCCTCTCTAGGAGTTCGTGTGGTGGCCGATATGGAAAACTCGATATCTCTATCCCACTCTCGCAATCGCGTTGCCAAGGTCGATTTACCCGCGCCAGAAGGCGAAGAGAGTATAATTAATAGTCCACGTCGTGTCGGCTCGCTCATTCATTTATTCCAGATTTTGAATTTGCTCTCGCATTTGATCTATTATGACTTTCATTTCAAGTCCGATGCTGGTCAACTCCGAAAATTGGGCTTTAGCGCAGAGGGTATTTGCTTCTCGATTGAATTCCTGCATCAAAAACTCCATGCGGCGGCCTACTGCGCCCCCAGCCTTCATTAGATCAGAAGCAGCTTGAATATGAACAGCCAAACGATCCAATTCTTCGGTTACATCCGACTTCACAAAGATCAAGGCCACCTCTTGTGCCATGCGCTGTGCATCAAATTGTGTGGTATTTTCAAGAATTTTTGCCGACTGTGTTTTTAAAAGACTGCGCATGTGGTCATCTCGTGCGCCCAAAAGCGCCTTGGCCTTTTCCAGTTCGGTCTTTAGGGCGTCCAACTGAGACCCTATAACATTAAGTAACTGAGTGCCTTCTGATAAGCGTGAAGCAATGAACGCTTCATAGAGGGGGTCCAGGGATGCCAAAATTTTACTGTAGAGTGTGTCAAGCTGCTCTTGGGACAAGACTCTATTTTCCGTAATGCCTTTGATCGTCAAAAGATCCGTGGCTTTTGATGGGGCAAATGACACGCCTTGATCCATCCCATGCTGCTCGATTTTTGCAATATTATCCAATGTTTTGATCAAAACACCTTGATCAAGAGATAGACTGACAGCTTGGTCATTTTCATCACTTTGCAACTTGATTGTCAAAGTGACATTGCCCCGCTTTATCAACTGCTTTAATCGTGTTCGAACTACTCTCTCTAAACCATCAATCCAATCAGGCACTCTGATCTTTATGTCCAGCCCTTTGCCGTTCACACTGCGCAACTCTGCTGCCCAGCTATGGGTTTGGTTTTCGCCTATTACAGCACCAAATCCTGTCATTGATTGAACCAAAGTCATCTCCTTTTTCAATAATGCTTAGATAGCTTATTTTGTTGAAGTTGTCAGTGGGTTAGATTATTTTGTTAACCCTTTATAAAGATTAACGTTCAATGCAATTCAAATTTGAACTAAATTCGTGAAAAGTAGCGAAACGCCCTACCCTTTTATATTTTAAAGCTCTGCGGCCAGCATAATCGGCGATTTAAAGACATGAGTAACATTTATATATTTAACAGAGAAAAAAGAGACTTTCTTGATCCTAAAAGTGACAAAAGACCCACCTCAGCGCTTGAGCAAATGGAAATCTACTGGGATGAGTTAACAGCTAGCAAAACTACTCCCTGGCGCTCACAAATCCGCCCAGTTAAATTGAAAGAAGTTTTGCCATATATATTTCTGATTAACTATGCCTCTGAAAATAAAATTTTTTCGATTTATAGGTGCATCTGCTAAATTAAGTTTAGAAAAGTTGTCAGTCCATAGCCGATGCAAAAGCCGTGTCTACACAAATACTCTGCCGAGTTTAAAAAGCTGTTTAACTGAACTTTTTAAAGACCCTGTCCCGCGGAAAAAAACATACCAATCTGATGCCTTGAAGACTTGCCAAAAGTCTTTGTTTAGCATTGGCTTGTTCCCACTTCTAGATAGGCATGCACGCACGACAAAGGCAATAGGAGTAATCGAACGAAATCGAGTCTACATTAACTAATCGCTGCAAATACCACACTAGCAAAGAGGCCATGATAAAGGTCGCCAGACCTACTGCCTCAATCGTAAACGCACTGCTTTACTGATTTGGCCTCGCTACACGGACACCGCAGTCTTTTTTTTCTGCGTCTCCCGATGCATGACCAATTCTTCAGCCACCAAAAATGCCAGCTCAAGCGATTGACTTGCATTCAAACGCGGATCACAGGCCGTATGATAACGGTCAGAAAGGTCCTGGTCGGTAACTTCCCTTACACCTCCTGTACATTCGGTCACATCCTGCCCTGTCATTTCAAAGTGTACGCCACCCGGTATGGTGCCTTCGGCACTATGAACGGCAAAAAATTCACGAACTTCTCTGAGGACACTGTCAAATGGTCGGGTTTTATAGCCCGAGGACGATTTTATTGTATTTCCATGCATGGCATCGCAGGTCCACAAAACATTTGCGCCTTCTTCCTTAACTGCATTTATTAGACGCGGCAGATGGTCCCCTACTGAGCCGGCGCCAAAACGAGCAATTAAGGTTAAACGACCAGCCTCATTTTCCGGATTCAACTTTTCCATCAAAACCTTTAAATCCTCAACCGAGGTGCTCGGTCCACATTTTAAGCCAATTGGATTTTGCACGCCCTTACAAAATTCGACATGGGCTCCATCTGGCTGTCGGGTGCGATCCCCTATCCAAATTAAATGGCCTGAACCAGCAAGCCATTTTCCTGAGGTGGAATCCAACCGAGTCAGCGCTTGTTCATATTCCAGAAGCAAAGCCTCATGACTGATGAAAAAATCAACAGTTCGCAATTCTTGGGCAGAATCGGATCCGATCCCAGCCGCACTCATAAAGTCCAATGCATCGTTAATGCGCTGGGCCATTTGACGGTATTGGGCTGCCTTTTCACTTTCAGTAAAGCCTAATGTCCAACTATGGACCTGATGCATATCGGCATAACCGCCAGTAGAGAAGGCGCGCAGCAAGTTTAAAGTGGCCGCTGATTGCGTATAAGCTTGCAGCATCTTTTGAGGATCTGGGATACGAGCTGCTGGGGTAAAGGCCAGTTCATTTATGATGTCACCGCGATAACTGGGCAGTTCCACGCCATTTTGCACCTCTGTAGGCGCTGAGCGAGGTTTAGCAAACTGTCCCGCCATCCGTCCAAGTTTTACAACAGGTACCTTTGCACCAAAGGTAAGCACCATTGCCATCTGTAAAAGAACCTTAAATGTATCACGAATTCCGTCAGCAGTGAATTGTTCGAAACTTTCTGCGCAGTCGCCACCTTGAAGCAAGAAAGCATCACCGCGCGATGCAGCAGCTAACTTGGCCTTTAAATTGCGCGCCTCGCCCGCAAAAACCAGCGGTGGATACTTAGACAACTTGCCTTCAACCTTCAGAAGTGCACTTTGATCGATATATTCGGGCATTTGCACCCGAGGCTTTTTTCGCCAATCGGTTTTTTGCCACTCAGACATGTTATTCTCCAAGACAACTGTTCACTGTTGTTACAATCTATACGAAAAAGATTTTGAAAGAACCATATATGTTTTTAGCTCACTTGACGGATCGCAATAGTTTTGAACAATTGTATTGATAAAGTCAGGCTTTTGAATGTAATGCGCCAACTAGATTAAATGGAATGTGGCCTTATGAGCAGTCAACCCCAAATAGCGCCCTCGCGTTTGACCCCGACCACAACTCGGCGGTTTGCATTTGTTTTGATAGAGAGCTTTTCTTTGTTGTCTTTTGCCTCGGCGCTTGACGCCCTTAGGATTGCCAATCGCATGGCGGAAACCACACTATACAGCTGGTTATTTATTGGCGAAGGAGGGGAAACAATTTCGTGTTCCGCGGGCACTTCTTTCAAGCTTGATGGTGATCTCATCGAGCTAAAAAGAGATGACACGATTATTTTATGTGGCGGCGTAAATATTCAAACCCATACCACGAAAAAAATTCTCAATTGGATTCGCCGTGAAGCACGACGGGGTTTGGCCATCGCAGGTCTTTGCACAGGGGCCTACCCGATGGCCAGGGCCGGAATCTTGGATGGCAAACGCGCAACAATACATTGGGAGAATCAAGATAGTTTTTCCGAGGAATTTGCTGAAGTGGATCTCACTAAGTCAGTATTCATTACCGACGGCACACGAATGACAACCGCGGGTGGTACATCCTCAATTGATTTGATGCTTAAAATAATTGCCGACGACCATGGCGAAGATTTGGCAAATGCTGTTGCCGATCAAATGATATACAGCTCGATTAGAACTGACCAAGACACCCAAAGGCTCTCTGTCCCGACACGAATTGGGGTGCGCCATCCCAAATTAAGCGCCGTCATCCAGATGATGGAAACAAACATAGAAGAACCCATTAGCCCAGCTGTTTTGGCCAAGGATGTCGGGATGTCCACCCGCCAACTCGAAAGATTGTTTCGGCGTTACCTCAATCGCAGCCCCAAGCGGTATTATATGGAACTGCGTCTACAAAAGGCTCGTAATCTTTTAATGCAAACCAATATGAGTGTTATCAATGTGGCATTGGCTTGTGGTTTTGCATCGCCTTCACATTTCTCAAAATGTTATCGGGCGCATTACGATACAACACCTTACCGCGAGCGTGGCAGCCACTCGGTTCGAATATAAACTGACCCCGTTCGAGCCAGAAAAGGTCATTTTCCTGCTTAATCGGCATCTTCAGGAAAATGTTCCTGCTGCTTTCAAAAGTTTAGTGCTTTTCTTTTTCCAAACAGCAGCGTATTTTACAGTCTGAACACTTTGTTCCAAAACGGGAGATCAATCATGAAAAAGTTTTTGGCGGCAACTGCCGCGACAGCATTAATGGCCGGAGCTGCATTTGCAGATGGCCATTCTAGCGAAATCAAAATCGGCGTAATTCTAGGCTTTACTGGTCCAATTGAATCGCTGACACCCGCAATGGCGGACGGCGCCGAAGTGGCCATGAAAGAGGTAACCGACAGCGGCAAGCTCTTGGGTGGCGCAACAGTTACGTCTGTTCGAGCTGATAGCACATGTATCGATGCCGCTGCTGCCACTGCAGCCGCAGAGCGTTTGATCACCAGTGATGGCGTCAAAGGCATCATGGGAGCTGACTGCTCAGGTGTGACAGGTGCTATATTGGCCAATGTCGCTCTTGCAAATGGAATGGTTATGATTTCACCATCAGCCACCTCACCAGGCCTTTCTACAGCCGAAGACAACGGTCTCTTTTTCCGGACGGCTCCGTCTGACGCACGTCAAGGTGTCGTAATGACAGAAGTTCTTATGGAAGAGGGCATTAACGAAGTTGCCGTGACCTATACGAACAATGACTATGGTAAAGGTCTTGCAGACAGCTTCCAGGCTGCTTTTGAAGCCGCGGGTGGAACAGTAACAATCAATGCCGCGCACGAAGATGGTAAAGCAGATTATTCTGCTGAAGTCGGTGCTCTAGCAGCCGCTGGTGGTGATCGTTTGGTTGTGGCCGGTTATGTAGACCAAGGCGGTAGCGGCATCGTACGCGCTGCATTGGACAGTGGTGCATTCGATACATTCCATTTCCCTGATGGAATGATTGGAGCCAAACTTGAAGAGAACTTTGGCGATGAAATCGACGGTTCCACAGGCCAGCATCCTGGTACAGATAGCGCAGGCGCTGCCAAGTATACCGATATGGTCGGAAGCGCATTTGATGCAACATCACCATTCTCGCCTGAAAGCTATGATGCTGCTGCTTTGATTATGCTTGCCATGCAAGCCGCTGATTCTTCTGAGCCAGGCGACTATAAGGCTACAGTGATGGACGTTGCAAACGCACCGGGTGAGCAAATCTTTCCAGGTGAGTTGGCAAAAGCCCTAGAGATCTTGGCTGGCGGTGGCGACATCGACTATGTTGGCGCAACAGCTGTTGAATTGATTGGGCCCGGCGAATCAGCTGGTAACTACCGTCAAATCGTTGTCCAAGGCGGTAAAATCACAACTGCTAAGTATCGCTAAAACAAGCAGGAAACCAAATTACAGCCCGAGTTCGCTCGGGCTGTTTTCGTATAAAAATGCCGGTATAGGCCATAAGCGCCTTAGTAAAGCTTAAAGGAGAGAAGCTTGATCAAGGTTGAGAATCTTCACAAATATTTTGGTGGCTTTCGCGCGGTCGATGGGGCCAGTTTAGAGATTTCTCCGGGTTCAATAACGGGATTAATTGGACCAAACGGAGCAGGAAAGACAACGCTCTTCAATGTGATTGCAGGCGTACTGGGACCCACTTCTGGGCAGGTTACAATGGACGGCGAAGATATCACCGGGCTGCCGCCGCATAGCCTGTTTGAAAAGGGTTTACTTAGAACTTTTCAAATTGCCCATGAGTTTCATTCCATGACCTGTAAAGAGAACTTAATGATGGTTCCTTCAGGCCAGTCTGGTGAAGCCCTGTGGAACACATGGTTTGGACGCAAGCGGATTGCAAATGAAGAGCGAGCGCTAGCAGCAAAAGCCGACCAAGTCCTTGAATTTCTGACAATTGATCACCTCAAAGATCATCGGGCTGGTCAGGTTTCCGGAGGACAAAAAAAGCTCCTAGAGTTGGGAAGAACAATGATGGTGGACGCCAAGATTGTTTTCCTTGATGAGGTGGGGGCTGGCGTCAACCGAACGCTTCTAAATACGATAGCTGATGCAATTCAACGCCTAAATAAAGAACGCGGTTATACCTTTGTTGTGATCGAGCATGACATGGATTTCATCGGACGACTGTGTGATCCGGTTATTTGTATGGCCGAAGGCAAAGTTCTTGCGCAGGGAACGCTGGACGAAATCAAGTCAAATGAACAAGTCATCGAAGCTTACCTAGGCACTGGCTTGAAGAATAAAACTGGCACATAATTGCCTCATTTTTCTTAAGCAGGAAAGTCGTTGCGCAAGAGGACCAATAATGAACATCAACCAAAAATGTGACAACAATGAGTGAGCCCTTTTTAATCGGCAAAGCGATGACAGGCGGTTATGGAAACGGCCCCGATATCCTGCACGCCTGTACCATAGCAGTAGAGCGCGGTGAAATTGCTGTGATCGTTGGCCCAAACGGCGCTGGAAAATCAACGGCCATGAAAGCCATTTTTGGAATGCTCGCCCTAAGACAAGGTTCGGTAGAGCTGGACGGCGAAGACATTAGCCACCTAAGCCCCCAGGATCGGGTGGTCAAAGGAATGGGTTTTGTTCCGCAAAACAGCAACATATTTCCATCCATGACCGTGGAAGAAAACTTAGAGATGGGTGCATTTATTCGCACCAATGACTTCTCAGACACTCTTGATCAAGTGTATGATCTATTTCCCATACTTCGAGAAAAACGGCACCAAGTTGCGGGCGAGTTATCCGGAGGCCAGCGCCAACAAGTGGCCGTAGGCCGGGCCTTGATGACCCAACCGAAAGTTTTGATGCTCGATGAACCGACCGCAGGTGTAAGCCCCATTGTTATGGACGAGTTGTTTGATCGCATTATTGAGGTTGCCCGCACTGGTATTCCGATTTTAATGGTTGAGCAAAACGCTCGGCAGGCTTTGGAAATAGCCGATAAAGGCTATGTAATGGTACAGGGCCGCAATGCTTATACAGATACAGGAAAAAACCTTTTGGCTGATCCTGATGTCCGCAAAAGCTTTTTAGGAGGATAAGAGTATGGACTTCTTAAATGCTTTTATAGTTCTTGCAAATTTTGTTTTGGTACCTGCAATTGCCTATGGCAGCCAGTTGGCGTTAGGCGCTTTAGGCGTAACAATGATTTACGGAATTTTGCGCTTTTCCAACTTTGCTCACGGGGATACCATGGCATTCGGGGCCATGGTGACCATTTTAGTCACCTGGTGGATGCAATCGGTTGGAATATCATTTGGCCCTTTGCCAACCGCACTCTTGGCATTACCATTCGGGCTTTTGGGTTGCGCAGCACTCGTTCTTTTTACCGATAGAGTTGTTTATAGATTCTACCGTGTAAAAAAAGCAAAACCAGTTATATTGGTGATTGTGTCGATGGGCGTTATGTTCATCATGAATGGGCTTGTACGCTTTATAATAGGTCCCAATGACCAACGGTTTGCTGACGGTGAGCGGTTCATAATATCTGTAAGAGAGTTCAAACAACTCACTGGTTTGCGCGAAGGCCTAGCAATAAAAACAACGCAAGGCCTTACGGTGGTAACAGCCGTTATTGTAGTGGTTGTACTATTTTGGTTTCTCAATAAAACCCGTACCGGAAAATCTATGCGCGCCTACTCTGATAATGAAGACTTAGCTTTGCTGTCAGGCATAAATCCAGAGCGCGTTGTGATGGTTACATGGATGATTGTTGCTGCCCTGGCTACGATCGCAGGGGTTCTGTATGGCCTTGATAAAACTTTCAAACCTTTCACCTATTTTCAGCTGCTGCTCCCAATATTCGCCTCAGCGATTGTAGGAGGCTTAGGCAACCCACTGGGCGCCATTGCGGGGGGCTTTGTGATTGCCTTTTCTGAAGTCACGATAACCTATGCATGGAAGAAAGTCCTTAAGTATGCACTTCCCGAAAATCTGGAACCAAGCAGCTTGGTGCAACTTTTAAGTACGGATTACAAATTTGCCGTGAGCTTTGTGATTTTGGTGATTGTTTTACTGTTTCGACCAACGGGACTTTTTAAAGGGAAGGCGTTCTAATGCAGCAAATGAAAAACATAACGCTTTTCGCAATAGTTGCGGGTTTAATTGTAATCACAGGGTTCATTAACAGCTGGAATACGGCTCTACTTATTTTGAATATGGGTTTAATCAGTGCAATCATGGCTTTAGGCGTTAATCTGCAATGGGGATTTGCAGGCCTCTTTAATGTTGGAATTATGGGTTTTGTTGCACTCGGCGGTCTCGCGACTGTTCTTATCTCTATGGCACCTGTTGAAGAAGCGTGGTCTGCCGGTGGCACAAGGGTGATTTTGGGACTTGTTCTTGGTGCAATAACTGTTGGTCTCGCAGCCTTCCTGTTTAATTCTTTGCCAAAGGGGCGTAATAGAACTGTCGCTGTTATAGTCACTCTTATCGGCGGTTTCTTTTTGTACAGGGCTGTCTTTGACGGCGGTGTCGAAGCCGTAGAATCGGTAAACCCTGCTGCTACAGGTTATCTTGGCGGACTTGGCCTGCCGGTACTATTAGCTTGGCCTGCCGGCGGCATATTGGCGGCTGCGGCAGCTTGGGTGATTGGAAAAACAGCATTAGGACTTCGCTCAGATTACCTAGCTATTGCTACTTTGGGGATCGCTGAGATTGTCATTGCTGTGATAAAAAATGAAGATTGGCTCGCGCGCGGCGTGAAAAATGTCATTGGTTTGCCACGGCCTGTTCCTTATGAAATCGATCTTCAGAATAGCACTAGCTTTGTCGAGCGGGCGCAAACTCTTGGCATAGATCCGGTTACGGGGTCTACGCTTTTTGTAAAGCTCAATTATTCTCTTCTCTTTGCAGTGGTACTAATCATCCTTCTGTGGATGGCACAAAGAGCCTTGAATAGCCCCTGGGGCCGCATGATGAGAGCGATAAGGGACAACGAAGTTGCCGCTGAAGCAATGGGCAAAGATGTAACCCGTCGCCATTTGCAGATTTTTGTCTTGGGATCTGCAATTTGTGGGATTGCCGGCGCCATGATGACCACGCTGGACGGTCAGTTGACCCCAGGCACTTATCAACCTCTCAGATATACATTTCTGATTTGGGTCATGGTTATCGTCGGCGGCTCGGGAAATAATTTTGGCGCAGTTCTTGGAGGCTTTCTGATCTGGTTCCTATGGGTTCAAGTGGAGCCTATCGGATATTTCCTGATGAGTTTGATCACGATGGGAATGGCTGAAGATAACGCATTGCGACTGCATCTTATAGACAGTGTGGCGCACATGCGGCTTTTGACTATGGGTTTAATTTTGCTTTTGGTGCTTAGATTCTCTCCGCGCGGGTTAATCCCTGAAAAGTAAAAAGCAAAGCCCAAAATTGATTGATCTGGGTAACTTAAAAATGGTCTTAAATTAGAATAATGCTCGTTGTGCAACTGCAACAAGCATTATTCGGCAGCTACTTTTTTCGGACTAAGAATGTCTTTAAGATAATAGCCCGTATAGCTTTTTTCGTTTTCTGCAAGCGTTTCTGGCGTCCCTACGCCGACCAATTGGCCACCGCCATCACCACCCTCTGGTCCAATATCAATAATCCAATCAGCCGTCTTCACCACATCCAAATTGTGTTCAATCACAACCACTGAGTTGCCTGCATCAACCAATTCATGCAGCACCTCTAGAAGCTTACGAACATCTTCAAAGTGTAAACCTGTGGTTGGTTCATCTAGGATATAGAGCGTCCGTCCGGTGGCTCTTTTTGACAACTCCTTTGATAGCTTTACCCGCTGAGCTTCTCCCCCTGACAAGGTGGTGGCTTGCTGACCCACTTTTATGTATCCCAGTCCGACCCTTAAAAGAGCGTCCATTTTTTCGCGAATAGATGGCACAGCTTGGAAAAAACTCTGCGCCTCTTCCACCGTCATATCTAGCACGTCTGCGATGCTTTTGCCCTTGAATTTGATCTCAAGTGTTTCTCGATTATAACGCGCACCGTGGCAGGTCTCACAGGTCACATAGACATCGGGCAAAAAGTGCATTTCAATTTTGATAACACCATCACCCTGACAGGCCTCGCAGCGGCCACCTTTCACATTAAAACTAAACCGTCCCGGCTTGTAGCCTCGGGTTTTGGCTTCTGGCATTCCCGAAAACCATTCGCGTATCGGCGTAAAGGCCCCGGTATAGGTTGCGGGGTTTGATCGCGGTGTACGGCCGATTGGGCGTTGATCAATATCAATAACCTTATCGAGATATTCCAACCCTTTTATGGTTTCACACGGTGCTGGTGTTTGCTTCGCCCCATTTAAACGCATCGACGCGGTTTTAAACAGTGTTTCAATTGTGAGGGTAGATTTCCCCCCACCTGATACGCCCGTAACGCAGACAAATTTTCCCAAGGGAAAATCAACAGTAAGCGATTGCAGATTGTTACCTGTAGCATTGACCACTTTTATTGACTTTCCATTGCCTTCTCGGCGTTCAGCGGGAACAGCTATGGTTTTTTGACCGCTTAGATATTGACCAGTGACCGAGTTTTTATCGGCCGAAATGTGATCGGGTGAGCCATGGCTGACCACTTCACCGCCATGAACGCCAGCGCCCGGCCCTATATCAAAAACATAATCCGCATCACGGATAGCTTCTTCGTCGTGCTCGACAACAATAACAGTATTGCCTTGATCCCGAAGGTTTTTAAGCGTGGTGAGCAACCGTCCATTATCACGTTGATGCAACCCTATGGATGGCTCGTCCAAAACATAAAGCACCCCTGTAAGCCCACTGCCTATTTGACTGGCAAGCCGAATACGTTGGCTTTCCCCTCCCGACAATGTGCCGGCATTACGGCTAAGAGTTAAATATTCAAGGCCAACGTTATTCAAAAACCCTAATCGTTCGCGAATTTCCTTTAAAATAGTGGCCGCAATTTCATTTTTCTGAGCGCTTAAGTGGTTTGGTAATTCGGCACACCATTCAAAGGCCTCTTTTATGGACATGTTTACGACTTCACCGACATGCAACATCGCCAATTTTACAGCCAAGGCTTCGGGCCGCAACCGATATCCCCCACAGCTTCCACACGGGCGATTATTTTGATAATTTTCAAACTCTTCACGCACCCAGTTACTATCTGTTTCGCGGTACCTACGTTCCATGTTTGGGATAATTCCCTCAAACACGCGTTTAACTTGATAAACCCGACCACCTTCATCATAGCGAAAATTAATTTCTTCTTCGCCGGATCCATACAGGAAGACCTGTTGCACCTTTTTGGTCAAATCTTTCCATCTTGCGTCCGCTGCAAATCCATAATGATTTGCAATAGCCTCAATGGTTTGTAGAAAATAGGGGCTTTTGCCTTTGCGCCAAGGTGCAAGAGCACCGTCTCTGATTTTTAAAGTCTGATCCGGCACAACCAACCGTTCGTCAAAAAATAATTCCACCCCCAGTCCGTCACAGTCTGGGCAGGCCCCAAACGGCGCATTGAACGAAAACAGGCGCGGCTCAATTTCAGAAATCGTAAAACCACTTTCCGGGCATGAAAAATTTTCGCTGAAGGTGTGACACTCTGCTTCTTCATCTGTTGGTGCGGTTTCCAAAACCGCAATTCCATCGGCTAAATCAAGTGCGGTGCGAAAACTGTCCGCAAGCCGGGCTTCAATGCCTTCTCGAACCACAATCCTATCCACAACCACATCAATAAAGTGGCGAAATTTCTTATCCAAAACAGGTGGCTCTTCTAAATCATAAAATTGATTATCAACCTTAACGCGCTGGAATCCCTGTTTGCGCAACTCCAAAAATTCCTTGCGATACTCTCCTTTTCGATCGCGCACAATTGGGGCCAAAAGATAAGCGCGCGTGCCTTCGGGCATTGCCATAACGCGGTCCACCATATCTTGCACCTGCTGAGCTTCGATTGGAAGACCCGTCGTTGGGCTATATGGCGTCCCCGCCCGGGCAAATAGTAATCGCATATAATCATAGATTTCGGTGACCGTACCAACGGTCGAGCGGGGGTTTTTACTTGTTGTTTTCTGCTCGATAGAGATTGCAGGGCTCAAACCGGATATGTGGTCCACATCAGGCTTTTCCATCATATCCAAAAATTGGCGCGCGTAAGCGCTCAGCGATTCGACATAGCGCCGCTGGCCTTCCGCATAGATTGTATCAAATGCCAAAGATGATTTTCCAGACCCCGATAACCCTGTAATAACAATAAGTTGGTCTCTTGGAATATCCACATCAATAGACTTCAAATTATGTTCGCGCGCTCCGCGAACCTCAATAAACTTTAAGTCGGCCATCAAATACCCTCATTGCTTAAGGGACAGATAAACCTTTTGTTAGGAGTCTCCAATAAAAAAATGAGAACATATCAAGAACACACTATTCAATTTGGCCCAAAGAAGCGGGTAAAAAAATCCTGAGTGCAAAATCGCCTAGCCTATATCTGAAGAGTGTTCGCAAAAGAGCCAAATAATCAAAGATTTTACGAAGCGGCTCTGTCGAAAGTTGTTAATCAAGTCGGTAAATAAGAAAGCCAAAATGTAAAAACCCAATGAAGGCACTTTTATTCAAGCCTGGCGACTTTCCGAATAGGTTTGACTTTGGTACCATAACTTCGACCTATCAGTGGGGAGCTATGTACATGGCTATGCCGGCCGAACGCCATCGGCTCATCCTTGGTGTTTATTCTACGCTTGAGCATAGAGAAAAAGCATTTTATTACGCCGGTCAAAACGCGATAGTATAAGAGTGTAAAATGGGCAAAAAATTTGAACTGGTGGCTGATATTGGTGGAACCAACACCCGCGTCGGCCTGTCGCAAAACTTTCAACTAATGCGTCAAAGCATAAAGAAATTCCCTAATGCCAACTTCAAATCGCTTGAAGATATTTTAATACGCTATTTGGGCGAGCAAGAACTGGACACAGTGTCCGGTGTTTGTGTGGCACTTGCCGGTCCGGTGCGAAACGATATAGCTCAAATGACAAACTTGTCCTGGGAAATTACCAAAGACAGCTTGGCACGCGCCACCGGCGCGAAAACAGTTGGCCTCTTAAATGATTTACAGGCTCAGGGATATGCACTGGATCATTTATCTGAGGATCAGTTGCTGCCTGTGACTGGTAAAAGTTACGCGGGCTCAAAAGAAACAAAACTCGTTTGCGGTATCGGTACGGGCTTTAATGCCTGTACAGTTATTTCCTCTGCAGATGGAATAATCGTGCCCCCGGCTGAAGCGGGGCATTATCGACTGCCCGCTGCAAATCAGCAACAAAAAGAAATTGCCAATATAATAGAGGCAAAATTTGGTTTTGCTTCTGTTGAAAATGTCCTGTCTGGAAATGGACTAGTCGAGTTAAATAATTTCTTCTGTCCTGATAAACCTCGTACAGCCCAAGAAGTCATTCAATCCGCAACAGATGGCGCGCAAGATGCAAAGCAAGTGGTTGACGTTTTTGCTTCCTTCATGGGTTCCATTCTAGGTGATTTGGCGCTAATCACCCTACCTTTTGGCGGAATATACATTATCGGAGGTGTTGCCCGCGCTGTTTATCCATTTTTAAACGCGCAAAACTTTATCTCTGGGTTTTGTGATAAAGGCAGGTTCAGTGATTTCAACTCTAAATTTTCTGTTCAGATTATCGACGATGATTTTGCTGCTCTGAATGGCTGTGTTAGCTTTCTTGAAGGATTTTAGGCTCTAAGTCTTTGCCGTAGAGCACCATACCGACAATCATAAACATCGTTGAAAACGCAAAAAATCCACTGATCCAGAGATACTGAGTTTCAAGACCGATATTATAGTCAATCAAGACCCCTGTGATACCAGGTCCAATGGCTGATCCCAAAACCATGATTGCCGCGGCCATGGCCTTAAGAGCGCCCAGATGTTGAGTTCCATAAAACTCTGCCCAAAAAGCATTTGGTAAAGTTGCATTTGACCCGGAAGTCATCGATAGGAAAAACAGCCCAAACACAAACACAGCGAGTCCGCTGCCAAGTGCAAAACATAAAAAGGCACAAATCATAGGCAATTGATAAAACGCAATAAGCCGTGCTGTTCCAAATCGATCAAGCGCCCATCCAGACAGCACCATCATCAAAACGGATGATCCAGTGAAAAATGGGAAAAAACTCACCAGCGTAATATGCTCCCATTCTTTAATCTCGGCAAAATGAACTTGCTGAAAAAAGAACGCCGTTGAGAATGCGCTTGGCCCTAGAAGTGCAGGAACCATGCACCAAAACAGGGGATGCCTCAGCGTCTCAGAACGTGTCCAATGACGGTTTTTCATACCCAAAGACATTGCATCTTGTGCCACAGATTGAGGCGCACGTTCTTTGCTAAGTAGATGGCGCAAAATTGGGATCGCCAAAATGAGAACAAAGGCAGCAACCCACCATAAACTGCGCCAATGCATAAAGCCCATCAAAAACACAAATAATAGGGGCAAGCTGGCCTCTGCCACAGAATATCCCATTCCCGCAATAGACAAGGCTCTACCGCGACTGGCAATAAACCACCGTGACATTGCAACAACCGCCAAGTGAGAACACATCCCCTGCCCCAACAAGCGAAGGGAAAAAATAATCACGGGCAATAGAGCGACCACATACAGATTAGCCATCGCGATAGACGAAAAGGCCAAGGCAATAATGACAACGGTTCCAAGAGTTCGGGTTCGAATGTAATCGCTTGAAATACCGGCCCAAATCATCACAAGGGCAGAGGCCCCTGTTCCCAATGAATAAATGCCGCCCCAAGCAGCATGGGAAAGTCCAAATTCCGCTCGGATATGACCAGAAAAGATTGATATAAAAAAGGTTTGCCCAAAGCTGGATAAAAAAGCCAGCAATGCGCCTGCCCCAAGCCAAGCAAGGTTGTTTTTTAAGAACGTAAAAAATTGCATTTTTTTCCATTCCAGTGCATTCAATTTAGCTAGATTCAATTTAACCAAAAGAACAGAAAAATCTCATCTTTAAGCAGACAGGGCAATGGTATTTCTATGGAAACGAATTTTTGTTGCTAAATCAAAAAGTATCAAGTTCAATACAAATTCTGCCAGAACTGATCCGTATGTAGAAGGAGATACAGCGTGTCCGATGCCTTACAGAAAATTGCAAACCAATACGTATCTAAGGAAAAGTTCTCGGGCATCGAATGGCGTGTAGAAAAAAACCAGTCTTGTCTTTTCCAAGGTCAGGCTGGGTATGCGGATTTTGAAAAGAAAACGCCAATTCCCGAAAACGCAATTTACCGCATTTATTCGATGACAAAGCCAATAATATCGGTGCTTGCATTGCAATTGATAGAACAAGGGTCTTTTAGCTTAACAGATCCACTTTCGGAATATGATGAGCGCTTTGCAGCAATGACTGTACTGCATGCAAACGGCGAAATTGAGCCGGCCAATACCTTAATAACTATTGAACATTTGCTAACCCACCGCGCCGGATTCACCTATGAATTCATCATGGGATGTCATGTTTCCCCCTATTATCGGGAGGCAGAAATTATGGGTGATGCAGAGCGCGATCTGAATGGCATGATGGACGCCTTGTGTGAGCTACCTCTTGCCTTTCATCCCGGATCTGCTTGGCGCTATAGTGTTTCAACTGACGTGCTGGCGCATATTATTCAACGAGCCACAGGCGAATCCATCCAAGTTCTTTTAGAAAAAATGATTTTTAAACCGCTTAAAATGCATGATACCAAGTACAATCTTGCGCAAAAAGATCTGCCACGCTTAATGAGTATGTACGGCATTAGCGACTTACAAAGCGTTCCACCGATTATCCCCCCAAAGCATATATTGAACCCAATGGAGGTGAGTGACAAACACCCCACAGGATCACACAAATTCTGCCGTGGCGGCTATGGGTTGTTTTCTACCATGAATGATTATGCCGCTTTTGTCAGAATGCTATTGAATGGCAAAGCACCGTCAGGCGAAGTAGTTTTATCGCCCAAGACTTTAGAACTGATGCATCCAAACAGGGTGCCACAAAACGAGTTGCCTTTGCGTATCTCATATTGGCCGCTGGCTGGCTATGGCTGGAATTTAATTGGCCGCGTTATGCTAGATCCGAGTGCTGCAATTGCAGCCACAAATCTCGATGAATTTGGCTGGGCTGGTGCAGCCAGCACTTTTTTCTGGGTTGATCCTAAAGAGCAACTGACCGGCGTAATTATGACCCAATTTATTGGAAGCGGCGTTCCGCTCATAGAAGATCTGCAAAATGCAGTTTATCAAGAGTTAAAAAAATCTTAGGCTTACCGAGCACAATCTACCAAACGATCCAAGTCGACATAAAACTCAATATGTTGTGCCAAATCATCCAATGTTCTCTCAACACTTTCTGCATAGGACAACTGGCTGGCCGCTATACCCATTTGCCCCAGAAAAGATCGACGAAAATCATCATCTGAGAACATGCCATGCAGATAGCTTCCAAAAATGCGACCATCTTTACTGATCGCACCCTCATTGACATCACCAATACTTGCAAAGGGGCGCGCGCAATCCAGGCCGCTCGTCTGCCCGATATGAATCTCATATCCCGAGAAATCTAAGCCCGTATCCAGATGCCGAGCTACAACTTCGGTAAGCGCTTTTTTTGGTTTCATGACGGTTTTTGTATTTAACAAGCCCAAGCCCTCTGTAACACCTTTTGCGCCCTCTATTCCCTCTGGATCATCAATCGATGCACCAAGCATCTGATAACCGCCACAAATGCCCAATACATATCCTCCACGGCGGTGATGGGCTAAAAGATCTATATCCCAGCCCTGCAGGCGCAAATAGTCTAGGTCACCGGTTGTTGATTTACTTCCCGGGACAATCACCAAGCTAGCATCAACTGGAATTGTTTGGCCCGCTTTTAAAATGGTCACTCTTAAGTCTGGATCATTGGAAAGTGGATCGAGATCATCAAAATTGGCAATGCGTGACAACCCAAGACACACGATATGCGGTTTCCCAGATCTGTGGGGTGTTGAAATATCCAAAGCATCTTCTGCAGGTAGTTTCCAGGCATCTGCAAAATAGGGAACGACCCCAAAGCCTGGCCAGCCTGTTTTATGTTCGATCAGGTTGTAGCCGTCATCAAACAATTGCGGATCACCGCGAAATTTATTCACTAAAAATCCGATAATTTGCTTTTCATCTTCCGGATCAAGAACTGCTTTGGTCCCCACCAATTGGGCAATTACCCCTCCTCTGTCGATATCCCCCGCCAGTAACACAGGAACATTTGCAGCGCATGAAAAGCCCATATTTGCTATATCACCAGCCCGCAAATTAATTTCTGCAGGACTGCCCGCGCCTTCAACAACCACCAAATCATGATTTGATTTTAGACGTTCAAAACTATCCACAACATAAGGCAATAATTTTGGCTTAAGGGCTGCGTATTCACGGGCTTTACTGGTGGCAAAGCGTTTGCCTTGTACGATTACTTGCGAGCCTGTTTCACTCTCCGGTTTTAATAAAACCGGATTCATATCACATATTGGCGAAAGGCCACAGGCTTGGGCCTGCAAGGCCTGAGCACGGCCAATTTCTCCGCCGTCTGAGGTCACAGCCGCATTATTTGACATATTCTGCGGCTTAAAGGGAGCAACTTTAATCCCTCTTTGATAAAGCGCACGACACAGCCCCGCCACAAGGAGGGATTTTCCCACGTTTGATCCAGTTCCCTGCACCATAAAGGCGGGCATCGTTAGAACTCCACTCCCAATTGCGCCATAACGCCATCTTTAAACGGGTGTTTGACCAAAGTCATTTCAGTGACCAAATCCGCCGCTTCAATCAATTCAGGCTTGGTATTGCGCCCAGTAAGACAAACATGGGTCATAGGCGGTTTTTCAGCCAGCAAAAAATCCACCACCTCATCAATATCAATATAATCATAGCGCAGCGCGATGTTTATCTCGTCCAAAAGGACAAATTGATATTTTTCATCCTTAATCAATTCTTTTGCGCGCTGCCATCCGGCTTGCGCCGCTGCTATATCACGCTCGCGGTCTTGTGTTTCCCACGTAAAGCCTTCGCCGGACACTACAAATGTGCACTCTTCTTGAAATTTTTCTGTCAGCAGCTTTCGTTCGCCAGTGACCCATGTCCCTTTGATGAACTGAACCACTGCACAGGGCATTTGATGCGCGATACAGCGCATAATCATACCAAACCCAGAGGATGATTTTCCCTTGCCCGCGCCGGTATGCACCATAATAAGACCTTTTTCTTTAGTCTTTGATTGCATTATTTTATCACGCGCAGCCTTGATCTTCTGCATTTTTGCTTTGTGCCGTTGATTTTCGTCCACCATTCTCATTCCTTTTGCTTGACTTGCCTACGCCCATGGCGCATTGCAATTCAACGTTGGTTCCTGTTCTTAGAACAGGCGAAGAGGGAATGCGAACGGTTTTACGACGCCTAAAATGTCTAAGCCGAAATGCAGCCGCCCCCGCGACCGTGACCAGAAAGCGCACGCCATCCACTGGCAAAACCGGGAAGGTGCGTTGCGCGTTGAGGTGCAAGCCTCTGAATCTGCAAGCCGGGAGACCTGCCAACATGAATTATAACCCAGTCCGGACGGGGTGTGCCGGGGCGGTCCACGTGAACTTTCACGTGCCCTGCTTTGCCCTACCGGACGTTGCCCAAGGATGACCCGAGGAACACGATGCAGGAAAACCGTCCTAAACCGATTGAGCTCTTGGTCTGCAAGTCCTGTCGCCATGGTGTGACAAATGCCGAAGACGAAACCCGCCCGGGCACACGTCTGCTAGAAGCTTTGCAAGGGGCTAATCTTCCGCCGGAAATCACCCTTAAATCAGTTTCTTGTTTCGCAAACTGTTCAAACGGATGCTCGATTGTTTTAAGAAGCTCCGAACGGTGGAGCTATGTTTACGGAAATATCAACCCGGCAGAGCACGTTGATGTCATCATTGATGGCGCGAAGAAGTATCTGAATGCCGCAGATGGAAAAGTACCATGGCGCGAAAGATCGGATCATTTTCGTAAGAACTGTGTCGCCCGTATTCCCCCAATCGAGGTAGAAAATGACTGATCTAACAAAGCTTCCTGTTACGGTGATCACAGGTTTTTTAGGATCTGGTAAAACCACATTGATCCGCCACCTGATGCAGAACCCAGGTGGTAAGCGATTGGCGGTTATCGTCAACGAATTCGGCGATGTTGGCGTTGATGGGGACATCCTCAAATCTTGTGCCATTCCAGAGTGTCCCGCAGAAAATATTCTAGAGCTTGCAAATGGCTGTATCTGCTGCACTGTCGCAGATGATTTTATTCCAACCATAGAAGCTTTGATGGCGCTTTCACCGCGGCCAGAGCATATTTTGATTGAAACTTCTGGGTTGGCGCTTCCTAAGCCTTTACTCAAAGCATTTGACTGGCCAGATATTCGCTCGCGGATCACCGTGGATGGCGTGATCGCGCTGGCTGACGCCGAAGCGGTCGCTGCTGGTCGGTTTGCGCCAAATATTGATGCAGTTGAGGCGCAGCGTGCAGCCGATGATAGCCTTGATCACGAAACACCTTTGTCAGAGGTGTTTGAAGATCAGATAGCTTGTGCTGATCTTATTCTTTTGACAAAACCTGATTTGGCCAGCGCTGACGGGATAGAAAAGGCCAAAGAAATCATAAAAGCGGAATCTCCCCGCCCCTTGCCCGTGGTTGAGGTGGCAGAAGGTGTGGTTGATCCCCGCATTATTCTGGGCTTAGAGGCGGCAGCAGAGGATGATATGGATGCAAGACCATCGCATCACGATGCGCCGCATGATCACGATCATGAAGACTTTGACAGCATTGTTGTCGAGTTGAACGAAGTGCAAAATCCAGAAACATTAGCGCGCCGTATTGAGCAACTTGCAAAAGAGCAAAATATTTTGCGCGTGAAAGGTTATGCCGCGGTACAAGATAAACCCATGCGGCTTTTGGTGCAGGCTGTCGGATCACGTGTTCGGACGCAATTTGACCGTCCGTGGTTATCACAAGAACCCCGATCAGGCCGTCTGGTTGTTATCGGCGAACATGACAATATCAACCGAACCGCTATTGAAGCCACTCTTATGGAGTAAATGCAGTCAATGCATGTGATCTTTCGCGAAAGCCATGGGTTGGAGGAAACCGACACACCGCAAGATTTGGGGCAAAGCCCTGCTGATCTTGTGGTTTTGTCGTTTTCAGACAGTGATCTAGGCGCTTTTGCCGCGGGTTGGCATCAAGACAAAGCTCATTTACCATCCTTAAGGCTGGCCAATCTTACGGCCCTAAAGCATCCGCTTTCCGTAGACACTTACATTGAGCAAACTCTAATTGGCGCGCGCGGTATTTTGATCCGGCTTATTGGGGGCATGCCTTATTGGTCTTATGGCCTGCAACAGGTTCGTGCCCTAGCACTTGAAAAGGGTATAGCACTGGCTGTTTTATCAGCGGATGGCCGTATAGATCCGCAATTGGATGAAATATCCACACTGCCAATATCCACATTAAGGCGCTTATCCATGCTTTGTGAAACCGGCGGCGCGCCAGCGGCGCGCGCGGCTCTTGCACAGCTTGCACTAGCCTCAGGCCTATACGCTCGCCCGGATTTAGTTAGCAAATCGCTTCCCCAAGTTGGCGCTTGGACACATCAGTCTGGTATTCTTTGCCCAACCGCTTTCAATCTTGAAAATAGGGATAAGCATCTGGTAATATTGAGCTTTTATCTCTCATACTTACGTGCAGCAGACCTAGCCCCAATTGAGGCTATAAGCCGCGAGTTAGAACAGTATGGTTATAATACTCTTGGGCTCTATGCTCCGTCGCTTAAAGAGCCCCAAGCTGCCGCCTGGCTTACACGGCAAATAAAATATCTAAAACCAGCAGCTATAATTAATGCAACCGCGTTTTCGGGTAAAGGATCGACTGGAACCTCTCCGCTTGATGTTGCAAATGTTCCTGTTTTTCAAATGGCCCTCGCAACATCTACTCGGTCGGCGTGGCGCGATGGAGAACGTGGGTTATCGCCTGCTGATCTTGCGATGCATGTGGTTTTGCCAGAAGTTGATGGACGTATTTTTTCGGGCGTTGCTTCATTTAAACAAGCTGGCGTCAAAGATCGTGAATTGGAATTTTCAAGGTTTGCCCATCAACCCGATTACGAACGCATTAAAGCACTGGCGCGCCGTGTGAAGGGGCATATCGATTTACAAGTTAAGCCGATCAAAGAAAAAAAACCGGCTTTAATTCTGTCCACCTATCCCGGTAAACCCTGGCAAATGGCCCATGCTGTTGGACTTGATGCGATGGCCTCGGCAAAGAGTATCCTTAAAGATCTTGCAGAAGACGGATATTATATTCAAACCTGTGATGATCTGCCAACCGAGCTTGGAAAAGCCAAATTAGAATGGCCGGTAAACGCCTATGAAAAGGCTTTAAGGCTGCTTCCAGAAGGGCTTCAAAAAGCGCTGAAAGATATTTGGGGAAATCCACATGATGATCCTCTGGTATCTGGTGGGGTCTTTGAATTCTCCGCCCTAGAGCAAGGAAACGCCATTCTTGCCCTGCAACCCGAACGGGGATGGAAAAATGATCGTGACAATGATTATCACGACACAACGCGCACGCCGCGCCACTCTTACGTCGCGTTTTATTTGTGGCTAAGACATGTATTTACTGCAGATGCGCTTATTCATATAGGCGCCCATGGCACTCTAGAATGGTTGCCGGGCAAATCCGTTGCCCTATCGGACGAATGCTGGCCCGAAGCGCTCATTGGTGAACTTCCTGTAATTTATCCCTTTATCGTAAATGATCCGGGCGAAGCGGCACAAGCGAAACGGCGGATTGGAGCCATCACATTGGGCCATGTGCCCCCAGCTTTGAAACCAAGCGCCCTACCCGGCCGGATGTCACAGCTAGAAGCCTTGCTGGATGAATTTTCCAACGCAGACGGATTGGACCCTAAACGCCGCGACCGCCTCCAAATAGACATTCGCAGCGAAGCCCAGGCGCTCGGTGTTGAAGCCGATCTTGGGCTCGATCAAGCCGCTTCGGCAGCAGAGGCCATCACACGCATAGACCGGTTTGTTTGCGATATAAAAGAAAGCCAGTATGGCGATGGCCTCCATATTTTTGGGCGAACATCCGAAATAAAGTCATCCTTCGATGTGGCGGCCTCTGCACACAGCGAACGCGCGGGCCTTCTGGCCGCGCTTGCCGGCCAACGGGTCGAAGCAGGACCTTCCGGTTCACCCTATCGCGGACGATCTGATGTGCTGCCCACAGGCCGCAATCTTTACACCACAGACCCACGCTCAGTGCCGACACGATCAGCCTATGCACAGGGCGTGAAACTGGCAGAAGAACTGGTGCGTCGGCATTTGCAGGATCAAGGCGAATACCCCAAAACGCTTATCGTTGATCTTTGGGGTTCGGCCACGATGCGCACGGCCGGAGAAGAATTTGCCATGGCCCTACATTTTCTGGGCGTCAAACCAAAGTGGGATAAAGGCTCTGAACGTGTTAGCGGTATTGAAATTATTCCCATCGCCGAACTTGAGCGGCCAAGACTTGATGTCACACTAAGAATCTCAGGACTTTTCCGCGATGTTTTTCCAACCCTATCCGCATTATTTGGCCAAGCCGTTCGCACTTTGGCTGTACGAGACGAAGCCGTAGACTGGAACCCCTTTGTGGCAACATCACATCATAGCCGTGTCTTTGGCCCTGCCCCGGCAAGCTATGGATTGGACATGAGCGATCTAGCAGAACAATACACCGACCAAGCCCGCGCCGCGGCTGGTCACGCCTGGCTCGCGGCAAGCGCCTATGCCTTTGATGGTGAAAAAGTTAGCCATCAACCCCAAGCAATTGCCGACCGCGTTGCCAAAGCCGATAGTTTCGTTCACCTGCAGGACCTATGTGAAACTGATCTTTTGCTTGCAGCAGATTATGCAACCCATGAAGCAGGTTTTGCAGCGGCACAAAGCGTTACCGGTGGGACGGCGGCGCTATACCATATGGATAACACGCGGCCTGAAACACCGCGCGCGCGCAGTTTGCCAGAAGAAATCGCTCGTGTTGTTCAATCTCGGGCCAGCAATCCAAATTGGATCGCAGGCATGCAGCGCCATGGTTTCAGAGGCGCTGCAGAGATTGCAGCCACCCTCGATCACATGGCAAGCTTTGCCCAGCTTGCCAATGTTGTTTCAACGCATCTATTTGATCTATATTACGAGGCCACCTTGGACAATTCTGAGGTTTGTTTGTTCTTGCAGGAAAACAATCCCGAAGCGTATGAAGCGATGAAATTAAGGTTTGAAATGTTACATCAGGCCGGTTTGTGGAACTCTAGGCGTAATTCCGTTATTGCGGCGATGGAGGGGGCAGCATGAAAAAAACCTTTGTCAAAGGATGGTGCCCCGGGGCCTATCGACCAATGGTGTCTGGGGACGGATTGATCGTTCGCATCCGACCGAAATACGCTGAGTTTTCCAGCGTTCAAATCAAAGAAATCTGCCGTCTTTCTCAAAAATATGGCTCGGGTATTATTGAACTTACCAGCCGGGCAAATTTACAATTGCGCGGCATAAATCAGAGCGATCATGAAAGACTATTGGGTGAGCTAAGCCAACTTAACCTGCTCGACCCTGATCTTGCTAGCGAAGAGCGGCGCAATATAATTGTTACGCCTGACTGGATCAAAGGTGATCTGAACGAACAAATTACAAGAGAATTCTATCTGCGCTTGTCAGAGTTTCCAGATTTGCCAGCAAAGTTTGGACTTGCTGTCGACTTAGGAGAAATCCCAAGACTACAGAATATTTCAGCAGATATAAGAGTTGAAAGAGATGCAAGCGGCGCACTTCTGGTCTGCCCAGACGGAAGCGGTTTTGGTCGACCGGTAACCGAAATTACTTTGGTAGGTTGCACAATTGATATCGCTAAATGGTTTGAAGCAACCCGTAGCCCTTCGGCAAAACGTATGCGCGATCATCTTGCAAACCAAACTTTGCCTCAGGCGTGGAACCTAAAGCCACGAAATACACAAAACGCACCGTTGGAAATCGGTAAAATATCCCACGGACAAATAGTTGGCATCCCGTTTGGCCAATTTAATTACAAAGATTTGTTACATCTCTTGAACTTGAGCCAAGCGAAGTCTATACGCCTAACTCCTTGGCGCAGTATTTTGCTGCAAAATGGTCAAACGGTTGGCGCGGATGATCGCTTTATTACCTCTCCCACAGATCTGCTGCTGCAGGTGAATGCCTGCCCCGGGCGACCCATGTGCCAAAGTGCAACTGTTGAAACCAGACCGCTTGCACGCCTATTGGCCGGAAAAACAACTGGAACATTGCATATATCAGGTTGCTCAAAAGGATGTGCACACCCGAAAGATGCAGATATCACATTGGTCGGTGAAAGTGGTGCTTTCAACTTGATCCAAGATGGTCGAGCGGGCGATACGCCTCAGAAAACCGGGCTTACTGACCCACATATCCTTAAAACATTGGACAGCCTATAATGCCCCATACCTATGAAACCAATGGTGCTGCGATTTACAAAGCCTCTTTTCGCACCATCCGATCTGAAAGTGATTTAAAGCGTTTTGATCAGGATGAAGAAAAGGTTGCCGTGCGGATGATCCATGCTGCCGGAATGGTTGGTTTGGCCGAATATATCCACTTTTCCGAAGGGTTTGCTCAAAAGGCGAAAGCCGCGCTTTTAAACGGCGCTCCTATCTTATGTGATGCGCGCATGGTGTCAGAGGGCATCACGCGCACCCGTTTGCCTGCTGATAATGAAATAATTTGCACGCTTCACGCGAAGGGTATTCATGAACTGGCGCAGGATATGAAAAACACAAGATCAGCCGCAGCACTTGAGTTTTGGCGCCCCCACTTAGAAGGCGCTGTTGTCGCAATTGGCAATGCGCCGACCGCTTTGTTTCATTTGTTAAATATGTTGGAAGATGAAAGTTGCCCAAAGCCCGCAGCAATTATCGGGTGCCCCGTGGGGTTCGTCGGCGCTGTTGAGAGTAAAGATTCCCTTTGGCAGGCACAGCCAACCCCGTGTTGCATAGTCAAAGGGCGTCTTGGTGGAAGTGCCATTACCGTTGCCGCTGTGAACGCTCTCGCGAGCCCTTTAGAATGATGGCCGCCTCACCCCAAAAAGGTAGGATTTACGGTGTCGGCTTGGGACCGGGCGATCCAGATCTTATGAGTGTTAAGGCGGATAGGATCATTAGATCCGCAACCCATATTGCATTTTTTAGAAAAGCAGGCCGCAAAGGACAGGCGCGCAGTATCGTTGACGGCAAGCTGTCCAAAAATGCCATTGAATTTGCAATGGAATATCCGGTGACAACGGAAATTCCTGTTACTGACCCAAGGTATAATCAAATGCTATCCGCCTTCTATCGCGTTTGCGCGACGCATATTCAGGCGCTGTCGGATGCAGGTCATAGTGTTTGTGTTCTCTGTGAGGGCGATCCGTTTTTCTACGGCTCGTTCATGCATCTTTACACACGCGTGAAAGACGCCAACCCCGTTGAAGTCATCCCAGCTATAACCGGAATGTCCGGCGCTTGGACCGTAACCGGTGCGCCAGTCACATGGGGCGACGATGTGCTAACGGTTCTTTTGGGCACCTTAAGTGAGCATGAGCTGACCAGACGTATGCAAGATACCAATGCATTGGTTGTAATGAAGATTGGGCGAAACTTTGACAAGGTTTGCACCGCATTGCAGTCCGCCGGACTGTTCGAGCGGGCATGGCTTGTTGAATATGCAACAATGCCCAATCAAAACGTACAGAAACTGAGTGAAGCTGTGGGCAAAGTAACACCATATTTTTCAATAATTGTTGTGCATGGCGAAGGTCGAAGGCCATGAGCGGATGGTTGAAAGTAGTTGGGCTGGGCCCCGGTAGTGATGCTCTTATCACGCCCGAAGTATCGCAGATACTGTCAGAAGCAACAGACATTATTGGCTATTTCCCTTATGTGGCAAGAGTGCAAAAGCGGCCTGGGCTAACGCTGCACGGATCAGACAACCGGGTCGAGTTGGACAGATCTAAACTCGCGTTGTCCTTGGCCGCAGAAGGGAAGAAAGTCGCGGTTGTCTCATCTGGTGATCCCGGCGTGTTTGCCATGGCTGCTGCAGTCTTTGAAGCCATCGAGCAAGGCCCCGAACAATGGCGCCAGCTTGATATTGAAGTCTTGCCGGGCATAACGGCGATGCTTGCAGCGTCCGCCAGAGCCGGCGCGCCATTGGGACACGATTTTTGTGCGATTAATCTAAGTGATAATCTAAAACCCTGGCACCTGATTGAAAAACGGCTGCAGCTGGCATCCGAGGCCGACTTTGCCATGGCGTTTTACAATCCTCGCTCAAAGGCACGGCCAGACGGATTTGCAAGAGCTCTTGAGATTTTAAAAGAGTGCTGCAAAGACGACCGGCCTGTTATTTTTGCACGGGCCGTCAGCACAAAAGATGAAACTCTCGATATCGTTGGATTATCCCAAACCACACCAGAAATGGCAGATATGCGCACTATGGTCATTGTTGGGTCGTCTCAGACCCGCCTGATCAAACGCGCAGAACAGACCCCATGGGTTTACACACCTAGATCGGTGCCCGAATGACCCAGCCATTGCATCACCTTATTCAAACTAGCGGTTTCAAGCCGCGGGCGATCAAGCTTTGGTCGCGCAATCATAATAACAGGCAAAGACAGCTCGCGGGCCGCGTCAAGTTTAGCACGCGCGGCAACGCCTCCGGCATTTTTGCAGACCACAAGCTGAATATTATAGTCTCGCATCAGGGCCAAATCGCCCTCTTTGGTAAATGGCCCTCGAGACACCACAATATCGCGGTTTGGCAGCGTAAGCTCGTTGCCGGGTGGGTCTACAAGGCGCAAGAGATAGCGATGTTGAGGCTGCGCCTCAAAAGCCTGCAAATGCATTCTGCCCAAGGCAAGCATTATTCGCTTTTTTGCCCCCTTCAACGCCGAAACAGCAGCCGGGATATCAGCAACCTCTGTCCAATTATCGGCCGAGGTTGGTTTCCATTCTGGCCGGCTAAATGCCATCAGTGGAAGATTGAGGTCAGCGCAGGCATCAACCGCATGTTGGCTCATCTGAACCGCAAATGGGTGCGTGGCATCAACTACATGCGTAATCGACTTTTCGCGCAGAAACTTTTTCAGTCCCTCCACCCCTCCAAAGCCGCCTGTGCGGCGGGGCAAGGGTTGTGGTTTAGGTCTTTCCACACGTCCGGCATAGGACAGGACCGCCTTTATTTTCGCGGCGCTGACCTCTTTGGCAAGCCGGCTGGCTTCGGTCGTACCGGCAAGTATCAAAAGGTTTACGCTCATGTCTAAAGCAGCCTGGTTAACCATCGTTGGATTGGGCGAAGATGGACTAGAAGGTCTGGCGTCTGCAAGTCAAAACGCACTAAAAAAGGCCAAAACGATTTGGGGTGCAAAACGGCATATTGATCTACTTTCAAAAGATGGGTCTGAAAAACACAGGGTTTGGCCTGTCCCTTTCAAGGATGGCATTGATGAAATTTTAAAGCTGCGCGGTCAACCAGTGGTCGTTTTGGCCTCTGGTGATCCATTTTGGTATGGCGCTGGCGCTGTCCTAAGCCGGCACTTAAAGCCAGATGAGTGGATATCAATCCCGAGCCCATCGTGCTTTTCTTTGGCTGCATCAACACTTGGATGGTCGCTAGAGGCCACCAAATGTTACGGGTTGCATGCCGCGCCGTTCTCGCGACTTCGGCGGGGTTTGCAGTGCGGCCAAAACCTTTTGGTGACAGTGCGCGATGGCGCTGCCGTCGACGAACTTGCAAACTACTTAACAGATATTGGGTTTGGCGCCTCGACTTTGCGTGTGCTTGAGTCTTTGGGCGGACCGAGCGAACGCTTTCGTCAAACATTAGCCAAAGACTATGCCCTAAACGACGTTGAGCATCCAGTTGTGGTGGGAATATCAGCCCTAGGCGGGCCTCAATTGGCGCTTAGCGGGGGACAGGACAACACGTTTTTTGCCAATGATGGTCAAATAACCAAACGGCCGATGCGCGCGCTAACTTTATCAGCTTTGGCACCAAAGGCCGGTGAACTTCTGTGGGATATCGGTGGCGGTTCGGGTTCTGTTTCTATTGAATGGTTGCTCTGCCATTCCACGACTCAAGCCATTGCAATTGAACAAAACGAAACCCGCGCTCAAAGAATTTCTGAAAACTCGGCGGCGCTGGGAGTCGATAGGTTACGCGTGATTAATGGAAATGCCCCCGACTGCTTGGAAGAGCTCGAAAAGCCCGATTGTGTTTTTGTCGGCGGGGGACTGAACGATGATTTAGTGCAGTATTTAGTTGGAAATCTTGCTAAAGGCACTCGTATCGTCTGCAATGCCGTCACCTTGGAAAGCGAGGCTTTGCTGACAAAAACCTGTCATTCCTTGGGCGGAGAGCTGCTGCGCATCGAGCTATCGCATGCTGGCGCACTGGGCAACAAACATGGGTGGAAGGCCGCCTACCCTGTGGTGCAATGGAGTGTCACTCTATGATTGTTGCCGGTTTTGGTTTCCGAAAAAATGTTCAATTTGAAAGTTTACAGGACGTCTATCAAACACTTTGCGATCACCACAAATTATCGCGGCAAGATTTTTTTAGCGTGGCGACACATGTTGATAAGGCTCAAAACGCAGCGCTCCAAAGCCTGTCTAAGCATCTAAATCTGTCAATTGTCGCAGTTCCACAAAATGAAATTGATTTGCAAAATACACAAAGCCGCAGCGCGCTTTCATTGCAGCACTATAACACAGGCAGCCTATCCGAGGCATCGGCTTTGGCTGCAGCGGGCGCCCACAGTTACCTTCTAGGGCATCGAATGGTATCCAAGGATGGGCTTGCCACCTGCGCTTTGGCAAAAGGAGAAAAATCATGACCGTCCACTTCATTGGTGCAGGGCCAGGCGCGCCTGATCTTTTAACCTTAAGGGGCCGCGATTTAATCGCATCATGCCCTGTTTGCCTTTATGCTGGCTCGCTGGTGCCTGAAGCAGTGCTTGGCCATTGTCCACCCGGCGCGCATATCGTGAATACCGCTCCGATGGATTTGGATGAAATTGTGGCAGAGATTAAAAAAGCAGATGCGGCAGGACTGGACGTTGCCCGACTGCATTCAGGTGATTTATCTGTTTGGTCTGCAATGGGCGAACAATTACGCAAGTTACGCGGTGAAGGAATTGCTGTTTCTGTAACGCCAGGCGTGCCCTCTTTTGCTGCAGCTGCTGCAGCTTTGGGCACCGAGCTTACGCTGCCAGGTTTGGCGCAATCCGTAATATTAACACGCACCCCGGGACGCGCCTCTAAAATGCCTGAGGGGGAAACCCTAAAGAATTTTGCGGCAACCGGTGCAACTCTGGCGATCCATCTTTCAATCCATAACCTTGAAACGGTCATAGCAGATCTTATCCCTGATTATGGCATTGATTGTCCAGTGGCGGTTGTTTACCGCGCCAGCTGGCCAGATCAGAAAATCATCCGCGCCACTTTGGGGACATTGCAAGAAAATATGGCCGATGGTATCGAACGCACTGCGCTGATTTTGGTGGGACCTGCACTTTCAGCAGAGGGGTTCACTGAAAGCTGCCTATATTCGACCGACTATGACCGGCGGTTTCGCCCTCAATCCGCCGCGTCACCGTTTAGCTCGGGTTCAAATTGATGCTTCCCAAAGGATTGATGATCTCTGCACCAAGCTCTGGTACCGGTAAAACCACCGTGATGCTTGGCCTGCTAAGGGCGATTTCAGATCTTGGTCTGACCGTTCAGCCTTTTAAAAGCGGTCCCGATTATATTGATCCGGCCTTTCATCACGCCGCCGCGCGCCGCCCGTCGTTCAATCTCGATAGCTGGTCAATGGACCAGCCGCTCTTTGCAGCTATTTCGGCACAAGGCGTCGGGGCTGATATAGCAATTGCAGAAGGATCTATGGGTCTTTTTGATGGCGTTGCAAGCAAAGGTGCAAGCGGCTTTGGCAGCAGCGCAGAAACCGCAATGCTCATGGGATGGCCGGTGGTGTTGGTTGTCGATGTCAGTGGTCAGGCCCAATCTGCAGCCGCTACTGCGCTTGGTTTTGCGACTTATGCGCCTGAGTTGCCCCTTGCTGGCGTGATCCTAAATCGAGTGGCCAGTCCACGACATGAACGGTTGGCGCGCTTAGGGTTTGAAAAAGCGGGGATTTCTGTTTTGGGTGTATTGCCTAGACGTGGCGATTTAACTCTTCCCGAACGGCATTTGGGACTTGTCCAGGCAGTTGAGCATCCAGATCTGGAACAGGCAATTACCACCTATGCTAAATTTCTAAATGATAACATTGATCTACAGGCACTAATTCAGACAGCACACAGCGCTGCTACAGCAGGGTCAGGGCCGCTGCCCAAACCGCCCGCTCAAAAGATCGCCATTGCACGCGATGCAGCCTTTTCCTTCACCTATCCGCATCTTTTAAAAGGGTGGCGCGACCATGGAGCTGAGGTGATAGCATTTTCCCCGCTTCAAGATGATGAAGTACCACCAGATGCCGACATGGTTTGGTTGCCCGGGGGCTATCCTGAGTTGCACGCTGGTCGATTGGCTGCAGCTTCACAGTTCATGGATAGCCTGCGCCTTCACGCTAAAACCAAACCGGTACACGGCGAATGCGGGGGGTATATGGCCATGGGTGCGGCATTGATTGATAAAGACGGCACCGCACATCAAATGGCGGGTCTGCTCGGTCTTGTGACCAGTTATGAAAAGCGCAAGTTTCATCTTGGATACCGCCTTGCGCGGTTAAAATCGCCCATGGCTGGCTTCGCATCAAACACAGCGCTTCGGGGACATGAATTTCACTATTCAACTATTTTGGAGCAGCCTGACGAACCTTTGGCCAGTGTGGTTGATGCAGATGGTCAAAAAGTACCTGAAACGGGGTCTCATAAAGGTCATGCCACTGGTACTTTTTTCCACTTTATATCCGAGGCTTCATCATGACGGGATTTGTGAGTTTTGTCGGATCTGGTCCGGGTGATCCGGAATTGCTAACTGTCAAAGCCATTCAACGGTTAAAAGCGGCAGAAGTGATTCTATTTGATGACCTGTCGTCAGGACCAATACTAGATCATGCCGGATCTCAAGCCGAGTTGATTGGCGTTGGCAAACGCGCAGGACGCGCTTCCCCCAAACAACATCATGTGAGCCAATTGCTGGTTGACTACGCATCCGAAGGTGCGCATGTGGTGCGGCTTAAATCTGGTGATCCGGGAATATTTGGACGCCTAGAAGAAGAGGTCGTCGCACTGCAAACTGCAAATATAGATTTTGAAATAATTCCTGGAGTAACCGCAGCAAGCGCAGCTGCTGCCGCGGCAAAGATACCACTTACGCGCCGGCATTCCGCCCGGCGAGTACAGTTCATTACAGGGCATGATGTTGCAGGAGCCCTGCCAGGGGATATAAACCTAGCAGCTATAGCCGACCCTCAGTGTACCACAGTTGTCTATATGCCTAAACGCACCTTTCCTAAACTGGCTGAATTGCTTATTGCAGATGGTCTTTCACCTCAAACACCAGCTCTCTTGGCAGAAAGTGTCTCGACCGAGAATGAAAACCTTTTTCGCAGGACACTTGCGGAACTTGCAGAGCATCTCAAACAAGATCCAGGACCAGCGCCAGGCTTGATTTTAATCGGCCCCTTGGCAGAGGCACACGGCAATTATGTCGGGGACTAGCCAGAAGTGTCGTGATTTATCTTGACCCCTTGGTTTGCCCTGCTTAACTGAGCGCGTTGATGGTGCTGCTAAGACAGTGGTCTTGGCAGTGAAACGGGAAACCGGTACTGGCACAAATTACTGCCAAAGTCCGGTGCTGCCCCCGCAACGGTAGGCAAAGAGAGATCCCAATTGCCATTGTGCCATTTAGCATGAGAAGGCGGGAAACTCGATCCACTTTGCAAGCCCGGAGACCGGCCAAAAACAAAAATACCGGCCTGATATGGGTCGCATTGAAACCTATGAACAGCTCACGGGGTAGTGAGCAGAAGGAAAAAAAATGCACATCGAACCTGGAATTGTAAATGGTGCAAAAATTGCACTAAGTTATGCCACCGCCGCTGGCGCCGGTTGGTACAGTTTAAAATTGACACTGCAGGCACTTAAGTCGGCAGGAATCGCGTCCTTTGCATCACGCGGTGTTTTGGCCATGGCTGCGACCTTTATATTTTTTCAAGTACTCCCCCACTTTCCTGTTGGAGTGTCCGAAGTTCACTTCATCTTAGGATCAACCCTGTTTTTGCTCTTCGGCGCAGCTCCGGCCGCGCTTGGCCTTGCGGCTGGTTTGCTTTTGCAAGGCCTACTGTTTGCGCATGCCGATCTACCACAGTATTTCATAAATACCACCACTCTATTAGTGCCATTATTTGCTGTTTCAGCGCTTGCAAAACGCGTGATCGCCCCAAATACGGCCTATGCAGATTTAAGCTATCTGCAAGCTCTAAAGCTGTCGACCACATACCAAGCCGGTGTTGTGGCTTGGGTCGCCTTCTGGGCCTTTTATGGCCAAGGGTTTGGCACAGAAACACTGGCCTCGGTGACAAGCTTTGGACTTGCGTATATGCTTGTTATCATCATCGAGCCCCTGGTTGATTTAGCCGTACTTGCAGGCACAAAGACAATACGATCTTTGGAAAAAACAGGATTTGTGCAGGCACGCGTTTACCACTCAGCTTGAACCTTGCCTTGACGTAAAAACACGGCCTCTGCAGACTTCAGAGGCCGGATTTTTTAGGACCCTTGTTTATGATTGAACTTTTTCTTGTTGGCATTGGTATGGGCAACCCAGATCACCTAACCGGTCAGGCGATAAAAGCGTTGCAAACTGCTGATCTCATACTGATCCCAGAAAAGGGAAATGAAAAATCTGATCTTGCTGACCTTAGAGTAGTTATTTGTGAAAAATTGCTAACTCCAGTTCCAAAAATTGCGCGATTTAGGCTTCCCGTCCGCGATCCACAGGAAAGCTCATATTTAAAACGGGTAACAGACTGGCACGCGCAAATTGCCCTACAGTGGCGGGATGAAATTTTCAAACACTGCCCAAGCGGGGGACGTATCGCATTGATGATTTGGGGTGATCCATCCCTTTATGACAGCAGCATAAGGATTGCGAACCGCTTGATCGCCCAAGAACAGCAAGTGAGTATCAATGTGGTTCCCGGCCTAACTTCTGTGCAGCTTTTGACGGCCGCACATAAGATACCGCTCAACACATTGGCAGAACCAGTTATGATTATGACCGGCCGGAATCTACGCAATGACGGATGGCCAAAAACGGTAAAAACCGCAGTTGTAATGCTGGATGGGGATTGCTCTTTTGATCAATTAGACGGCAAAGACTATACTATTTGGTGGGGGGCATTTTTGGGCATGCCTGAGCAAATTTTAGCGTCAGGCCCTTTGCATCAATGTTCCGAAGACATAAAAGTGCTTAGAGCGAATGCCCGCGCCGAACATGGTTGGATTATGGACAGTTACTTACTGCGAAAGAACCCAATTTAACCACAAGCGAACAGCTCTTTGGGTGTTTTTATGTATAGCCTGTCGCCAAAGTGAACGACCAAACAAAGCTAGGGGTTTTTTAAAACTTCTTTCTTAATAAAGTCTGCCGGTTTTATTTTTCCCACAATAGTTTCAACGGCTTGTGGGTTGTAGTTAAACCAAAACTCTTCATGGCCAGTTAACCGGCGGCGCACGCCGTCGGGCATGTGAACTGTGGACACCCCAACTGCTGTGCAGCAACTTTCGAAGAAATTGATAAATCCTACTTGGTCCAACCACGCCCCAAGATAAAGCATATTGCTATTTTTAACAGCAACCTTTTGCCCATCTGTTGATGATAGCACGACCTCTGCACTGCTTTCCAAGCTTTCTTGATAGCCAATGATTGCCCCAGCCTTCGACAGAAGCGTCGGCAAATCAGGCCGCAGGCTTTGCACTGCAGTTACTTTTACATCAAGCCCGGGCAAATCAGGGGGAAGCGGTGTCGGGATTGTCATATGTATATCCCGTGCAGCACTGCGCGGTCCCAGAATGACTTGGCTTTCACTCTCGGCTAGTGTTTGTTTCAGATCATTTGGCATGTGCATCATGCCGGGTGCCAACACAAGCTTATAGGCGCTAAAATCACGCGTGTCGGCAGACAGAAAATCGATCGAAAGTCCCAACTTGCGCAAAGCACAATAACAATCAAACACCAGCCCGAAGTAACTTAGGTTTTGGCCATGCGGTTGAATATCCCAAGCAGCATCAGCGGCATAATCAAAAATAATCGCAACCGCAGCTTGATGCGGCGCAACCGTTGGGGCCGAGACCAATTCTTGGGCGACTGTTCGCGCCTCTTTCAATCCAGTGGCTGCAACGCTGTCAGGACGCAGTAAACCTGCATGCATTTGTTCCTGCGCAAATGGGGCCTGTCGCCAGCGGAAAAAACAAACCGCTTCTGCGCCATGGGCAAAAGCTTCCCATGTCCAAAGCCGAACCATGCCGTCCAGCGGTGCAGGGTTGTATGGCGCCCAGTTTACCGGACCCGGCTGTTGCTCCATAACCCACCAACGGCCCTTGCCCACGGCTCGGTAGAGATCATGATGAAAAGCTTGAAAATCGGGGTGACCTTGGCGCGCATAATGTTTTTGATCTTCCTCAGTGGCGCCAACACGGTCCTCTAAAAAGCCAAGTGGGTAGCTGTCCCAACTGGCGAAATCCATTTCAGAGCCCACTTTGAAGTGATCAAAATCGGTAATGCGGCCCATGTAGTTATGGGTTACGGGTGCCTGAGAATGGTGTTTAATAATCTCAAGCTGGGCTTGGTTAAAGCCAACAATTTGGTCTGAGGTATAATGCCGAAACGCCAATACATGCGCTGGATTTGGCTCGGTCACGGTTAGATTAGGCAGATCAATATCTTCAAAATAGGCATAGTCCATTGACCAGAAAACATTTCCCCACGCCTTATTTAACGCTTCAATATCGCCATTATTATTCTGACTTGGGAACTTTGCCCTCAACCATTCTTGAAATCCCTTACGCGCTGCGTCGGAATATGACAGCGAGGTATCATGACAGCCATATTCATTGTCAATTTGCCATGCTTGCACATAAGGGTTACCGCCATATCGCTTTGCCAATCTAGTAACAATATCACGGCACTGCTCGATATAGCCTTGATGGCTAAAACAATAATGCCGGCGAGACCCAAACCGCCGCAGACGGCCCTCGATATCTACCGCCAGCATATCTGGATATTTATCCAAAACCCACTTCGGCGGCGTGGCCGTTGGCGTGCCCAAAACCACTTTTAGGCCGGCTTTGCCCAATATATTTATGGCATCATCAAGCCAGCCAAAATCAAACTCACCCTCGCTAGGTTCTAATCTTTTCCATGCAAATTCGCCAATACGGACCCAAGTCAACCCTGCATCAGCCATCCGTTTGGCATCGTTAGCCCAAATCTCTTTGGGCCAATGTTCCGGATAATAACAAGTCCCTAAACTACGCTGCATGACAAACTCATAAGATGACCTGATGCTCAGCCTGCCCTAAGGCTTCTGTGGCTTGAAAAAATGTTTGTCCTGCCAATGGCTCACGAACACCAATGGCCGCAGAGGTGACAAACAATGTTGATAAGTCTGCGCCGCCAAAGGCTGGGCAAGATATTTGGCTGGCTGGAAAAGTGATCTGATCAAGGAAGTTTCCTTCTGGGTCGTAAACCGCCACCCGATGCGCACCCCACTGGGCATTCCAAATATTTCCCACCGCATCAACAACGGCCCCGTCCGGGTTAAGTTTCTCTGATCTCAGATCAATGAACTGCTCTGGTTCACCCACTGGCCACCCATCCGCCTCGTTCAATTTCCATTTTTGGATAGATTGACATCGGGTGTCTGCAAAATAGACATAACTGCCATCAGGCGCAAAGCAAATGGCATTCGAGATTGAGATATTTGGCAGAAGTTGGCGCAACTCGCCGCGAAAATATCGGTAGATGGCGCCAGCGTGTTTTTCATGATCTTTTGCCATGGTACCGATCCAAAAGCCGCCCCAAGGATCAGCGCGTCCATCGTTAGAACGAGTTTTGGGATTGTCCGCTTCAAGCGCAACAATACGGTCCGTACGCCCGGTTGTTATATCAAATACTTCAAGCGCGGATTCACTGGCGATGAGCAGGCTGTTTTGATCGATCCAACCTGCTGCTGAAACATGGCCTGGAAAGTCCCAAACAGTGACTTCATCTTCATGTGCCATATGCAATTTCTTGGACAGAATATCGAACCAAAAAAGACGACCCAAAGTTGGGTGCCAAAGCGGTCCCTCGCCCAACATGCAGGGGGTTGGATCAAAAACGGTCATTCTTGCTCACTCTCATCATAGGCTTTTACTATCACTTTAGCGCACTTTAAAAGAGTTTGGCTGTCCATGCCGGGCATGTAAAGATTTGTCCCAAGCCCATATCCTGTAACGCCTGCGCTGTGCCAGTCAGAAAAGTTATCAGGGCCAACACCACCCACAGCATAAATAGCAGTATTTTGAGGCAAAACGGCGCGTAGGGCTGACAGGCCCTTCGGTCCCATCAGAGAGGCCGGAAAAATCTTAAGCCCATCCGCGCCAGAGCGCAAAGCGGTGAAACATTCTGTGGCCGTGAAGCATCCCGGATAGGACAGCAGCCCTGCTGATTTTGTTGCCGAGATGACCTCAGGATTGCAATCTGGCGACACTACCATTTTGGCTCCAATATCGGCCAGCCTGGTTACATCCTCGGTTGTGAGTACTGTCCCTGCCCCAATGATCGCATCACCGCCAAATGTTTTCGACATCCGCAATATACTTTGAAATGGATCAGGCGAATTGAGAGGCACTTCAATTTTATGAATACCTGCTGCAATCAGCGCCTCGGTTATGCCAAGACAGTCTGGCGGAGTTATTCCGCGCAGAATTGCAATAATTTCACGCATCTCTTGGCACACTCCGAAGTGCGAAATGCGCGTGTTTCAAGCCTGCTAGCGTCATTTCTTCCGACTGCGCCATAATCACCTCAAGCCCTTGCGCTTTAAGCGCCAGTTGGTAGGCATTTGCAATCTCATGCGATCCTAAAACTGCCAGATTTTGACCCAGCCAATACGGTCGGGCAGCGGCCAGTTCAATTCCAATCAAAATGCCAGATAACTGCGAGCGCGCCACATTTTCACAAGGGTCATTCAGCAAGGCGTCGGCGCGCAGGGTAAAGAGATGCGCAGCAGCTGCGCTAGGACGATTAAAGGACCTGTCAACAGCTTCTAAAAACGCATGTTTATCCCAACCGTCAGATTGAACTGTGTGGCGCAAAACAGAAGCGTTGCTGAGCAAAGAAAACAACTCGCCAGTCATAAACGTTTGAAAGCTCACAATTTCGCCAGCGCTTACATGTACCCATTTCGTATGGGTCCCTGGCAAGCAAATTACCCCATCAAAGTCTGGGTTTGTGGCCATGAACCCACGGATTTGGGTTTCTTCGCCGCGCATTACATCTGCCGGTGTATTTTGCTTTATACCAGGCAAAATAAACACGTTTATCCGAGGATCAGCTGTTTCAACCTGCACCGCTTGCGCTATCCCGGGGGGACGGCAAGGAACACCAACATAAGAGGCTTCTGCCCACCCCTGCCGCGAACCAGCCATGCCACAACAAATGACATCCAAAGTGTTGTCATTGGACAGAAATGGGTCTGCAAGCTTAATGAATTCCGCCTCAAATTCAATTTTTGCAAGACGGGACATGCCGCAATCGCCAAATTGCCGCCCGATCACTTCTCCATTGGCACGCATACCCCAAATCCTAAGACGGGATGTCCCCCAATCGGCTGCAAGCCAGTCTGGCTGAGATACACGCATATCCTTCATCAACCTGTCACCACAACGCCGCCATCAACAACCATAGCCTGTCCGGTCATCATCTGGCTGGCCTTTGAGGCCAAAAACAATGTTGCATCCACGATATCCGAGGGTGACAAGAGGCTTTTCAAGCACTGACGGGACAGATGTTGCTCAAGGCCTTCTTCTGTCACCCAAAGATCCTTTTGCCGCTGTGTCATAACCCAACCCGGCATCAGCGCATTGACACGAATATTGTCAGGTCCCAATTCGCGCGCCAAAGATCGGGTGAGGCCTGTGATAGCTGATTTTGAAGCTGCATAGGCGGGATAGCCTGCATTGCCCATCATATAAGAAATAGAGGAAAAATTAATTATTGATCCTCCGCCCATTTCTTTCATAGCCGGTGCGGCTGTTTGCGCGGTGAAAAAATGCGGCCTTAGATTAACCGCCATAGATTGATCAAAAGCCTCAACTGAAAACCCCTCAAGCTCATGCCGGGCATCATTTGCAGCATTGTTTACCAAAACAGAAAAAGGACCATTGGCCTCAGCCCCCATTTCCATCGCCTTTTGCAAAGCCGCGACATCAGTAATATCACAAGGTAAAAATATAGGGGCATGGCCATATTTCTCACCCATTTCTTCCGCGAACTGGCTTGCATCGGACCGTTGGACAAAAGCCACCCGGCATCCTTGCGCAAGGAACCCTTCGGTTAATGCAGCGCCGATCCCGGCACCGCCACCGGTAATGAAAACCGATGCATCCTTTAGATCATGAAATGTCGCAAATCCACTCATGCCGCCCTCGTATCCTGAAGCCATTTCGGTAACCAATTTGAATGTTCTATGAGCAGCTCATCGACAAGGCTGCGGATTTGATCAAGGTCTAATTCAGCCGCAGTATGCGGGTCCAACATTGCCGCGTGATAAATAAAATCCCGATTTTCCGTCAGCAAGGCCTGAACTGTTAGTTCTTGCACATTAATATTGGTACGCATAAGCGCAATCAGTTGTGGAGGAATATCCCCAATAA